>JAHJAR010000131.1 GCA_018814045.1 Planctomycetota bacterium | reverse complement strand
GGACAAGAAGTCACTGATGGTCAACGACTCGCTCACGCTGGGCGGGATTCCGCCCGAGGTGTTCGACTATCGCCTGGGCAACCGCAGCGCGCTGGAGTGGGTGATCGACCAATACCGCATCAAAGAGGACAAACGCAGCGGCATCCGCTCCGATCCCAACAACCCCGACGATCCGGAGTACATCGTGCGCCTGGTCGGGCAGGTGGTGCGCGTCAGCATTGACACGGCCAGGATCGTGGCGGCGTTGCCCGCCGGTTTCGCAGCGGATGACAATCCGCCGGTATCCCAGGCGTAACCGTAGTGTGCGGCCGCAGACGCACCAATTCGCTATACCAGACGCCAGCGTCCCATCGGACGATGCGGTCGCACGCACGAGGGGGAAAACGGGGTGGCGGCATTCCAGCCGGCGGTGATTCTGCGCAAGAACAGTCAGTCCAACCGCTCCGAGCGCGGGGCCCGCACGCAGGCGGTGCTGATGAGCATCTACCGCCCGCTGCGGCTGGGCGGGCACGACCCACTCCAGACGATCACCGCCGCCCTGCGAGCCTACCTCCAAACCGGCCACCTCCCGCCGCCACCGGCGCCAGCATTGCAGATGGGTGAGCTGTTGCGGTGCCACAAGAGTTGTGGGATAGGCTCTACACGATCGTAAGTGCGCAGAGGACTTCGCGCGCCAGCGCTGCTCGCGACGCCCGGCGGACTGATACGGATTCCACGTAGAAGTTGCGCTCTCAAAGGTAGCGGCCGGGTTCTGCACCGGCCGTTTCTGAGCCGGGGAAGCTACGGCCGGTGCAGGGCCCGGCCGCTACATCCGCGTGCGCGACTTCTATCTGGGATCGGTATGATAGGCGAGTTGTGGTTTTTTGTCGGGCCGGGTGTGGCGGTATCGTCTCTGCCTATACTGAGCGAGTGCTGTCGCCACGCGCTGGAACAATGCCAGCCGGGGCATTCCCCACGCCGAGAAAGGAGACACGATGCGCAGCGCTCACCGGATCCCCCCTTGCCTGACACTGGCGCTGGCCGCCCTGGGCCTGCTGGCACTCGCGCCGACCACGTGGGCCGACACGCGTCCCCACGCCGGCATGATGCGCTACCCCGACGTGAGCGCGAGCCACATCGTCTTCTCCTATGCCAACGACTTGTGGCTGGTGCCCCGCGCGGGCGGTACGGCTATCCCGCTGGCCAGCCCGGACGGCCAGGAACTCGTCCCGCGCTTCAGCCCCGATGGACAGACGATCGCCTTCGTCGGCAACTACGACGGCAACCGCGACATCTATACGATTCCGCTGAACGGCGGCCAGCCGCTGCGCGTGACGCATCATCCGGCCGGCGAGTTCCTGTGCGACTGGACTCAGGACGGACGCTTGATCTTCCACGCGGGCGGTCTGGGGCTCTATCCGCGCGCCACCGAGCTATACAGCGTAGCGGCGCTGGGCGGCATGCCGGAGAAGATGCCAGTGCCCTACGGTGCGATGGGGGCGGTCAACAAGACCGGCGAATGGCTGGCGTACACGCCCCACTCGCGCGAGTCGCGCACCTGGAAACGCTATCGCGGCGGCATGGCTACCGATATCTGGCTCTTCCATCTGAAGGACCATGTTTCGCGGAAGATCACCGATTGGGAGGGGACGGATGCCTTGCCGATGTGGCATGACGAGGCGATCTACTACCTCTCCGACGCGGACGAGAATCACCGCCTCAACATCTGGACCTACATCACCGGTACCGGCACGCGCACGCAGGTGACCCATTTCAAGGAGTTCGACGTCAAGTGGCCGGCCATGGGGCCCGGTCCCGACGGCCGAGGCGAGATAGTTTTTCAGAACGGCTCCGATCTGTACCTGCTCGATCTGCAAACCGGGAAGGCCCGGATCGTGGAAGTCAGCATTCCGGGGGACCGGCCCAAGCTGCGACCGCAGACGCACGACGTCAAGGACCGCATTGATGGCTGGGACGTCTCGCCATCCGGCAAACGTGCCGTGCTGGAGGCACGCGGCGACATCTGGACCACCCCGGTCGAGCATGGCCCGGCGCGGAACCTGACCCGCACCGATGGCGTTGCCGAGCGCAGCCCGAGTTGGAGTCCGGACAAGAAGTGGATCGCCTACCTTTCGGACGCGACCGGCGAGTATGAGTTCTACATCACGCAGTCAGACGGTAAAGGCGAGACACGCCAACTCACCAGCGACGGGCAGCGGTTCCGCTACGGCGCGAACTGGTCGCCGGATTCAAAGCGCTTTGTTTTCAGCGACAACAGCGGAGCTTTGTACCTGCACACGCTCGAAGGCGACGAGACCCGCCTGGTCGACGAGGATCCCTGGGGACGGCCGCTGGACGCGAATTGGTCGCACGATTCAAACTGGCTCACGTACGCCAAGGCCGGCGACAATACGCAACGCGCGATCTGGCTGTACAACGTCGAGTCCGGTGAGAAACACCAGGTGACCAGCGGGTTCTTCAGCGACTTCTCGCCCACTTTCGACCGCAAGGGCGAATACCTCTTCTACGCCAGCGCCCGCAGCTTCGACGGGCCAATCTACGAGGACGTCGGTTCGAGCTTCGTCTACGTCGGCACACACCTGCTGCTGGCTGTGCCGCTCAAGGCGGATACCAAGTACCCCTGGGCCCCCGAAAGCGACGAGGAAACCTGGGACGACAAGGACGAAGACGCAGAGAAAGACAAGGACCAGAAGGACAAGGACAAGAAAGACAAGGAGGGTGACCAGGACGCCCAGGACGGGTCGCCCGCTGACGAAGACCAGGACGCCGACGAAAACAACAAAGATGAAAAGAAAGACAAAGCTGATGACGACGGTGTCAGCGGCGTGTGGGAGGGTACTGTTAAGGGCGGCGAGCAACTCCCGCCCGAGGGGCTGCCCTTCACGCTGACCCTCCGACTCAGCAACGGTTCGGTCAAAGGCACGATGAGCGCCGGGCCGTACACGGGCAACATCTCGGATGGTTCGTACGACGCGGCCACGGGCGAGCTGAACTTCGACATGGAAGTCACCACCGAAGACGGTGCGGAGACATTCGCAGTCGCGGCCAAGATCGAGGATGGCTCGATCTCGGGCACCGTGACCGGCGAAGACTTCGCCGCCACCTTCAGCGGAACCCGCACCAGCACGGATGTCCCGGAGGAGGAGGCAGAGAAGGAGGACAAGGACGCCGACAAGAAAGTCGAGATCGACCTGGACGGCTTCGAGCAGCGCGGCTTGGCGCTTCCGGTCGCCCGCGGGCACTTTGGTGGCCTGTCCGTCAACGACAAGAACCAGTTGATCTACGTCAGCCGCGGCGTACCCGGATCGGGCAAGTCAACGGCCATCAAGCTGTTCGACATGGAGGACGACAAGCGCGAGGAGAAGACCGTCGTCTCCGGGGCCGGCAGCTACGCCATGACGCCCGACGGGAAGAAGCTGCTGGTGCGGACGGGTGGGAGCTTTGCGCTCATCGATGCCAAAGCCGGCCAGAAGCTGGACAAGAAGATGCCGCTGAAAGGCCTGCGGGCGACGATCGACCCCCGCAACGAGTGGCGGCAAGTCTTCACTGACGCCTGGCGCGTGCAGCGCGAGTTCTTCTACGCCGCCAACATGCACGGCGTCGACTGGGAAGGCGTGCGAAAGCGATACGCCAAGATGCTCGACGACTGTGCGTCGCGTGACGACGTGAGCTACGTCATCGGCGAGATGATCGCCGAGCTCAACGTCGGGCACGCGTACTACTTCGGAGGCGGCACCGACCACGCTCCGAGTGTCTCGGTGGGCATGCTGGGTTGCGATTTCGAGCTGCACGACGGGGCCTACCGAATCAGCCGGATCTGCGCGGGAGCACCGTGGGACTCAGATGCGCGCGGCCCGTTGAGCCAACCCGGCGTGGATGTAGCCGTGGGCGACTACCTGCTGGCAGTCAACCAGATCCCGCTCGATATGAGCAAGGACCCCTGGGCAGCTTTCCAGGGCATGGCCGGACACACCGTCACACTGACCGTTAGCCAGAAGTCGGTGATCGACGACGAGGCCCGCGAAGTCATCCTCGATCTCATGGACGGTGATGGTGGGCTACGCTACCGCGCCTGGGTCGAGCACAACCGCGCCTATGTCGAAGAGAAGTCGGGCGGAAAGGTGGGTTACATCTACGTGCCCGATACTGGTGGGAACGGCCAGCGCGAGCTCTTCCGCCAGTTCTACGGCCAGCGCGACAAGGCCGCCTTGATCATTGACGAGCGCTGGAACGGCGGCGGGCAGATCCCCAGCCGATTCATCGAACTGCTCAACCGCCCGCTGTCCAACTACTGGACTCGCCGGCACGGGCGGCCCTCGCCCAGCCCGGACGACGCGCATCATGGCCCCAAGTGCATGCTGATCAACGGTTTGGCGGGATCAGGCGGCGACTGCTTCCCCTACTACTTCCGCTTCGCCGGCCTCGGCAAGCTGATCGGGACACGCACCTGGGGCGGCTTGGTCGGCATCTCCGGGAACCCGCGTCTGATCGACGGCGGCTACACCAGCGCCCCGACTTTCGCCTTCTATGAGACCGACGGCACCTGGGGCATCGAAGGGCACGGCGTCGATCCGGATATCGAGGTGATCGATGATCCGGCGTTGATGGTCGAGGGCGGGGATCCGCAGCTCGACGCTGCGATCGAGCACATGCTCGCGGAAATCGAGCGAAACCCGTACGTCCCCACGCCGCGTCCGGACTTCCCAGACCGCAGCGGCATGGGTATCAGAGAGCAGGACAAGTAGCCGTGTTTCATATGCGCGCCCTGGCTCGGTCGGCGCTGCGGCGTCGACCGGACCGGGGCGGTGTGTTTGTGCAACTGTTGTGTAATTGGCAGGTTAGCGTTATGGGACGCGTCCATCCCTGGCCCGTCAGCTCCCCAAAAAGGTTGAATCTTTTGTTTGACTTTTGCCCTTTGCGGGGGTAGCCTGAACCCATTGGAGGAGTGAGGCAGTTCCTGAATGCACATTCTGACTAAGAGCGCTTTCCAGGATTGCCTCTTACGTTGTCGCTGTACCGGCCACGAGTGACAAGTATCCGGGACCAGCAATCCTTCCCGGCGCAGCGGCCACATCGAAAACGTTTGGTTCTTGGAGGAGGACCTCTAGATGAGAAATGTAGTTGCATTTGTGATGATCTTCGGACTCTGCCTGTCGGTGGCAGCCGCGGATCGCATCGAAGTGACGCCGAGCGTTATCGGCCAGGTTCAGGGCCTTGGCGGCCCGGCCAATGATGACAACCTTGTTTACGATCAGCGGGCAACGAACGGCTACTACACCGCGTTCGCGACCGATGACGTCTACAAGGGCGAGCTGTACGAGACGACGGCTGGTGGTGCGTGGACGATGAACGCGTTCCACATCGGCGTCGTCGTTCCCGCCGCCGGCCAGTTCACCTTCCCGATCGAGTTCTACGATAACAACCCCGGCTACTATCCGTCCGCGGGCTACTTTGTTGGCGGCTACAATGTCAGCGCCAACTTCCCGAGTGCTGGCGGCTGGACGCTGCAAGTTGATATCGCTGGGCTCAACTTCGCCGGCCCCGACGTCTGGATGTGCTACGACTACGCCGGTACTGGCACGGGCGTGCTGCACGTCGATTCGCCGCCGACGATTGGCACCAACTACTTCGACAATGGCTGGATCGAGTTGGATGGCACCGGCTACCACTGGTGGTGGTACGGTGGCACTCCGAACGCCGACCTGTACGGCGCGCTGAACATGGTTCCCGAGCCCGGCACGATTGCTCTGCTGGCCCTCGGCGGCCTGGCGCTGATCCGCCGTCGCTAGGAAAAGCCCTGAATGGGTGAGTGGGTCGCTCTGGCCTGCTTATCCGCAAGCAAATGCTTCAGTCACCTCCGTCGCCAGTTCGGCGGAGGTGACTTTTTGCGCCGAATGCCGCGCGGAGCGCGCGCGGGGGGTTGAACAGATTGCTCGCCCATCCACACCGCGACCGGTGCAGCCGGGCTGCCCTCAGCCCGGCTGGCGCGTGCCGGGTCGTCCGGCCTCGAACCCGCTTGGCATATCAGGGCATGGAACGCGCTATTCGCGATAGGGGCGATAATCGCGGTACCGGGCCAGGCGTGCAGCGATCTTCTGGGCGAGCACCGTTTGCCGCGATGTCTTGGCCAGTTCGATCGCCTCCTCCGCGATCCGGCAGGCCTCGTCAAACTGCCCCAGTTCAGCGTGCGTGGCAGCCAACACGTCCAGGACTTCCACTACGCGTCCCTGCGTGGTAGCGTTCGCCGCCTGTGCCAACTGAAACGCCTCCATCCCATTGCGGAGTTCGGCCTGGGGCGATGTCACGAGGAACCAGGCCAGCAGGTTGGCGATGCCCATGTCGTGCGGATTGGCGCTATACCGGGCCCGCAGGATGCCGATGGCCTCGGCATGCCGCTGCGTCTGCGCCAGGAACGTGGTAAGCAGCTTGAGCGCCTGGGGGTGCATTGGGTCGGTCCGCAGCACGCCGCGCAACTCGCTGATCGCCGCGTCCTTCTCGCCACAGGCATCCAGAATGCGCGCCAGGGCCACGCGCGCGGTGGGGTTTGCGGGGTCAATCTGGACCCACTGGCGGGCGTAGGCCATGGCTTGCTCAGGCTGGCCGCGCTCGAGCAGGGTCATGCTCAGCGTCTGGTACGAGTGGGCGTCGCTCACGGCGAGCCCGGTCGCCGTCACGCGCCAGTAGAGCAGGCCCATCACAGCCAGCACGACGAGCACGCCCCCCAACCGACTCCACTCTGCGGCGCGTGCACGTTGCACCCCCCAGACGACGGCGACCGCGGAATACAGCAGCAGCACCGGAATGACGGGGACGCGAAAGCGCGAGTTCACGAAGAAGGCCACCACGCCCGCCATGTAAACCAGCACAAACCCCCACAGTGGCAGCAGACGCACACCCTGCCGCCAGTGCAGCAGCATTCCCGCGAGGCCCAGCGGGGCGATGAGGCCGAAACCCAGCGGTAGGAAGCGCACGATCGGCGTGTACTTGTCGGCGAAGAATTGCGGGTCCTTGTTGTTGCCGAGTTCGCGCGGCGTCCAGAAGAGCTTCAGCTTGTGCAGAAGCAAGGCCACGGCAGCGCCGGGCTGTTCGACCCAGAAGCGCAGTCCCTGCTTGAAGTAGAACTGGGACACTTCGGACGGTTTGAGGGGGCGACCACAGGCGCGCTCAGCCAACCGGATGGACTCGAAGTAGCCGCCCCACCAATCGGCCGGTGTGCCGGGCACGACGGCGGTGACGCCATCGGAGTGCGGATTGTTGCCGATGAAGAAGTTCACTCCGCCCTGCGACGAAATCAGTACCCGGTCGTGGCCGACGAAGTAGTTGCGCGCCGTTATGGGCAGGACGGGGATCAGGCAACCACAAACAAACCCCAGGGCCGACCACGTCGCCGACCGCCGCCAACGCAGGAACAGCCAAACCAGCACCACGGGTGCGAAGATGAGGACATTCGGGCGCGCAATGGCCGAGAGGCCCAGGACAACTCCGGCCAGCAGCCAGCGCGGCAGCCCGGTCCGGTGTCCGGCCCACATCACTAAGCACAACAGCAGCAGGTCGAGGAATACTATCAGTGGGACAATCAGCAGTTCGGCCTCGAAGTAGCAGAACACCCAGTATGTTGCGGCCGCCACCGCTGCCAACAGGCCGGTCGTTCGTCCGAAAGTGCTGCGTCCCAGCAGATAAAGCAGGCTGCAACTGGCCGCTCCAAGACAGATTTGCAGCAAGCGTGGCAGCAGGAAGCCCCTTCCGAACAGGCTGTACACCGCCCCCAGAAGCCAGGGGTACAGCGGGGCGCGGAAGTACGGACCCGTTACGAACGGTCTGCCCTCGGCGATGGCCTGGGCCCACTCGTCGTGGTAAGCCGCATCCATGATGGGCCAGTCGAACAGCGGGCTGGCGCGCAATTGCAGCACATAAATCAAACGCACCAGCAGCGCCAACGCAAAGACCCCGAGCAGAATGAGGGTATCCACCCGGTCCCATGCCGGCACGGCCGGCGATGCTATGAAGCTGTCAGGAATCTCCGGCGGTGCTGGCTGCTGTGTGTCCGCACCGGGATTGTCGTTATCGTCAGGCGGCAAGGCGGAGTCTCCGCGAGAAGGCGCTCAACACGGCCATTGTACCGCCGCTCTGAGAGTGGACCAAAGCGAGTGGCCCCGCACACATGCGCACCGCTCGTGCTGGCCCATCATCAGACTGTCGCGCGCAACCTCATTCCAGGAACTCGGCCTCGATGTATGCGGCGGCGGCGGAAAATTGCCGGGCTGCCTCGGCGAAGTCAACCGGCATGGGCCGCAGATCCGTCAGGCGGCACACACGCGATTGGGCCGACGTCTGCGGATGCAGTGGGATCTGCGCTGAACGCCCCTGTGCCAGGTGAGCTTCAACCGCGGGTGAGAGCAGGTAGTCGATCAGCTTCTCCGCGGCCGCGGGATGCGGCGCACCTTTCACCACCGCCAGCGTGTTGGGCAGCAGCAAAGTCCCCATCTGCTCGGCGGCGCCGTCGGGAAATACGATACGCACGGGGTGCCCGGCCTCCAACTCGATCACGGCATCGTCCGTATCCGTCAACCCAAGCGCCAGCCGGCCATTGCCGACCATCTCGGCGCAGGTCTTGTTCCCGGCGACGATGCGGATGTCATTGGCCCGGTACGTCCCCAACAGCCGCTTGGCCTCATCTTCGCCGAGTAGGGCAAAGAGGCAGGCGACGTGTGACGCGGTGGTGCCGAAGAGCGGCTTGGCGATGCCCGCCTGCCCGCGCCAGCGTGCGTCGGCCAGGTCGCCAATCGACGTGGGGAGGTTCTCCGCCGCGACAAGATCGGTATTGACGATGATCACCCGGGCCCGGGCCGCGAGGCCATACCAGTAGCCCTCCGGGTCGCGGTACTGGGCCGGGTAGTGTGCGGCCTGCGCGGGCTGGCAAGGTTGCAGCAGGTCTTCGGACTTGAGCCGCAGTGTGTTGAGAATCTCGTTGTTCCAGAACACGTCGCAGCGTGGCCGCGCGGCTTCCGCGCGGATCTGGTTCACCAACCCGACCGTCTTGGTTTATTCGGTGTCGTACTTGGCGCGCACGCGAATGCCGGTCTGCGCCGTGAACTCGTTGAGAAGCGGTTCAGAAAACTGACGGTCGAGCGCCGTGTAGATCACAACCTCACCTTCCGGCGGCGCCGCGCGCGTGCACCCGCCCAACAGAACGGTCGGCAACAACGCACTCACCAGCACGCTCGTTCGAATCACTGCCAACACACGAACCTCCTTCACTGGACACCCGCGGCGGAAACCAATCTGCGCCGCAGGAGCAAGGCCAGAGCCAGCCAGGGAACCACGATACAGCCAACCGACAGAACTGCGAGCACCGCCAGATCCCGGTACACGCCCGAATGCAGCAGCGTGTATGCCCGCACCGACACCATCGGCCAGTCCGGCGGCGTCAGCAGCACCGTCGCTCCCACCTCCGCGAAACACAGGATCGCCACGACCAGTCCCGCGCTCACCACTGCTCCCGCCGCCGCCGGCCAGTAGACGTGCCGCTGGATCGTGAGCCAATCGCCTCCGTCGATGCGCGCCGCCAACTCGAGCTCGATTGGCACGCGCTGCACGGCGGGCAACAACAGCACCACGGCGACCGGCAGAAACCGCACTATGTAGCCGACCACCACCAGGGCCGGCGAGTCGTAGACTGACCACAGACAGCCCGGACGATTGAACATCCCGATCAGGCTGATGCCTACCACTGGTGCGGGCAACGCCAACAGAAGCAGGACCGCCCCGCAAGCCACCCAGCGCCAGCGGCCGCCACGCACAGCGAACCAGGCCAACCCGACGGCACTGCTGCCGATGATCAGGCTGCCGACCACGGCCAATGACGTCGATCCCAGCAGTTCCCAGCGCAACGGCCAGGCCGCCGAGCAGAACGCCCGCAGCGAACCGATGCGTCGCAGGAGCACAACCGCCGGTGCGCCAGCGAGCAGCACGGGCACCAGCAGCGCCACGATCCCGATCGGGCCGCGCCAGCGGCCGAGACGGATGGTGTCTGGACGGGCCCCGAAATGCCACACCGTGGCTTCGCCGCGCCGTCGATAGCGTGTGACAAACACCAGCAGCAGCACCGCCAGCGTCAGCAACACCGGCACCGATGTGGTCAGCGGTCCGACGCGCGCATGGTCCAGGGCGTATTGGGTGTAGATCTCCTCGGCGAACGTGCGCACCATGAGTATGTCGGCGATGGTGTAGTCCGTCGCCACCAGCAAAGTCACCAACACGCCGAGCGTCGCGATGCCCCAACCAGCCTGCGGCAACGTCACCCGCCACAGCACCGACCATCGCCGGGCATCGAGCAACGCCTGCTCTTCCAGGCCGCGATCCGCCGCGCGAAACGTGACCGCCAGCACCACGGTCGCCAGCGGCGCAAGCAGCAGCCCGTGCAGCCCGCCGCAGACAATCGCCGAACTGGGCAGCGCGCTCGCAGGTATGAGCGCGAATATGAACACGACGCTGACATAGATGGGCATGCACGCACCCAGCGCCGCTCCCGCCATGAGCAGTGTTCGCCCCGGCAGGTCTGTGCGGGCAATCAGGGCCCCCCACGTGCCACCCAGCAACACTGCTGTGGCCACCGCCACCACGCAGACGATGGCAGTGCTGACCAGCAGCGTTAGCCACCGTTCGACATCTACGATGGCGGCCAGCTCGGCGAACGACGAGGCAGCACCAAGCGCTTGCATGCTGACTCCCAGTGCGTAGCCAACCACGCTGAGACCCGCCAGCAGCACGACGACATGCAGCCCCGCGAGGGTCAGTCCTGCAAGACGGCGTATTGGGAGATACTCTTGGAGCATGGGATCGGTGCCGCGCGTAACGTAGCCTTGAGCAAAGCCGCGTGGGTGACTCCCACCGGCACTCGCCGCGCTTATAGCACGCGATTGGCTCAGGTGCGAGCCACACGGCCCGCAGAATGGACGCGGCCTGGCCACGACATCAGTCGGTCTCGGGGAGACGCTCGGAGAGCGCAGGCAGAGCAGGCGGCCGCTCGTCCATCTGCAATCCGATGTCGCGCAGCTCAGCCCGTGTGCGGAGCCGAGCCTTGTTGTCTCAGCGGGATGTTCTCCTGCTTGCGCACTGCCTCAGCCGTTGCCAACTTCCGCCGGCGCACCACACGTATGGCAACGCTGCGCGTGGCCGAGGGTCATTGGCCTCGTGGATTAGTAAGAAAGGCATCTGCGGCAGGTGGGCCTAACGTGAGGGTGATAGGGCCAAGTCCACGGCGGATTCCAGCGTATCGGCCGGATGGGCCAGGCACCGGCCGCTCGACGAGGGCCGGATGACGTTGTCGGTATGGACCGGGGCCCGTGGCCCCGCGCGCCGGGTCTGTACCGAAGGGAATCAGTCGATGCCGCGCCCACCGCCATGGATTTGGATGCGCCCGATCCCGATGCGGTGAACCCACGCGCCACGTGCAACGGACTGAAGCAGGTAGCGGGATTGCCGTAATGCTTTGCCATGAAGTAGATTATGGCGAACCGGCTCGTGGTGGTTGGACGGGACCAGGAGAAGCACGTTGTTCTGCGTTATGTTCAAGCTGAACACTTCTGTCTACAATCGTGCCGAGTGAAGCGCTTGCGGCGTCACCCAGAGAGCCAGGTGCGGATGCTATGGCCCGGCCAAGATACCAAGTGCTGGACGGTGCCGAGTTCGAGGCGGTCCTCGACAGCCTCGACGAGGGCATGGTCACACTCGACGATCACGGCAACGTGATCGGTATCAACAGCGCTGCATGCCGGCTCCTGGAGATTTCCAAAGCCGAAGCCTTGAAACACGGATGCCCCTGCCTCTTGGGCGAGGAGATCTGCGCGCAGGGATCCCGCCTGAGGGAGTCGATCGCCAAGAGGCAGCCGGCTCGCTTCGACGAGGTGAACGTCGAAACACACACCGGGCAACGGAAGGTCTTTGCGATGCGCAGCGTCGTCTTCCGCGCAGGAGAGCGGAAGGCAAGGGGCGGCATCGTGATCTTCCGCGACGTAACCGAGTTAGTCAACCTGCGGCGTGATCTAGGCGAGCGCTATCGGCTTCACAACATCATCGGCAGGAGTAAGGCGATCCAGGACGTGTTCGAGCTCGTTGAGGAAGTGGCAGACTCGAACGCTACGGTCCTGATCGAGGGCGACACCGGTACCGGCAAGGAACTGGTTGCGCGCGCCATTCACCATCTGGGCCCCAGAGGCGCCGGGCCATTCGTGGCCGTGAACTGCTCCGCTTTGTCGGAGAGCCTGCTCGAAAGCGAGTTGTTCGGACACACGCGCGGTGCGTTCACAGGCGCTTCCCGCGACAAGCGAGGTCGCTTCGAAACGGCATCCGGCGGTACGATCTTCCTCGATGAGATCGGTGATGTATCCCCCAACATTCAGGTCAAGCTGCTGCGCGTGCTTCAAGAACGGACGATCGAGCGCGTGGGAGACGAGCAGCCGATTGCGGTCGACATTCGAGTGATCGCCGCGACCAATCGATCACTCGCAGAGCTGGTATCCTCCGGACAGTTTCGACAGGATTTGTACTATCGCCTGCGGGTCGTGCCGATCCGGCTGCCGAAGCTCAGTGGGCGGCGCGATGATATCCCGCTCCTGGCCCAGCATTTCGTCGAGAGGTTTCGCGAGCGCACGGGGCGAGCGATCGACGGGATCGATGAAGAAGCTCTGGCACTCATGCTCGATTATCCCTGGCCGGGCAACGTGCGCGAACTCGAGAACGCTGTCGAGTACGCGTTCGTCAAAGCGCGCCGCGGCCTCATCCGTCCCGCGCATCTGCCACCGGAGTTGCTTCAGAGCGAATCCAGTGGCGTAGCAGCGGGAACTCAAGACGCGCCAGTTCGTTCACGAGAGCACGGCCGGGCAGGCGTGTGCGCGGAGCGTGTGCGAGCGGTGCTGACAGCTACGGGATGGAACGTCGCCAAGGCTGCCCGCCAGCTTCATGTCAGCAGAACCACGCTGTACAAACGGATGGCGGAATTCGACCTTCACGAACCGCGCGAGTAGTTGTCCTGCCGGGCTGCGTTCCCCACCGTATCACGCCACGAGGCCGACGATCAGGTACGCGGGGTGAACACTTCTGTTTGTTTCGTTGCAGAGCTCGCCGATGCGCGGACCACGTCAGACTCCCCCACGCGGAACGGCTTCCGCTATAACCGGCGGCTTATCAGGGGGTTATATTCGTGTCGCCGCAGAGGCTCTCAACTCGGCACGCATATTGCCAAACAATCCGCGTGTTGTGATCAAACTGGACGCCGAACCGACGGCGGCACGAATACCGACCAGCAGGGAGCCCACTACGTATGGCAACAGAAACAGACGTCCTCGTGATCGGCGGCGGACCAGCCGGGATAACCTTCAGCCGGGTTCTCAAGAAGTTGCGGTCCGAGACCAGCATCACGATGCTCAGGCCGGAAGAGTATTCGATGGTCTACTGCGCCATCCCCTACGCGATCGAGGGGCTTTTCGAGCACGAGAAGGTTTACAAGAAGGACTCGCTCGTCACCGACGTCGGCGTCGACCTTGTACGCACTCACGCCGTCAACGTCGACTTCGATAATAAGGAAGTCACCGATTCGGCTGGAACGGTCTTCCGCTATGAAACGCTCTTCATCGCAACCGGCGCGGTCCCGGTCAGACCCCCAATCCCAGGCGCGGACGCCCGGAACGTCTTCACCATCAAGACTCAAGAAGACATGCTCGCCTTGATTGCCCGCGTCGAGGCCCAGGCAAAAAAAGCTGTGGTCATTGGCGCCGGCGCGATCGGGGTCGAGCAGGCCCAGGCTTACCGGGAGAAGGGGCTCGAGACGCACCTGGTCTACATCGCCACGCGCGTTTTGCCAAACATGATCGACGAAGACATGGCGACGCCCCTGCACAAGGTCCTGGCCGAGAAGGGCATCAATCTCACGCTTGGTGTCGGCGTCGAGAGGATGGAGACTGTCGAAAACCAGGTCTCCCGCGTCAGGCTGGCTAATGGCGACGCAATCGACCTCGACCCGGAAAGGGACTTCGTCTGTCTCAGTGTAGGTATGAAGCCCGATATCGCTCTGTTTGAGCACCCGAGACTCGAACTCGAGCATGATGGAATCGTTGTTGATGCACGTATGCGCACCAGCCTGCCCAACGTCTATGCGGCCGGCGACAACTGCCATTTTCAGTCCGCAATCGACGGCAAGCCGATCGGCGGGAAGCTGGCCACCAACGCGGTTCCGATGGCGAAGGTCGCCGCCCGCAACGTCGCTGGAATCGCCGACGAGTATCCGGGTTTCTTCAACGGTGCCGCGACGTGCACTTTCCAGTATCGCGTCGGTGCCACTGGTTTCACCGAAGAACTCGCTCGGCAACGAGGCTTCCAGACCGTCAGCGGCCACGGCTCAACGACCAGCTTGTTTCCAATGATGCCGGGCGCCACCGAACTGAAAGTCAAGATCGTTGCCGATGCACAATCCGGCCGGGTCATTGGCGGGCAGGTTCTCGGCGAAACGCCAACAGCCGACAAGGTTGACACGATCACGTTGGCGATTCAGCAGAGCCTGACACTGAAGCAACTCGCTAAGCTCAGCTACAGCGCCCAGCCCTGGCAAACTTTCTTCCCGGCGCGCAACGCCATCGTCGAAGCCTGCGAGAACGCGCTCGGACTTCTGACCAAGCAAGCGTGATGGACCCCCCAATAGGTTTCTGTTGTCGCCACCACCCGCCGGATACGGCGATGACGGTCCGTGCTTCGAGCCCAGAGCGTCGTAGCTGATGTGTTCACGGCGGCTCACCGAAACGAACACTACTGTCCACTGCCCTGCCAGATAGACAGTCGTCGCAGCGGGTTTGTGTCGTGTCGGACGAGGCGTCTATCGGCGTAACCGACTGTCTGGGGGCCTGTTACGTGTGAATCACCACTCGGAGCCCTGAAACGGCACGGGAGTTGCCCCCCCATCATAGCTCCCGGCTCAGCCAGGAGAACGCGGAGCCGGGTGTCAGGAGATGACGTTGAAGACCGAGACAAACCGCAACGCGATCCGTTCGTTGCCGCGCCGGCTACTGGTCGGCGCCCTTTGGGTGCCGGCTTTGCTCTTCACCGCCTTCGCGCTAACACAACTGCGCCCGGGGCCGGTGTGGGGGAGTCACAGGCTGGGTCGAGCGTACCAACAACGCCGGCGTCTCGTCGCTGGCCGGCATCGAAAGTGTGAATGGTCCCACTGATTCACGCGAGGTTACCATGGCGCAACATCTGAACAAGACAGAGTTCCTGCAAAAGGTCTTCAACTTCGAACAGCATAAGGAATGGCGGTTTGAAGGCGACGTGCCGTGCATCGTCGATTTCTACGCAGACTGGTGCCAACCCTGCAAGCTGTTGGGGCCCGTTCTGGACGAGTTGGCCCGGGAATACGACGGGAAGATCAACATCTACAAGGTCGATACAGGCGTTGAGCGGGAACTGGCCGTTGCCTTCGGCATCCGGAGCATTCCGACAATGCTCTTTGTGCCAAGCAGCGGCAAGCCTCAGATGGTGAGCGGAGCCGTGCCAAAGGGAACGATCAAGCAGGCAATCCGGGACGTCCTCGGGGTGGAAGAGCCTTGAGTCGAGCGTGGCTCCCCAGCCTGATGCTCGGGCACAGGCACCTCCGGTGCAACGAACCACGGACAATACTGATCACACACGAGTGGATGCAAACCAGCCACAGGAGAAATGCGGATGGGGTTCTTGAACAGCTTCTTTCGGCCGCGGCCGCCGGAAGCGGCAAGAAAGCTCGATCGAAACGACCCCTGCTGGTGTGGCAGCGGGAAGAAATACAAGAAATGCCACTACGAGGAGGACCGCAAGTACTTCGCGCAACGCGAAAGCGGCGTGTGCAGAGGACCCATATGAGGCCGGTAAACGGCGTGAGTTTCACGTCCTCGGATTGCGCAAAGAGGCCGACGTCTTCTCTCCCGCTGAGCGCCACGCTGCGCGGCGTCGAGAATAACCGACGGGTCGATCCTGCTGCGGTTGGTCCAACATTGAAGGGTACCAGCCGCGCGGGTGGAATGCGCGTAAGTGAACGCCTCGGAAGATGAACGCTGCGGAGGCAGACGACCATGCCGATCTGCGAGTACCGCTGTGTGAAGTGTGGGCAAGTTACGGAGTTCTTTGTGCACAAGGCCGGTGGTTCGCCTGATCCCCTCCTCTGCGAGCACTGCAGCGGTCGGCTGGGAGCCGATTGTGCGGGCGACCCTTCCGGCTGCTCTGTTCTGAGCGGCATTACGACGAACGGGCCCAGGAAGGCAGCCCACGGAGGTGCGCGAACGTAACCACTTGCAATAGCGCAACGTAACCCCGCGGGCACTTGCGCCTATCACCAGCGTGATAGGCGCAAGTGCCAGTGGCAAATCGGGCCACGTCTTACGCTGCATGCCTGGCTCGCGATCCGCGTGCCGACCACTCCCATTAGCAACGACGGTACCGCTTGGGGCAGCCGCCCTCAACCCACTTTCTGATTTCGCCCAGCGACCAGCGCACGGAACTTCACCCGAATCGCAGCTTCTGTCGCCATGCCGGAAGAATACGGATTCCCGGCCCAGGTTGCAACAGTTATTTCGTTGCAGGTCCTAAACCTCGCGTTCGGCCTGTGTTACGTCAACTCGAAGTGACTGGACACGGTTAGAACTTTTTGCGGCGGGAACATCCGGTTTCCCCCAGCGTGTCATCGAAGCGTTACTGGCTGCATGACAGTGGTTTACGGCGTCCCCGCGGCGGGTTTCCGTGGTGCAATCGGCGAGGCAGGCCCACGACTGCCTCGTGTGACCTCCGGGAGAAATCACCAAAACGCCATCCCTCCTGCGCAGACAGCTTACCCCGGCCGGGGGCCGGAACAGCAGCCGCAACTACCGGATTGCATAGCGGAATGCCACCTTGCCGTTGCGCAGCCCGCGGCGCGTCATGTCTGGCGTCGCAGAGCAAACATACTCGACGCTGGTGCGATCTGGGTGCACACGAATGCGCAGATGGCCGGAGCTGGGCAGGAAATCGCCGGTTTTGTAGCCGTACTCGTCGGCAAAGTGCTTCTTGAAGTTGCGATGCGCCGGCTGTGGAACGAGTTGATACACAATGCCGTCACATTCTTGCCGGGCGAAGAAATGGTCGTGGCCATGGAACACGATGTTCACGCCGGTCTCGACGAGCAGTTCATGTATCGGCTTGTCCCAACCCGGGCGATGCTCGGCAAACGTGCGCTGGCCGTCGAATTCGTGCCCGCCCCATTCGAATAGCCGGGCGGCCTCGGCGCCGCCGCGACCGCTCGGGTCCAGACCGCCGACGAGTTGGTGGATGAAGACGAACTTGTACTTAGCGCGCGACGTCCGCAGCGCGCGACACAGCCAGTCGTATTGCTCTTTGCCGAGCGTCATACCCCAGGGCTCGCGTCCCCCCCGCGTTGATCGCGACGTCCAGTATGGGTCGAGCACGACGAACAGCGCGTCCCCCCACGTCCAGGCATAGTAGTTCTGCAGTAGCCCCGCATGCGGATGGACGGTCGCATTGCCCGAGTAGAAGCCACCCGGCGCCGGGTTCGGCAGAACGCGCTTGCGTTGTCGGCAAGACCAGGCCGCTAGGCCGTCCGCCGCGGCGGCGCCAGGCCGTTTTGTTTCCTCGCCGTCGTGATTGCCGATCACGAAGAACACCGGCGCCACACGGCCTACCATGCCGAGGCAGTAGCGCTGCGCAGCATATTGGAGCAGCGCCGATTCGCGACTCACGTGCTTGCCGGTCATGAAGGTGTCACCAAGATCGACGTGGAAGTCCGGTTGGTCTGCGTTCACGTTCGCCAGGGTTTGCTGATACAGCTCGGGCAGACAACCTTCGTCCAGGTGCGAATCGGCCTGGATCGTGAACGTGAACGGCGTTCCCGCAGACCGCGCAGTGTGGAACGATCCGCTCGGCTCTTCGGCAAAGAGCGGCTTCTCAGACTCTGCATATTTGAGCGTGTAGTTGTACGCCGCATTGGGCAGCAATCCTTCGAGTACGACTTCGTGTGGTTCGCCAGCCCGCAGCTTGATCGGCTCGGTGCGGCGCGACCTTGTCTGCTCAACTGGACCGTAGACGAATCTGACACGGGTATCCTTGTGCGCCAGAACACTCAACGTCACCGACCGGTCAGTTGGCCGCGCGAGGATCACGTTCCCCCTGTATGCGGGGACTCGGGTGTGAAAGACGTCTGATTGGGGGCGCGGTCGGCGGGGCCCCCTCCGATCAGCCTCGCGGTGACGACCGCGCTCCTGCCCGGCGCCCGGTAGCGCCAGCTTCGCCAGGCATGCCGAAGCGACCGTGATAAATGCCCGTCGATCGATTTGCACCTCATTCTCCCTTCGTGTCGGCGGGAGTGAAGAAGAACTGACCCGAGTCGAGCGGACCTAGCGCTCCCCGAACTGGCCGGGAGTAGATGTACGCTGGTGCACTGTCGTACTCATCAAGATCGCGTAGCTTCACGAGCGCCGTGCGCTGCTCTTCGGTCAGTGTTCGGTTGACCTGCGCGAATGCCGCGGCGCAGTAGTACGAGATCTCGCCATCCAGTTCGCCATAGCGGCGACCGAGCGCCAGAATTTTTTCCTCATCGGCGCTTTTGCCGTCGAGGAACCTACGCAACTCCGTCGCGATGGCGCGCCGCACATTCACCATCTCGCGCAGGGCCTTGCGCCGCTCATCCGGGATCGCGGTGACGTGCGCGCGCTGCCGCTCATCGAGAACACGGAGGAACTCTCTCCCACCATCTCCCGTCACGGAGGTGCTGATGTCGTAGTCGCGCTTGCCCATGGCGGGCATGTCCTTCATGAAAAACCCACCGAAGTACGTGCCGTGGCGCTCGGGGCAGAAGTAGGTATCAGCCTCAATCGAGCCGGCGTACCAACTGAACAGCTCGCTCGCGTAGGTCATGTAGGCGACGTTGACGAGTTTCTCCGTGCCGCGCGGTAGCCGATGAGCCCGGGCGTCGACATCCGGCCAAGTGCTGAAATCACCGAACTTCATCTTGGCAAGATAAGCCTTCTGTTCAGGTGTGAAGGACGCGACGACCTGGCCGAAGATCTCAGCCCGCCGATAGCTCAGTTCGGCATCAAAGGCGAAGATGTCGCCGACGTAGCGGATGACCGCCTTCTTGTTCAGTCCCTTACTTCCAGATGGAATCTCGCCGTTGAGCTCGCGATAGAAAGCCCCGATGAGCGGCCAGCGCATTCGGGCGAGTTCGTCGAACTGACCGGCCTGCTCGTGGGCCAAACTCTCGAACTTCGCCTGCTGTTCGTCTGTCAAAATCTGGAGCACATTACCGGCCACGCGATTGAGGAACATCGGGTTGTGGCCTTTTTCAGCCGCGTCGATGTCGCGCATGTACTGGAAGCCGAAGAAATCGCAGACCTTTCCCGGCGGCAGAAACGTGGCCGCACCGAAGTCGCCGGTGATGAAAGCTAGGCCGCTAAAGGCGATCGTGTGAAGCTGGGCCTGGTCCGAGATCGCCTGTTCGATCGAATACCGCTGGGGTCCGCCGCGTCGCTCTCTGTCAATTCGGCGTTCCTTGCGATCTCGCTGTGGCGGTCGCCCACGGCGTTCTCTCCCGCGCTGCTGGCCGTCGGTCGGGGGCGTAACCAGGCACAGTCCGACCAGAGCGAGCAGTCCGATTCTCAGACGATGTGATCGCACAATCATGCGTTCCTCCTCATGCAAGTCCGGCAGCGTTTGTGTTGCGCTTTCGGGGCTATGGTCTTTCCGACGATCGTGGCGTTGTTCTTGGCGCCACCGTGTAGGAATAGGCCACTGCACCATCCATTTGCTCTGCGTTGACGTCCTTCGGAAGGTACGAGCGGACGTATTCCACCAACACCTTCTTGGGTAAGACAGTCACTCGCACGCGACCGGAACCGGGCAGCGCATCGCCGGATCGGTATGCGTGCGCGTTGTACAAGGTGTACGAGGAGTCGGCGGGCAGCGGCAGCGTCTGGTAGACGACGTCGTCGAGTTCCTGCTTGCAAAACAGGTGGTCGTGCCCCTGGAAGAAGATGGTCACGCCCGTCTTGGCCATGAGCTGATGGATCGGCAACTCCCAGCCCGGTCGTTTGACATCGAACTCCCAGCGGCCGTTGCGGTTCTTCCCACCCCATTCATACAGGCCGGCCTGTTCGACGCCGCCCCGTCCCGTGCCCAGCACGTGGTGCGTGAAAACGAACTTGAACCTGGCGTTGCTTGCTTCGAGCGTGGCCTTGAGCCAGCGATATTGCGTGTCGCCCAAAGTGACGTCCCACAGGTCGCGGTTCTTCTTGCCCCCGCCGAAGACGTTGTCCACCGGCCTCTTCGAGTGCCAGTACGGGTCGATCACAACGAAGAGGGCATCACCCCAGGTCCATGCGTAGTAGTCGCGCAACAGGCCGATGTGCTCCACATGCTCGGCATTGCCTGTGAATATGCCCTCGGGCGCGGGCTGCGAGAAGTACTTCTCGCGACAATTCTGCGCCCACACCGCGACATTGTCGGGTGTGCCATCGAGGTTGCAGAGCGCCGCCTGCTCATGGTTGCCGTTGACGAGAAAGAGCGGGGCGGAGTGTCCGACAAGCCCCAGGTAGTACCGCTGTCCGAGATAGATGCGATCAACCGCATCGGGCGTTACATCTCGCAGCGTGTCAACGCTGAAGTCGTCACCGATAGCGATGTAGAAATCCGGCTTGTGGGCGGCAGCGGCGCGCAACGTCTGGGCATACAGAGTGGGGTCGTTCTGATGACGACGCTCGGGATGCGAGTCGCCCTGGACCTGGAACGTAAACGTGCCGCCTGGCGCGCGTTGCGTGTGGAAGCCGTACTCGGGGCCGGGGGGCGACCCACCAGCGCCGGCCGCAGCGTACGTAAGCCGATAGCGATAAGCCGTGTTGCCGGTGAGCCCGGAAAGCCGGATGGCGACGGGCTCACCCACGGTAAACTCCTGTTCCGGGGTCCTTTCGACTTGGTCGGTACCGAGCTTCCAGTACTCGATCCGTCCGCGAATGGTCTGAGCCGCAAGGACGTTCACATCGATCTTCGTCGCGCCCGGACGCGCGACAATCAGCGATGCGACGGGCCAGACGCCCGCTGGCTTCGGAAGGAACGCACCCTCCGGCCCCGCGCGGCGACGGCCCGGACGCTTCTGGCGAGGCTTGTCGGCGCGGCTGCGCTGCCTTGGCCTACCGTCGTCCGCTTGCCTCGCAGCGGACACCGCGGTGCTGCGGGTTGGCATGCAGAGGATTCCGGCAGGGGAATGCGGCTTATCGGCCTCCTGCGAAATCGCAGTCGGCGTCGGGCCCGCGAGGATAACCACGGCGAAGAGATGTAGTTGTACGCGCAAATGCATTGTGGCTCCGTTGCTCCATTCTTGATTGTCGCACTATTCCCTTTTGTCACCAATCGACGGCTGCGGACAGAAAAATCCCGCTCCGGCTCGATTTCTTGTCCGCGTGGCGTCGGCGTCCGACAATGAGCGAGAGAGGCGATCCCGGTGAGTTTGGACAGCGAACAATCTGAGTGGCTTACGCCGACGCCAGCGGTCGAGCCGTTGGCTCTGTTCGAGATTCTGATGCGCGAGAACGCGGACTCGCTGACAGCATTCCTGCGGGCATCACTCGACGATGCGGCCGCGGCCGATGATCTGTTTCAGAACACCATGCTGACGGCTTGGCGCAGGCTCAACGACTATGACCGCAACCGTCCGTTCGGCGCCTGGCTGCGCGGCATCGCGAAGCGCCTGTTGCTTGAACATTATCGCAAGGCTGCCCGCGAGATGCCCGCTCCCATCGAACGGGTGCTCGACCATCTCGATCAACGCTTGGCGCAAGTGAACCGCCAGCCCGGCGACACATTCGACGAGAAGATCTCCGCCTTGAGAGACTGTGTCGATCGATTGTCACATTCGTATCGCGAACCGATCGACTGGCATTATCGCGAGTGCAAGACAACCGCGTGCATCGCCGATCACCTGGCGACAACCAAGGACGCGATCCAGAAGCGCCTCCAACGAGCGCGCCTGCAGCTGGCAGAATGTCTGGAACGGAGGGCGGTACTGGACGCGAAGGACAGGGCGTAATGACAGGGCCGCACGATATTCCACCTGGTGCCGTCGCCGAACGAATTGCCGACGAGCAACTCGTTCATGCCCTTCTCTTGCATATCCATGATACGGATGGCGCAGCGCGTCGGGAAGCACGTCTGCAGCGCGCCATGCGAACCATTCAAACAACCGCCACGGCGCCACGCGACGACCAACGGCGGCGCATGCCTGTCGTCCTGAGGCGGGGATCATGGGCCGCTGCCGCAGGGATCCTGCTCATCGTGGGCGTCTACATGTTCACCAGCAGCACAACCCCCGCCATGGCCTCCATCAATGCAATCATCGACGCCCTGGGCCGACCGGGCGACCGGACCTACCACGTCGCTGTGGCCCATGCCGACGGGCACGGCCGCCCCGGCCTGGACCGCGCAATTCTGTATTCGCGCGATGGGCAACAGTTCCTGCTGGTCCGGATTGACCCCAAGGGCGGCGAGTTGTTCGATGGATTCGACGGGCAGCGGAGCTGGCGAGTTCGCGCTGGCGTGCTCGTCGAGGCGCAGGACGGGCCGGGGGCCAGCCGCATTCCAATGCCGGAGATCATGACCAACGTGCCGTTCGCGGACCTCCTGCAGACACTTCAGCGGATTCGGGCGGACTACACCATTGAACGAACTGATCAGGCGCCACTCCAACCCGGCGGCGAATCTCTCACGCACGTGCGTGCCCGCCGCAATTCGCGCAGCGTGAAGGGCCCGCCCACGATCGAAATCTGGGCCGATTCCGAAACCGGGCTGCCCCACCACATCGTGTTCCACCGGGCGAAGTTCCAGGGCAGCCAGCGCCCCCGGCGGTTGGAACTGGAACTCACCGCCAGTGCCAATCTGCCGGAAGACTGGTTTTCACCCTCTGTACACGTCACAAACGCGGCTGAGAGGCGCCCCTGAACTCAGGCTCGCATGTATCACGGTGCAGGCGGACGTGACAGTCGCGATTGTGGCCGCGTTGTGCGATGGATCATGCAGATCACGTCGTCCTCCCTGGGGGCTGTCGTGCTGCTACCAGGATTCGGGCGTCGTCGTCTCCAACGCCCACCGGCGACCGGGCCCGAGCCGCTCAGCTGATTGTTTCACTCCTCCCCCCGTACCCGAGATCGTTGCCTCCTGCCAACGTGTGGCCGCAGCATCGCCGCGAGCCCCAGCCTCACCCAATGGCAGTGCATTCCGCTCCAAGTAGAATGCCGTCGTGACGACGAACGCTGACAAGCCTGAGCCTGTTGCCGCCACGAGGCGCGCCTTGCTATCCACCGGGAAACTGCATCGTCGATTGGCGGTCTGCTTGCCGATAGCCGTATCGGCCATCGGTGCCTTCGCAATCGCCGGTTGCCATCCGCTTTGTCGCGATACCTGCACGCTTGAGCCCGGT
The DNA here is from genome assembly GCA_018814045.1 of Planctomycetota bacterium. GTDB lineage: Bacteria > Planctomycetota > Phycisphaerae > UBA1845 > Fen-1342 > JAHJAR01. The sequence continues at coordinate 3,074 of JAHJAR010000131.1, read as the reverse complement.
GAGCAGGCGTTTAGCGTGCGCGTGGAGCACGGTACGCGGCGCACGACGGCGGGTGATCAAGTCGCGTACAGCCTCTTCATGCCGCAGCCCAGCGAGTCGTTGGCGGCACCTCCCTATCCGGCGGTGGTCATCTCCCACGGCTTCGCACGCAGCATGCGGTTCCACGCCAACACCGCCTGCGCGCTGGCCGAGCGCGGGATCGTCGTGCTGACCCCGGACCTGATCGGCCTGCTGGGCGGCGAAGAGGCCCAATTGCGGAACATCGAGAATCTGGCAGATCACGTGCGCTGGCTGCGTACCCGAGCAGCAACGGAAGACGATCCACTGTTCGGTTTGCTTGATCCGGGACGAATAGGATTGCTCGGGCACAGCGCTGGCGGAGCAATCTCGCACGAAGCGGCGATTGAACTGGCCGAAGCAGGTGAGAGCGTTGATGCGCTGATGCTACTGGATGGCGTGCCCTGGGCAAGGACGGTTGATCGAGCCGGCGAATTGCCGGACTTGGCATTCGCCAGCGTGCGATCCGAGCCGACCGCCTGCAACGCCGAGGGCGCGATTCGGGACGTGTTGGCCCGCCTGCCATTCGCAACGGAGGACATTCTGGTTGTGGGCGGGTCACACTGTGACCCTGAGAATCCAACCGATCTTCTGTGTCGGATTGCCTGTGGCGGCAGCAATGAACAGGCCCGTGCCGCGTATCAGGAGCTGATCGGGGCGTTTCTTGGCGATGCGCTTGCCGCCCCCAATGCCGAGATATCCCACGGATTCGCAGCTACAATTGATCGCCTTGCCGCCGCTGGTCGTGTTGTCACGACCCTCGTCGGTAAGTGAACGCAAGCCGATTACCAGCCGTGATTTCATGATCGTCTCCGTAGCGTGATTGGAGCCGGAGATGCAATGAGCTGGATCTGGCCGGAGTGCGGGTATTGGCTACGGCGGCTTACTGACAAAATCGAGCGCTGCCCGGAGTGTGGCACTATTCGGGCGGCGGTGACAAGAGCCGAGACCGAGTGAGGGTGGCATTGTGCAACGAACGGTACCACAACGCGACGAACTGCTGCATCGCCGCCGCCGATCCCAGCAGATCGTTCTCCCACGAATCACCGCCAGACGGGGCGCGCGGCAGGATCGGGGACTGGACTTCCGGTACTGGCGACCATTGCCGCATAACCACCGATTCCAAACTCCGGGCGGGATTCGAATGGCCTTGATGCTCCAGGTGTGGCATGCTGCGCCGTAGTGGGCGACGAGGTGTGGTGATGCACAATGGCGGCGAGATCAACCGGCCATTCGTCGAAGTGCAGCAGTTTCGGCAGCCGTGGCTCTGGGTGCTCCTGATCATTGTCGAGGCCGGGTGCTTGGCGGCGCTGATCCCGCTGATTATGCGGGCGCAATCGTCCGGCGAAATGCCGGTCGGGCTGGTCATCGTGCTGATCACCATGCTCACAACGGGGCCAGCGCTACTATTGCTGTTCCTGCTGCTCAAGATGGAGACACGCGTTGACGATGAGGGCATCACGATCAACTTCCAGCCCTTCTGCAAGCGTCGCATCTCGCTCCAGGACATCGAGCAGTGCGAGGCGCTGCAGTATCGCCCGATCCGGAATTACGGCGGCTGGGGCCTGCGGTGGGGCTGGAACGGGTGGGCCTACAACGTGCGCGGCAACCAAGGCGTGCAACTCGTCCTCACCGGCAACAAGCGCGTGCTGATCGGCTCGCAACATGCCGAAGAGCTGGCGGCGACAATCAACGCCCGCCGAGAGGGCCTGCGCGGGAAATGACGCTCACGTCAAATGGGAAATGTCGGACAAAGAGGAGTGAGGCATTGGGTTGTGGATACAAACACATAGTCTTCGGTCGAGGCTTCTTGATTCAGTTGGCGTTGGTCACAGCCGTCGTGGCTCCCTTCATCGTTTTGTTCGCAAACAGCACGAGCGTCTGGCTGACCGTGGCCGTCGTGGGGGGAATCTTCGTCCTGCTGTTTCACTCGATGACGGTCGAGGTCGAGGGCCAGATGCTCCGGTTCTGGTTCGGTCCCGGACTGCTCAAGAGAGAAATTCCCACTGCCGACATCGAGAATGCAGAAACGAAGTACACCCCGTGGTTCTGGGGGTACGGCTTTCGTGGTGTTCCGAGTGGCTGGCTCTACCGAGTTTCCGGGTTTGAAACGGTTCTCATCACACTCAAAAACGGTAAGAAGTTCCGTCTCGGAACAGATGAGCCGGGTGCATTGATCAAGGCCTTACCTTCGGCCTCCTCTAAACAGTCGTCATCCTGATCAGAGGTCGCAGCATTGCTGCGAAGGCGTCGAAGGACTGACAGTAGCAAATGGAGCCACGTTTTACGCTGGATCATCCGGGTCGCGTCGTTCGTGCCGCGGGCTACGTGTCACCACTGGGGATTTCGAAGTCCTGCGCCGTGCCTCTACGCGCGTCTGAATTGGCGGTTTGGTCGAGCTCTTGGGGCTCCCAGCGTTCCGGCTACTCCATTGAAAGCTGAGTGGATTTCCGCATGAGGTAGAAGACGTAGCCGTAAGAATCGCCGTAGCGGTCGTAGATGGCAATCTCGCGCTCAGTATCGTCGAGGATCTCGGCCAGGGCCGCGTTGGCTTTGGCTTCCTGACGCAGCCGGGCCACCCGCTTCTTCAGCGGCGTGTAGTACTCATCCCACCAAACCGAGGGCGGAAGCGTGAAATGGTCGAGGACTTCGTACCCACAGTCTGTCGCGGCTCTGATGTTCCCCTCCACGGTCGTCATGGCCGGATATTCCGCATGCCAGAACGCCTTGGCTTCCTGCGGTGGATCGTCGGTCAGCCAGGTTGCCTCGCTGGCGACCAGCAGGCCACCGTCACGTAGAAGGGGGTACCAGAGACGCAGACCTGCCGCGAACCCGACAATATAGATGGCGGCTTCGATCCAGATAAGGTCTACGGTATCGGGCTGCTCGTCGAGTTCTTCCATGCGACCGAGCCGCGTGCTGACCAGCTCGGATAATCCCTCGGCTTCGGCAGATCGTCGGAGATCGGCCAGGTAGGGAGCGTGGAAATCCACGGCGATGATCGGTGTTTGATAGTG
>JAHJAR010000130.1 GCA_018814045.1 Planctomycetota bacterium | reverse complement strand
CGATGGGCGTCGCGCCGAGCACGAAATGAGCCGGTTCAAGTACATCGAGGGATTCGCCTCGGTGAGTCCCCCATCGCTGTAGACGGCAGTTTGTCCCGCGGCCAAGTATGATCACGCGGAGGATGGTGGTCCCGCCGATGAATGCAAACCAGGGAGAAAAGCTTGTTCTTGTGACCGGTGCGAGCGGCTATATCGGCGGGCGGCTCGTCTCACGGCTTCTGGCGGCAGGGTATCAGGTCCGGTGCCTGGTGCGTGAGCCGCGTAAACTGGATTCACGCCCATGGACGGGCCACCCCAATGTAGAGGTCGTGCGCTGCGATGTCAGTGATCGACCGACGCTCGTACAGGCCATGAGGGGTTGTGGACCCGCGTACTATCTGGTCCATTCGATGATGGCTGCCGGCCCCAGCTATCGCGAACGCGACCGCGCGCTGGCCCTGACATTTGCTGAGGCAGCCGCGGAGGTTCGCTTGGACCGGATCGTCTACCTCGGTGGTCTGGGTGAAACTGGTTCGGGGCTCAGCGAGCATCTCGCTTCCCGGCGCGAAGTCGAAAACGCACTGGCGTCTCGTTCGGTTCCTGTGACGGTCTTGCGCGCGGCGATGATCATTGGTTCCGGCTCGGCGTCGTTCGAGATCCTGCGGTATCTTGTCGAACGGTTGCCGGTGATGGTCACGCCCCGCTGGGTCAGTACAGAGGCACAGCCAATCGCCGTTCAAAACGTGCTGCACTATCTGGTCGCGTGCCTGACTTGTCCGGCGACAGTGGGCCGGACTATTGACATCGGCGGCGCTGAGATCATGACGTACCGGGAGATCATGCAGGTCACGGCCAATGCGCTCGGATTGCGCAGGCGTTTCATCATCCCCGTGCCGGTCCTGACGCCGCGACTGAGCTCGCTCTGGATTCACCTCGTGACGCCGATCAGCCACCGGATTGCGCGCCCATTGGCAGACGGGTTGCGCAATCGCGTGGTTTGTCGAGACGATTCGGCTGTTCGCCTGATGCCGCAGCATCTTCTGACAACACGTGATGCCATTGGCGCAGCGCTCGGCGACACGAGAGCCCACGAGGTGGAAACGGCTTGGTTTGACGCGGGTCCCATGCCGGGAGATCCCGATTGGTCGGGCGGCAAGGTCTTTGTGGACCGACGCTCAACCGAGGTGCATGCACCGCCCGATGCCGTTTACGACGCCGTATCTCGGATCGGAGGCGACCAGGGCTACTACGCGGCAGATTGGTTGTGGCGTCTGCGCGGCCGGCTCGACCGACTCGTCGGTGGACCGGGACTGCGCCGCGGTCGGCGTGACCCCCAGCAACTCTCGTACGGAGAGGCGCTGGATTTTTGGCGGGTCACCTGCGTCGAGCCCAACCGGCGAATCGAACTGCGTGCCGAGATGAAGCTGCCCGGCGAAGCGGTGCTGAATTTTGAGATTCGTTCGGATGAACGCAGCAGCGAGACCTGCACGCTTGTCCAGACCGCGAGGTTCAAACCGAAGGGGCTGTCGGGGCTGGCGTACTGGTACGCCGTGATGCCGCTGCACGGCCTCGTGTTCGAAGGGATGCTCAGGGGAATCCGACGCGCTGCGGAGCGAATCGGTGATCCCGGTGGCGGGCTACGGCCCAATCGACCGGTAGCAGCGGACGTTGCCTCGAAATCGAGATCATCGACCAAGGAGACTTGAGGCATGCGGGCGTTGATGTGGTTTCGATCCGATTTGCGGGTTCAGGACAACGCGGCGCTCCACCATGCCTGCAAGGCCGCGGACAAGGGCGCGATAGCGGTCTTCGCGATCTGCCCAAAGCAGTGGGCCAGCCACGACTGGGGCAGCATGAAGGTGGATTTCGTGCTCCGTAGCGTCAGCGCGCTGTCCGCAGCACTGGCAAAACTGAACATCCCGCTCGTACTAATCCGATCTGAGCATTTCGCACAGGTTCCGGGCAAGCTCCTCGCACTCGCCAGGCGCTATGCGTGTGACGCTCTGTATTTCAATCGGGAATATGAGGTCAACGAGCAACAACGCGACCGCGAGGTCACAACTTGGTTCCGGGAGCATCACCGAGACGTTCACGCATTCACCGACCAAGTGATCGTGGATGTTGGCCGCCTACGCACGGGAATGGGAGGCTACTACACGGTATTCACGCCGTTCAAGCGCAAATGGTGTCACGTCCTGAAGGAAGAAGGCTTGCCGTCCGTGTCGCCAAGGCCCCGCCGTCAGGAACGAATCGGTATTGAACCTGCCGCCATACCGGCGACACTCAGAGGATTCGCAGGCCATCTGCGTCAGGATCTGTGGCCCGCGGGCGAACAGGTGGCACACAAGCGTCTGAGAACCTTCGTGTCGCGCAAGATCGGCGACTACCATCGGGCTCGTGACTTCCCGGCTGGTGACGGCACCAGTGCGCTCTCGCCTTACCTGGCGGTCGGCGTGCTGTCTCCCAGGCAGTGCCTTCGAGCTGCCCTCGAAGCCAACAATGGAAAGCTCGACTCCGGCAAGCAGGGTGTGACGACATGGATCAGCGAGCTGATTTGGCGAGAGTTCTATCGGCACGTTCTCATCGGCTTCCCGCGAGTATGTAGGGGCCGACCATTCAAGCCGGCGACCGACAGCCTGCCATGGCGCGACGATGAGGAGCAATTCGCCGCATGGTGTGCGGGCCGGACGGGCTTCCCTATTGTGGATGCCGGCATGCGACAACTGGCTCAAACAGGTTGGATGCACAACCGGCTGCGAATGATCGTGGCGATGTTTCTGACCAAGGATTTGTTCATCGATTGGCGTTGGGGCGAACGCCACTTCATGCGGAACCTGGTGGATGGCGATTTCGCCAGCAACAACGGCGGTTGGCAATGGTCGGCCTCAACCGGTACCGACGCAGCGCCCTACTTTCGCATGTTCAACCCACTCAGCCAGGGCCGGCGCTGCGATCCCGACGGCAGCTTCATTCGTCGCTTCGTGCCCGAGTTGGCCGGATTACCCGACAGCCGAGTCCACCGCCCGGACGTGCAGTCTCTGGCCGCAACCGACTACCCGCCTCCCATCATCGACCACGGGCGAGCACGCAAGTTTGTGACGCAAGCCTTCCGCCGATTGCGCGGAAGGACGTCACACTAGGAAACTGAGCAAGCACGCGAGGGACAACGGTCGGCGAGCACGCATTCTCCGCACAGCGGCGATCCTGCCCTACAGACACGCCGACCATGCTCTACCATCAGAACGTGAAAAGGATAGACGAGCTTCGGAGGACATTGCAGGCCCAGAACATCATGGGCCCGCTCGGGAGTACATCGCTGCTCGATCAAGCCCAGGCGGCGTGTCACCCGATGCACATGCGTGTCCACTGGCAGCGCCGGCCGCTGATAGCAGAACATCAGGACGCAACTCGCCGTCTTCGGTCCAATGCCGTCCAGGGATTGGAGAAATGCCTTTGCTTCCTCCATCGGCCTCCGCGCCAGAAAAGCCAATGAGAGCCGGCCTGTCTTGGCCCGCACGGCGCGCAATGCCGCCTGAATTCGTGGAGCCTTGATCCTCGCCAAACCTCCCGAGCGGATGGCCGACGCCACGTCAGCCGTGGGCGCCTTAATCACCTCCTCCCAGGTCGCGAACCTTGCGCGTAGCGCCCGCAGCGCCGCCATCGAGTTTTTATCCGTAGTGTTCTGGGAAAGAATGGTCTGCACCAGCCCTTCGACCCCCGGCGCGTGCTTACGCCACGGTCGAGGCCCGTAAGCCTTCTCCAGCCGGCGTACGATCGCGGCGATGCTCTTCCCGCGATCTTTGCCATCGGCTTCCCGACCTCGTCCGGACGACGCGGTCGGCGTGAAAACCTTCCGACCAGCTTTCAAGTCAACTCCGGGTCTGTCAGTAGTCCAGCCAACGCAGGCCCGTCACACGCGTGCCTCGGCGACTTGCTCCTTCTGCCAGCTACGACTCCTACTGCTCCGCTGCCAACTTGGCATCGTACCGGCCCAGCCAGCTTGACCGGTCGGCAAGTGGTTGTGGCACAACCGGGCGAGCCTCCAAGCCGGTCATTGGCAAGGACTTAGCCGCGAAATCACCGCTAAGCCACTTCACCGTCCCCTAGATTGGTTGCGCAAAGCCGGATCAAGGTCAAAACGATCGAGATTCATCACCTTGTTCCAAGCCGCCACGAAGTCATGAACAAACTTCTCACACGCCTCGTCACAGGCGTAGACTTCCGCGATGGCTCGAAGTTGCGAGTTTGAACCGAACACAAGATCGACTCGAGTACCAGTCCATTTG
>JAHJAR010000129.1 GCA_018814045.1 Planctomycetota bacterium | reverse complement strand
CCGTCACCGTCCGTTCCTGCATCGCCTCCAGCAGCGCCGCCTGCGTTTTCGGCGGCGTGCGGTTGATCTCGTCCGCCAGGATGACGTTCGCGAATACCGGCCCAGGCAGGAAGCGGAACGAACGGCTGCCGGTTCGGCGATCCTCCTGAATGATCTCGGTGCCGGTAATGTCCGCCGGCATCAGGTCGGGCATGAACTGGATGCGGTGGAACTTCAGACCGAGGCAGTGCGCCAGGCTGCTGATCATCAGCGTCTTGGCCAGCCCCGGCACGCCTTCCAGAATCACGTGCCCGCGGGCGAACAGCGCGATCAGCAGCAGGTCGATCACCTCTTCCTGTCCGACGATCACTTTCGACAGCTCGGACCGGATCACGTCGTAGGCTTTGTGCAGCCGGGCGACAGCCTGCACATCATCCTGCACGTCACCCGCAGAAGAGCCGCGCGCTTCAGCCCGCGCGGCTGTCCCCGGCGAAGCCGCCTCTCGCGTCTCGTTCGTCTCATCGTTCATAGCAGTTCCCAACCTCTGGCTTCGGCCGGTGCGGGGCCCGGCCGCTACACCTGGCACTCTCAGCGTTGCATGATCGGCAGATTCTTGTACGGCAACTGGAGGATGACCAGCGCGACGGCAGTGCCGTAGGTCGTGCCGACGTGATCGCCGTTCCAGGATCCGTCGTCCCGGTTTTGCTTGTCGATCAACACCTGCCGCATGACCGGGTAGTACTCGCGCCAGTGATCCTCTCCGGCCAGGTACATGACCTGTGACATGTACAGGTGTGCATAGAAATAGTGTCCGAAGTAATTGGAAGCTTGGCCGCGTTTCGGCGAGAGGTGCTGCTCGACGAAATCGAGGGCCTTGCTGGCGCGGGGGTCGTCGTACTGCCCCGCGTTGAAGTAGCACGCCACCGCCGCCGCCGTGATCGCCGGCCGGCTCGGACCCGTGTCGCTCACCTGGTAGCGGATCCCGCCGTCGGGGTTGGCCGAGCGTTCGATGTACATCATGGCGTTGTCGATCACGCGTTTCGGCACTGCCAGGCCGGCGTTTCGGCAGGCCCGCAGGGCCTGCACCTGCGTAACCGTCACCGAGCCCTCGTCGCCACCGGCATCCGGCGTGTAAAGCCAGCCACCGGCCGCGCTTTGGCTGCGCGCGGTCAGCTCGATTGCACGTTGCAGGACCAGTCGAACCTCGGCCTGTCGGCGAGGATCCTCCTCCATCCCGTAGCACTGCGCCAGAAACAGCATCGCGAAGCCATGCCCGTGCATGCAGTGGCTTTCCTCTTCGAGCTGGGCGATGAGCCCGTCGCGCCGGGCGCTCTTGAGAACAAACGTCAGGGCACCGCTTACATTTCGGGCATGCGGGCCCTGCGTTGGCGTGCTGCCCCCGGCCGTCAACGCCAATCCGGCCAGCGACGTCATCGCAACCGGGTAGCCGCCGGTCGATCCGTGCGTTCGCCAACTCCCGTCCCGGTTCTGCGTCGAGACCAGGTATTGCGTGCCACGCTCGATCGCGGTCCGCACAACAGGCGTGATTTCAGGCGGCTCGGCCGGTACTACAGCCTGGGCGATACCAGCCTGACGGGTGCCACTGGCGGCTTGCCCGCCAGTGTTTGCATCTTGCGCGCGGGTGCCACTGGCGGCTTGCCCGCCAGTGTTAGCATCTTGCGCAACAACGCGCCCCGGCCCGTACCACCCGCCAGCCAACAGCACCGGCATCGCCGCCGCGATCACGCCGCGAACCGACCGGGACACACGGGTTGTTCTGAAGCTCTTCCTCATGGTCCAGAGTGCAACGGCGAATTGCCGTATGCAATCAGATTCCCGCCCGCTTGTACGATCATTCTAGTGGGGGTGACCAGCATGTACATCTCGCAGGTCGCCTCGACGACCGGTCGGAAGTCGGTTTTGATTGACAGCGGTTCCCCCGGCTCGCCGTCATGCTTGCTCACAAGCTGGATCGCAGGCAATTCAGCTCCGGCTGACACGCCACCGCCGCTGACCAGCAGGATCGGAATCACGTCCGGATGCGCCGCGAGTTGCGTTGCGTTCACCTCCACCGCCGTGGAGAAGTCGCGACTCCAGAGCCGCTCGCTGGCGGCTTGATCGAACGCGGTGAGGCGAACCAAGCGTTGCTCCACTTCGTCTCCCGGAGGGGAAGCGAGCCCCACGACGAACAGACGATCAGAATCCACGACGATCGCGGAGACTACGTCAAACTCGCCCAGCGAGGTCTCAGACACCGGCTGGCCACCGCGAGCGTCAAGCAGATGCCACTCGGGCCGACCATGGGCGCGATATGCGACCCACGGATACGCGTAATCGGACGAGCCGCGGGCTTCAGCCCGCGCGGCTTCAACCACCACGGTGTCCACAACCGGCGCGCACGCTTGCTGCCAAACCTGGTTCAGCGTCCCAATATCGATCCCAACCACGGACTCGAGACCCCACACCACGATCGTCCCGCCGACCACATCGACCCGCTGTGGCGCGGCAACGCCGGTCTCGACGCGCTGCAGTCGTCGGCCAAACGTCGCGTCAATCACCCACACGCGCTGATCGTCACACACAATCACGAGCCGCTCGTCTGTAGCGGCCGGCGGCTCGCCGGCCGATACTCCCGGCCGGAACACGGCTGACACAGCCGTGCCACACGTCGTAGCGGCCGGTCTCCGTACCGCCGGTCCGCCGGAGAGATACAGACGTTCGATCGTCACGCCCGGCAGATCGCGCTGCCACCACAGTTGCCCGTCAGACCACCCCACCAGAATGATGCGATCGCGGCGCGGCGCAAAGCAAACGCCGTGTCGTCCAGCCGCCGACCGCTCCGTGAAACCCGTTGGAACCGTGCTCCACTCCGGGATGGCGTACTCCCACTGCCGCCGACCGGCGTATCGCTCCGGGCCCAACCCGACGCAGACCAGCCCGCCGCGAACCGGGACGGCGACGAGCTCCTGATGAAT
>JAHJAR010000128.1 GCA_018814045.1 Planctomycetota bacterium | reverse complement strand
GGACTGCTCCAGGAACGCCAGCGCCTCGCGGAACGTACGATTGTAACGCTGGCGGCGCAACTGGTCGATGCACCAAACCTACGTGTCGATTCACCACATGACACGGCAAAACATGGCGCCGCTGGTGGAGTATCTGCAAGGGCGGAAGGTCAGGTACTACAGCGGTTATCCATCGGCGCTGTACCTGTTGGCGACCTACATGCGCGAGCAGGGGATCCGCCTGCAAGCGGGACCGGCGATCGTCTTTACCGGGGCGGAGACGCTGCTGGCGCATCAGCGCGAGTTGATCGGCAGCGTGCTGGGGTGCGAAGTGGCGGAGTACTACGGAGCGGCTGAGCAGGGGGCGCACGTCAGCGAGTGCGAGCGGCACGGTTGCCACGTGGACATGGAGTTGGGCATCATCGAGTTCTTGCCGGTGCCGGGTGGTTCGTCGCGCTTGCGCCGGATCGTCAGCAGCGGGTTTCGCAATCCGGTCATGCCGCTGCTCCGTTACAACATGGGTGATTTGGCGACGCTCTCGGCGGGCAAGGCGTGCCTGTGTGGCCGGGCGGCGCCGATGGTGGAGCGCATCGACGGGCGGATCGAGTCGTACATAATCACGCCCGATGGACGGCAACTCGGCCGGCTGGACTTCCTTTTCAAGGAGAGCCAGTCGATCCGCGAGGCGCAGTTGATCCAGGACGCGGCCGACCATCTGACGGTCAAGGTCGTGCGTGGTGCCGGCTACGCCGCCGCGGACGAGGCGGCCTTGCAGAAGGATCTGCGGGCCTACCTGGGAGAGCAGATCCGCATCGAGATCGAGTATCCGGCGGAGATTCCGCGGGATGCCAACGGCAAATTCCGGCAGATCGTCTCGAAGGTGTTTCAGGACCGATATGGAAGTGTGAGCGGCACCGCGGGTGCTGAGGCGGCGGACGGGTTGACCAGTGAGGACGAACGGTAGAGCAGGCTGATGGAGACCGAGTTTCGCGGATCCAAGTACCAGGCTGCCTGGCTGGAAGCTTGGCAAATGCCGTTGCCGACGCTGCTGTTCCGCATCAAGTGGGAGCTAGGCAAAACGCTGGGACGGCACAAGGGGCGTTACGAGCCGTCGCGGCTGCGGAACGAAGATGTGCTGGGCATGTTTCCGCTACGGGAGCGCAGCTCGGCGGGATTGCTCGAGTACCTGCGCGCGCGCGACAACGTGCGGTTCTACTTTGCCCGGGGCGAGTTGCCGGAGCTGCGCGCGGTATGGCAGCGGCGTTTGCCGGCGGCGCGGGAGAAGCTGCTGGCCGTGGCGGAGCAGATCTGTCGGCACGAGTTTTCGTTTCTGGGCTCGCGTGAGAATCACTTCGCGGGGGAGATCGACTGGCACGACGAGCTCGATGGTCACGGGAGCTGGCCGCGCACGCACTGGTCGCAGATTGACATCCGTTCCGCCAGCCGGCTGGGGGACATCAAGCGCACGTGGGAGCTGAACCGCACGCAGTTTTTCGTCACGCTGGCGCGGGCATACGTGCTGACCGAGGACGAACGCTACGTGCGCGAACTGTGCGCGCAATGGCGCAGTTGGCTGGAGCAGAACCCGTCTGAGACGGGGGTGAACTGGTACAGCAATCTGGAATGTGCCCTGCGCTCGGCATCCTGGATGTTCGCGCTGGAGATGACGCTGGGTTGGGACGGTTGGGAACCTGAACTGCTGACCGATATCGTACGCAGCCTGGTCGACCAGCATCTGCACATGTTCAAGGACATCATCTACAGCGAGTATTGCATTCCCAACAACCACTTGCTGGGCGACGCGCTGGGCATTGCCCTGCTCAGCCTGTATTTTCCGGAACTGGAGCACAGCCGGCGTTACCGCGCGAAGGCCCTGGCGGTGATGTTCCGTGAGGCGCCGCGACAGATACACGAAGACGGGGTGAGTTTAGAGAACGCCATCAGCTATCACCGTTTTGTGCTCCATATGTACCTGCTGGTCGGTCTGCTGCTGGAGAAGAATGGCGTGTCCGTGCCGGAAGCCGTCTGGCAGCGGTTGGAACGCATGTGCACGTTCATAATGCACGTGCGGACACCGTCAGGGGCGATCTGCCAGTACGGCGACTGGGACGACGGCCGCACGATCGTGCTGGACGACAGTCCCGTGGACGACTTCGTGTCCACCCTGTGTACGGGGGCGGCGCGCTGGCGGCGAGCCGACCTGAAGGCCGCGGCGGGCGAGTTCCGGGAAGAGGCGCTGTGGTTGCTGGGGCCGTCGGCCGCGGGCATTTTCGACGAGTTGCCGGCAGAGCCGCCCACCCAGCCGTCTCAGCCGCATCCTCAGGGCGGGATTTACACCTGGCGCTCGGATTGGTCGCCGACCGCCGAGTTCGTCCTGTTCAAATCCTCAGCATTCGAGTCGCACACGCACGCCGACAACCTGATGGTGCTGTACTCGGCCGGCGGAAAGGACTGGCTGGTCGACCGCGGCACGTTTACCTACAACGGCGAATGGTTGTGGCGGACGTACTTTCGCGGCAGCCGGGCACATAACGTGGTTGTGGTGGATGGTCTCGGGCAGGCACTGGCGCATCGCGCGTTTCGGTGGCTGAAGGCCCCGCGGCAACAGATGTACAAGTACCACGCTACCGAACATTTCGGTTACGCGGCGGGAGCGACCGAGTTCCGCCATCTATCCCCGTCGTTGCGGCATGCGCGGAGTGTGCTGGTCGTGCCCGGGCGCTACGTGCTGGTGCTGGACGCGCTCGCCAGCGCGCGGCCGCACGGCTACGAGTTGCTGTGGCACGTGGCGCCGGGGCACACTGTGCGTTTGGCGGATGACGGGGCGGCGTATACGCTGGACGACGAAGGCGCCAACTTGTGGATTCATGCGGCTGGCACGAGCGATCTGCACCCAGTCGTCGTCAGCGGAGCGACGGACCCGCCCCAGGGTTGGCACAGCCGCACGTACGGCCACAAGGAGCCCGCTCCCACGCTGGTCTATCGCACCGACGCCGTTGGACCGCTATTCCTGGCCACGCTGTTGACGAGCGTGAACGGCAGCGCCGCCGAGACGGACCTGCGCGTGAGTTTTGCGCCGCCTGCGGAGAGTGGGGAGGGCGGCGTGCGGCTGGCAATCCGCGGGACGGGGGTTGACGAACGGCTGTGTCTGCCGAACCCTTACGATCTGGTGCCCGGGCGTTTTCCTGGTGCGCAGTTGTGGCTGGAAAGCGGCGGGAAGAGAAACCCAATCATCTGAGCATCCCGGCTGCCCGTGGCCGTCGTCGCGGCTGTGGGTCAGAGAACGCGAGCGCAGACAATCATGCGAATTGGCATACTGACGCAGTATTTTCCGCCCGAGATGGGAGCGCCGCAGGCGCGGCTGTACGAGCTGGCGATTCGGCTGCAAGCGCGCGGGCACGAGCTCACGATTCTCACCGCGATGCCGAATTACCCCACTGGGCGGGTCTTTCAGGAGTATCGGCGGCGGGTGTTGTGCAAGGAGCGCATCGACGGCATGCGCGTGATCCGCACGCCGATCTACCCGTCCAAGTCCACGAACCTGATCGTGCGGCTGGCCAGCTACATGTCGTTTGTGGTCTCGTCGCTGCTGCTGGGAACGTGGTCGGTGGGCAAGCTGGACCTGCTGATCGTGGAGAGCCCGCCGCTGTTTCTGGGCCTCGCGGGTATTCCGTTGTCGTGGCTGACCCGGTCGAAGATGGTCTTTATGGTGTCCGATATCTGGCCGGACGTGGCGGTGCGTATGGGGGACATGATCAGCGCGAAGCAGGCCCGGATTCTCGAGCGGCTGGAGGGCTTCGTTTATCGCCGGGCGGCGTGCGTGGCGCTGACGAATCCCGGCGCGGTGGAGCAGGTGCTCAGCCGCTTTCCCGAAGTGCCGTGCAGCGTGATCTCGAACGGCGTGGACACGGCGTTCTTCCGGCCGGACTGTCGCAGCGAAGCGGTGCGGGCGGAGTTCGGGATTGGTCCGGAACAGTTTGCGGTGGGGTATTGTGGGCTGCACGGGATTTTTCAGGGACTCGACGTGGTCGTGCGGGCGGCCGAACTGCTGCGCGACGAGCCGCGGATTCGCTTTGTCATGGTGGGCGACGGCCCTACCAAGGAGGCGCTGGTGGTCCAGGCGCGTGCGGCGAACCTGGACAACATCGTCTTCCATGACCGCCAGCCGAAGAAGCGCATGCCCGAGATTCTGGCCAGCATGGACGTCAGCCTGATTCCGCTCGCAGCAGCACTGCCCGGCACAATGCCGTCGAAGGTCTATGAAGCGTTGGCGGCCGGTGTGCCGATGGTGGTAACCGCCGGGTGCGAGGCGGAGCAGTTGATCCGGCGCTACGATGTCGGGCGGATGTTCGCGGCCGGAGATGCCGCGCAGTTGGCGGCCGGAATCCGCGAGTTGGCCGAGAACGCGCAGGTGCACGACGCTGTGCGAACCAACTCACTCGCGCTGGCGGAACGGTTCGACCGCAACCGCATCGCCGAGCGCACAGAGCGCCTGCTCCAGGCCGTGGCGGCAGGCGCGCCGTTCCCCGAAGTGACCTGGTAGGGTGCGTCAACACGCCTGGTGCAGACAGGCCCGCGATGTGCGAATTCGAGCAGTTCTATTGCGAAGTCGGTGCCGCTCGCAGCGGTACCAATCTGCTGGGCGACCTGCTGTCACATCACCCGTTGCTGGCATACTGGCGGCGGCCCAAGTACATCTGGCGCCACGGCAATGCCTGGAAGCCCGACGACTGCCTGTCCGCCGCGGATGCCAGGCCACGCGTAAAGCGCTTCATCCGCAAGCGTTTCTGGCGCTATATGAATGAGCGCGGCAAGCAGCGACTGCTGGTGTGCACGCAGGCCAACGCGCTGGCGCTGGATTTCGTGAATGCGGTGTTTCCGGAGGGCAGAGTCATTCACATTATCCGCGACGGCCGGGAGGTTGCCGCCCGGCAGAACCGGGCGTGGCAAATGCCCGTACGGTCAGGCGTGGAGAGCGCGATTCTGCGACGCTTGCCGGAGATACCACTGTTGGATTGGCCGGCGTACGCCGGGGAGTATTTGGGCACGTTGTGGCGCCGATTGTCGCGCGCCAGCTACCGCTACAGCGTGGGGCCCAAGATCAGGAACTGGAAGAAGCTGCGGCGCACGATGGACAGTCTGGAATACTCGGCGTTGACTTGGCGGGAGTGCGTCGGTGCCGCGCGCCGGGTGGGCCGGAGCATGCCGGCGGGTCGTTACTGCGAGGTTCGTTTCGAGGACCTGATCATGCATCCGGAGCAGACGATTTCGCGGCTGCTGGCGTTCATGGGGTTGCCGCCGGCGCCCGAGGTGGACGATTTCGCGGCGCAGCGCGTGCACCAGACCATGTCCGGGAACTGGTTCCGAAAGCTCTCGCCAGAGGACCTGGGTCGGATCATGCCGCACCTCGAGGGTCTGTTGCAGGAAGTCGGCTACATCTGAGGTCGGCGGCGCGAGGAGCTTGGCTCGGCTGTCTGATCGTAGTAGCATGGCAGAACCGTTGGGGCGTTTCCTGCGGATGCCTCTGGCGCGCGCCAGCGGTTCGGGGGCAGGGGCCTGACCGGTTTGCCCGTGGAGAAGTGGCGGATGTGTGAGTTCGATGGGTTCTACTGCGAGGTCGGGGCCGGACGCAGCGGCACCAATTTCCTGGGTGAGGTGCTGTCGTCTCACCCCATGCTGGCGTATTGGCGGCGTCCTAAGTACATCTGGCGGCACGGCAACGCGTGGAAGTCAGACGACTGTCTGCGACCAGAACACGCTCGTGACGGCGTGCGGAAGTTCATTCGGCGCAGCTTTCACGACTACATGGAGCAGGCGGGCAAACGGCACCTGCTGGTCTGCACGCAGGCCAACACGCTGGCGCTGGAGTTTGTCAACGCGGTTTTCCCCGATGGCAAGATTATCCACATCATGCGCGACGGTCGGGAGGTGTCGTTCTCGCAGGAGCGCGAATGGCAGGCCCACAAGGCCTACACCAAGAGCGCCCGGGTGACCAATCGCCTGAAGGAAGTGCCGCGGCTGGATTGGCCGGCCTATCTGGGTGAGTTTGTCGGCAACCTGTGGCACCGCGTGAAGGGCGACAAGTACCGCTATAGCTGGGGTCCCAAGCCCAAGGGCTGGAAACAGCAGATCAAAGCCGTGGACAAGGTCGAGTACTGCGCGTGGTGCTGGCGGGAGTGCGTGAGCGCGGCACGGCGGGTGGGGTCGGCCATGCCGAAGGACCGCTACTTCGAGATACGGTTCGAAGATCTCATCGGCGAGCCGGAGCGGGTGGTGCCCGAGTTGCTGGAGTTCATGGGTCTCCCGCCGGCCAAAGAAGTCGACGAGTTCATCGAGAAGCGCATCGATCGCAGCCGCTCGGGGCACTGGCTCAAGAAGATCCCCGAGGACGACCTGCGACGCGTCATGCCGATTGTGGGCGATTTGTGCCAGGAATTGGGCTACATTTGAGCGGGTCGGCTGACCTGCGAATGCGGTTGCCGCACGTCCGGAAGCAATGAGGGTCTCAGATGTCGGCGAGCGTCCTGGAGACATACCAAAACGCCTTCGCGAACTGGCTGGGGGCCGCGCACGCCTTCGGTTTCTGGAAGGGGCGTGTGGCCTTGTATGCCATCCTGAAAGGCCTGGGCATTGGTGAGGGTGATGAAGTCATCCTGCCGGGCTACACGTGTGTGATGGCGGTCAACCCGATCGTGTACCTCGGGGCGAAGCCGGTCTTTGTCGATATCGACCCAGCCACGTTCAACATCGACCCGAACCAGATCGAAGCCAAGCTCACGCCGCGCACCAAGCTCATCATCGCCCAGCACACGTACGGCTACCCGGCTGACCTGGGCGCGATCAGCGACATAGCGCAGCGCAAGGGACTGCGGTTCATGGAAGACTGCTGCCTATCGCTTGGTTCGCGCTACGCGGGGCAGACCGTGGGTACGTTCGGCGTCGCCGCGTACTTCTCGTTTCAGTGGAACAAGCCGTACACGAGTGGCTTGGGTGGCATGGCGGTGGTTCGAGACGCGGAACTGGCCGAGCAAATCGAGACGCTGTGCCGCACGGAACTGGTTCAGCCTGGCGCGCGTGAAGTGAACATGCTCCGGGCGCAACTGCTGGTCTATCGCGGTCTGATCTACCCGCGCACGACGGCGTTGGCACAGAGCGCTTTCCGGTTCTTCACGCGCAAGGGTCTGGTGGTCGGCTCGTCGAGCACGTGCGAGTTTGCACCGACGATGGAACCCGACTTCTTCAAGGGGATGAGCGGCATGCAGGCCCGCGTTGGTCTGCGTCAGCTCAAGCGCGTGCCGCGGGGTATGGCCCATCGCCGCCGAATGACCGAGACCTATGCGCGGCTGCTGGCCGAGCGTAGCTGGCCGCGGCCGAATCTACCGACGAACATCGATCCAGTGCTGGTGCGCTACCCGGTGCGCGTGGCGGATAAGGCGAAAGCGCTCGCCACCGCGGCCCAGCACTTCGTGGAACTGGGCAGTTGGTTTGAATGCCCGCTGCACCCGATCGAGACGCCGCTGGAGGCTTATGGTTATCACACCGGGATGTGCCCCCAGGCTGACCGCGCCTGTCGGGAGACGGTCAACCTCCCCGTGCACCCTCGGACCAACGCTGCCACGGCACGTCGGTCCGTCGATTTCGTGGCCAGGATCGGCGCGGTTTCTGAGGCGCGTTGAACGAGTACCTATCGCGCGACTGCTTCCGAGCCGCGACCGAAAGGGGACGGTTGTTCGCAGTTGTGGCTCGGGTCAGATGCAACCGCTTCCTGACGGGCGCGGCTCGGTCTTCATGCGCGCGGCTCGGTTCGGCTGCTCGCCCCGGGACGGTTTCGAGATGGCTTCGATTATCAGATCTGCAAAACGGCGTTCAGAATGCGGCCCGGGCACGCTCCAGCGTCTCGACGAACTGGGCTCCGAGCATATCCCGTGAGAACCGTGCCTCCGCGAGTTGGCGGCCGCGCAGGCCCATAGCGGCCCCCTCCGCCGGATCGTCGCGCAGCCGCAGCACGGCTTCCGCGAAGGCCGGCTGGTCATCGGGTGGCACCACGACTCCGCAGCGGTGCTCGGTGATCATTTCCGCCAGCCATCCGGGGTAGTTGTTGAGCACAGGCAAGCCGCTGGCGATGTAGTCGAAGAACTTGTTGGGAGACGTTCCATAGTAGAAGGCCGGCACGTTTTTCAGAATCATCAGGCCCGCGTCCATGCGTGGGAGCACGCGGGCCAGCTCTTTTTTCGGGATCGATGGCACCCAGGCCACGAAGTCGTCGAGCCCTTCACGCCGGCTGCGTTCGATCAACTGGTTGCGCAGGCGGCCCTGCCCGATGAAGACGAAGCGCACGCCGCGCACCTGACGACGTTTCAATTCGACCGCCGCGTCCAGGATGGCATCCAGGCCATTGGCCGCCCCGTGCGCGCCGGTAAAGACCAGGCGGAACTCGTCTGGCTTGCCGAAGCGTTCGTCGGTCAACGGTGAATCGTCAGGTTGAAACAGGTCGAGGTCAGCCGAGTTGGGGATCATCGAGACCTTCTCGACGGGGTAGCCGGTGCGGCAGATGCCGTCCTTGATCCCGGGGGCCAGGGCGATGATGTGCTGGGCCGCGAGGTAGATCCTGCGCTCCAGGCGGCGCATGTACCAGATCATCAGCGGGTTGCGTACCACGTCCATGGCAATGACGAGCTCGGGCCACAGGTCGCGCACCTCGAAGACAAACGGCACGCGCAGATGTCGCGCCCCCTTCATGCCCGGCAAGCCGACGGTGAGCGGTGTCGAGGTAGCGAAGACCAGGTCGGCGTCCAGGCTCCGCACAATGCGGGTCGCCGTCCGGGCGAAGCGGCCGAAAGCCAGCAGCCGCCGGACGAAGCCCATCTGGTTGGCGTAGGGTTCGGCCACACGCAGGATACGGATGCCGTCGATTTCGCTGGTGGCGACACGCTCGCTGGAGCCGTCGGCGAGATCACTGGATTCGTGGGCGCCGCAGATCATGGTGACGCGGTGACCGGCTTGAATGAGCCTCTGGCTCATCTCGTACGAGCGTGTGCCGGTGGCGCCGCGGCGGGTCGTGAAGTGCTGGTGTATGTAGGCTACGTGCATGGTTGTCGTGGAAGCGGGTCGGGTGGCGCCTGCACCACTCGGGCGGCCCAGCGGCTACCCCTTGCCATTCTGTCGCCCCGGTCCGGCGCGGTCAAGCAGAGGCGCGCGTGGCGCAAAAAGGGACGCCATGCCCGCATTGTGGCGGACATGGCTGGTGCTGGGTAACGCGATGGAACGTATGACAGCTATGAGGCCTGGCGGCGGGCCGCGACAATCAGGCCGATGGTCAGCAGGATCAGCGAAGCCGGTTCGGGCACCACTACGCTGACGTCGTCGACGAAGGTGCCGAGCGAGTCGGAGACGCTGCGGTCACCAAAGCCGAGCACCGTCGTGTCGGCCGTGGCGGTGACCGCGTAGGTGTAGTACTGCCAGTCGGTGTTGCACAGGCCGCTGCCGTCGGCGGTGAGGGTATCGAGCACCTGGCCATCCCAGGTGATTTCGAGCACGTTGTCAGATACGCCGGGCCGTGGCGAGAAGGCGAAACTGAGCTCGTAGTCCTGGCCCACAACGGTATCGAGATTCTGAAAGACGGCGGTGGAGGCGTCTTCGCCGTGCATCGAGCCGTTCGGGCCGTCGATGTCGGAATCGAGCTCGAGCCACTGGTCACCGACCGCGGGCTGCCAGCCGTACACGCCGCGCTGGAGCTCGATGCTCGGGCCGCGCTCGATCTGCCAGCCGGGGATGATCTGGTAGATGTTCCACTGGGCGGTATGATCGACGACGGGCTCTTCAAAGCTGCCGTTGACGACCAGGTTATCGGCGTAGGCGGTCGTGGTCAGAAGGCCGAGGATCATCGCGAGAGTGGTGCTGTGCCGTTTGAGGTTGCTCATCTTTCCCTCCAAGTTCGCTCTTGGTATTCTTGTGCGATCTGGGGGGGTCCGGCCCAGAGTAACGTCGGCGCTGTCAGGAGACTCTAGGCCCGGAGTGCGGGGCCTGACTACGACAAACGGCCGGCCATCTGCGGGCAGTCATCAGACAGTGCGAAGTGAGGAGGGGTGGGACCGTTTATGGGCCACGCAGTGGAAAAAAGTGTGATTTGTGATGCAAGGTCCCAATACGCCCGGCCGGCGCGGCGGCGGCCGCTATGGCGTCGTTCAACTGGTGGTGAGACGGCGGGCGCAACATTCTACGCTGCGCTGGTGGGCAAGCCACCAGTGGCACCCGTGCTGTCAGCCGGTTGCACCGTTGAAGAAGTTTATGGGAGCGTCTCGAGGCACCTTTGGGCGCGGCTCGGCCCGCGCCGGGTTGGCCACGTGCTGTATGGATCAGGCGCTCAGCCAGGCGGCGAGCAGATCCACCGCGGCCTTCGCGTCCTTCCTGTGGATGGCCTCCGTTACGGTGTGGATGTAGCGCGTGGGCACGGAGAGCGTGATGGCGCGGGTACCGGCGCGGGTGCGTTGGACGGCGCCGGCGTCGGTTCCGCCGCGTGGCAGCACTTCGATTTGGTGTTTGATCTTTTTGCGGCGCGCGATGCCAAGGAACTCATCGAAGAGGCCCCGGTGGCTGATGCTCAGCGAATCCATGACTTTGATGGCGACGCCCTGGCCAAAAACGGTGACGGCGTCGTCCTTACCGATCCCGGGCGTGTCGCAGCAAAGCGTTGTATCGATGGCAATGCCGACGTCGGGCTCGATGGCGTAGGCGGCCGTGGTGGCTCCGCGCACGCCGACTTCTTCCTGCACGCAGGCGACGAAGTAGACATCGTACCGGCACGAGTGCGCGGCCTTGCGGACGGCGTTGATCGCGACCCAGAGCGCAATGCGGTTGTCCATGGCCTTGCCGGTGAGGGCGTCGCCGATCATCGCGGTCTGTTGGATGAGCGTGACCGGATCACCGATTTGCACCAGCCGGCTGACGCGTGGCTTGGGCAGGAACAGGTCGATGAACAGCTCGGCCACGGTGGGGATTTTCTTCTTCTCTTCGTCGGTGGCCAGGTGTACGGGGCGGCCGACGGCATTCATCACGCCGACGAGGTCCTGCTTGCCCTGGACGAGCACTCGGCGGGCAAAGAGGTTGCGCGTGTCGAATCCGCCGACGTTCTGGACGCGGAGCCGTCCGTCGTCATCGATGTAGCGGACGTAGAAGCCGATCTCGTCCATATGGCAGGCCAGCATGACGCGGGTGGGGTTGGCCGGGGCGGTTTTCTTGTCGGCGCGACGTGACCTGGCCGGAGTCCGGGCGGCGCGTTTGAGGCAGATGAGGTTGCCCATGGCGTCGGTGTGGGTCTCGTCCCACATGTCCTTGGTTTCCGCGAGGATGAGGTCGCGGATGCGCTCTTCGCGCCCCGACACCCCCGCCGCCTCGGTCAGGCGCCGCAGCAACTCAAACTCGCCGAAATCTGTGTTATCGCTCATTTGCCCTGCCTAGAAACGGGTTTCGGTGAAACATTCGCCAGCCCCGGCGGAATTCAACCGTGTGGTTCAGTGTACGTGCGGGCGGCCGGTGTGCCAAGCCACCGCCGCATCCGGCCAGTTCGCGAACGGTATAAGATGGCAGAGGCCTGGTGCGCCTGCTATTAGCGGTGGTAGGGAACTCTGCGTGCGCGGGGTTGCCTACGCGCGCTGACCGCAGCGTGGTAGCATGCCGTGACGGTCTGTGAGCCATGGGGCGGGGACCATCGCGGAGGCCAGAGGAGCGAAGTGATCGTGATCAAGCCAAACATCGCGCGAGCCGGAGCGATCCTGTGCGGGATCGTGATACTGTGTTTGTCGGCGGCTGAGAGCCGGGGGGCTGACATGGCGAGGATCGCAGCGACTGTGCTACAGGAGCTGCCGGGGCCTTCTCCCGAAACGACCACGCAGGTTTCTCCGCCGGAAAGGGACGGGGCCGGCACGCTTGCACAGGAGTTGTCCGAAGCACTTGCGCAAAGCGAGCCGGTGCAACAGGGCGTGGCGGAGGTGAGAGCGGGTGGAGCCGCTGAGCAGACGGTTCGGGTGCCGTGGTGGTTGCGGGTTGCCCAGCCGGGGCTGACGTGGTTTGCGGTTTGCGTGATTCTGCTGCTGACTGTTCAGCTCAAGCCGGTTCTCTCGCTGCGCAACGGTGACGGGCTGGTGCTGGCGCTGTGTTGCCTGCTGCTGTCGTTGCGTCTGGACACTGGGATGCTACCGGACGGCTTCGGCGGGCAGACATTGCAGTGGTGGTCGTATCTGCTGTTGTCGCTGGCTGCGGTCTATTGGCTGTTCCGCGGCGGCTGGTTGCTGATGTCGCCGACCGTTACGAGCGGCGGCTGCAACGTTTCCAGCGGCGCCATGCTGATCCTGGTCGTGGTGGGGCTGGTGCTGGGGGCGGTCGCGATCGGTGCCGCACCGCTTTCGGAAGGTTCGCGTGACGGCCTGGTGGGCGGCGTTTACACGGCGCAGCATGGCACGCTGCCGTATGGCGATACCTATGGCCATGATGGGCGTTCGCCCTTGCTCTACCTCGTGCACGCCGGCGCATTGCACGTTTGTGGAACGCCCGCCGAGTTGGATTGGCGGACATACTCCCGGTACGACGCGCGGGGGGCGGTGGCGTCGACGAGCACGGAAATGGTGGCGGTCCAATTGGTCAACCGGCTGCTGTTCGTCCTGACGCTCGGGGGCTTGTACGTGCTCGGGCGCGGGTTGCACTCGGCGTCCCTGGGTCTGACGGTGGTAGTGATTCTCTGCGTTTTCCCGGGCACGCGTGAGTGCCTGCCGCGACCGGAGATCATGCTGCCAACATTGCTGCTGACGTGGAGCGTGGCGTTCGTGTTCCTGCGCGGGCTCGGGGGACTGGTGGCGACGTTGTGCCTCGTGCTGGCGGGCCTGGCATGGCCCTGGGCGTGGCTGGGGTTGCCGATCCTGCTGGCGTACTTCTTGCGCCAAGGCTGGCACGCGCTGGGCAGCGTGGCGGGCTTGGCGGGCGGAGCGGCCGTCTGTTTGGTGGGCCTGACGTGGCTAGCGGAGCCGAACGCGCCGCGGGCGGATGGCGCTCTGGCAGCCGCCGGCTTGCAGCCAGCGTATGCTGGCCGCCAGGTGGCGGAGGGGACGCTGGTGCTCGATCCGTGGGTGTCAGAAACCACGCTTGAGCCCGACTTCAAGAGTTGGTTGTGGCGCCCGCTGGTCGAGTCGGAATCGGCCGACTTGTCGAACCTGGGTATGAGCGGGCAGCGGATAGCTGTTGCTCCGCCGAACGGCGTGGATGCCGGGGCGATCATGTACCGCTCGATCGCCGCTCCGGATTCAGTCTGGGCCAAACTGCGCCCGGGCTACCGCGCGGCCTTGGCAGATCTGCCGCTTCGGGCGCGGGTGTGCAGTGCGATTCGCACAGTGCTGGAAGCCACGTGGCTACCCGCGGTGCGCAGCGTACCACCCGGAAGAGGCGCCTGGGAATGCTGGGCGAGCCCGCAGAACGCGGAGCGCTGGACGCTGATTCGGCGGATCGCCAAGCTGACGACGGCATTGCTGGCCGTAGTTGTGGCGGTGCAGGTGTACTTCTGGAACCGCACGCGGCCGCACCAACTGGTCGGCGCCTTGCTGGCTGTTTGCAGCGCCGCCCTGCTGGCGAGTGAAATGGGTGCGGTTACCAACCTGGCCTGGCTCCTGCCGCTCGCCTTGGGTGCAATGGTGGCAACGACCGGTGTTCCGCCTGGCGCTGGAGACCGCGTGAGTGAATCCAAGGGGGAATCGATCTTCTTCGGGCCGGCTCCGCGCATCACTGTGGAGAAGTAGGGCAGCCGCACTCAGGGCCGGCGGGTGCGCTGTGACGTGACCGGCATCGACACGATGTACTCCACGAGTTCGTGGCTGCCGGCGCGCCGCGCGTGGTGCTGTAACAGGGTCCGCGTCTGCGGGGCATCTTGGAAGGCCAGGATCTGGTCGACCAGGGCGCGGGCTTCTTCCACGCGTCCGCAGGCGGCCAGTGCCTCCAAGAAGCCAGCTCCGCGGGCTACCGCGAATGCCCGCGTGCCACGCTCGCGGCTGGCGTTCTCGCCTTCGCTGAACAGGTCGGCCCGTGCGCGCGCCAGGCGGGCATCCTGCATGAAGACCTGTCGCGGATCAACGAGGGCCAGCACCTCGTCGTAACGCCGCTGCTCGATCAGTTGCTCGAGCACATGCTCGAAGAGGATGTAACGGGCCCGGCTGCGCGGCTGAAGCTGATCGAAGAGTATCAGCGTGCGCCGCTCGTCATTCAGGCAACGGTTGAGTTCGGCCAGATCGCGTGCCAGGTTGGGGTCGTCGCGTTCATGGCGCAGCGTTTTCTCCAGGGCCGTGCGGCGCTGTTCCAGCGTCTCCCGGGCGGCAGGATATGAGTCACTGAGGGCCACGAAGCCTTTGAGCAACAAACGCCGCCGGGCGCTGGCGTAAGGGACATTCGTCCGCAGCCCCACGTCCAGGCACCAGAGATACTCCTGGAGCGCCTCGGCGTGGGCACCGTGCCGCGCGAGCGTCTCGGCCAGGCGTTCGCGCGCCAGAGGGTCATTCGGTCCGCCAGTCTCCACGGCCTGCCGGACGCGGGCGACGGAATCCGCGCCGCTCAGAGCTGCGGCCAGTTTCTCCATGAGTTTGTTGGCCGAGAGTTCTCCGGGTAGGCGCTGGCGTTCGTTGCCGGCAGAGTCCAGCAGCAGAATGGCCGGCAGGTCGGAGATGGCGTAGCGGTCCAACTCTGCCGCGTTGCGTCGGCCGTCGAGCTTTACGGCGACGGTTTCACGGATCAGCAGGTCGATGGTGCGCCAGTCGTGCCAGGTTGGTCGTTCGAGGTAGCGGGACGCCTGGTGGTTGGGCTTGGTGACGTAGACGAAGACCAGCTTGAATTCCGCGTTGGCTAACTGAAACGCTTCCTCGAGCGGGACGCTGTGGAATGGGCTGCCGAAGCTGTGCCCGCGGTGGGCTAGAATCGCCGCGGAGAGCAGCAGCAGTGGTAAGATGGCCGCGGTGATACAGCCGCGTCGTGGCTTGCGGCGCCCGTGCGCCAGTTGAGGTGCCAGGCTGGATTGGCGAACGGACGGCACTCGTGATCACTCCCATGCGCGGCGGCCGTGGCCGCGCTCGTGCGCCGGGCACTGGCTAACTCCTGAACCAGCGCTAATTGCTGCCGAGGGCCTTCTCGATACGGTCGACGTTGGCGTTCATGACGGACAGGAAGTCCTGGCCTGCGGCCAGTTCGTTGTCATCCAACAACTCGCAGGGCGAGACGACAACGCTCTGAAGCCCCAGCTCCGTTCTCATGCGCTCGGCGATGGCACTTGCTGGCTCAGCCTCCCACAACAAGAATCGAGCCGGATGCTCGGCGATGAAGGCCTTCATCTCAGCTATCGTCTCGTCGTCCGGCATGACCTCCGGGTCCAGATGGTAGCTCTGCACTGTCCACGCGTAGCGCCGCCCCAGGTAATTGTACGCGGGGTGGGAGCACACGAGCTGCTGCCCATCCAGCTTGGTCGTGAGAGCCTTGAAGCGGGCAGCAAGCTGGTCAAGGTCCTGTGCGAGCAAGCCGTAGCCTCTCGCAAAGTGGCTCTCGTGTGCGGGCAGGAGCTTGATCAGAGCCTGCTTGATTTCCGCGGCTTGCACCTTGGCGTTGCCTGGGTCGAGCCACGTGTGGCCGTCGATGCCCTCGTGGCTGTGCGCGCCGGAGGGGCCGTGCGTGTGTGTCACGGTGTCGCCCAACTCGATGAACTCGTTGGCGAGCGGCTTGGTCGTGTCCACCACGCGCGACGCGGGCAGGCTGGCGGTCGCCAGCCACTTCTCGAAGGCGGCGCCGTTGATGAGGATCAGGTCGGCCTTCTGAAAGCGGGCCAGCGTCTCATCATCCGGAACCCAAAACGCCGGATCGGCATCGGCCGGGCATGGGCACACGACCCGGATGGCGTCGCCGCCGATCCGCTGGGCAAAGTAGGCCGTCGGATAGAACGTCGTGTAGACGGTGGGCGTGGCCGCGGCCTTCCGTGCGGCTGGCATCGACGTTGGGGTCTTTGACTCACAGCCCACCCCCAGGAGTAAGGTGGCGCAGACTGCCGCACGGGCGGCGTTTGCAGCGCCGCACCATCCAAATTGACCTCGTTGCGTGCCTACCATGATTCTCTCCTTCAAGTAGCTTCTACCGCGCTAGCGTAGTGCCTCACGATTACGACGCCCTTCCGAGCCGCGACCGTAAGGGAGCAATTGCGTGGGGCCCCGTGCCCAAGCCGACGCAACCGCTTCCTTACGGTCGCGGCTCGGATCACCATCAGTCGCACTGTTCGTGAGACACAACACTAGACTCACATCAGCCGCACAATCCGCGGTACCGCAGCCGTGATGGCCACAGCCAACCCACCGGCGAGTCCCAGGCTTAGCACGAGGACGATTCCCAATTCCGCCGCCTGAAGCCAGAAGACAATCATCCGGCTACAGCCGATCTTGTGCATGGTCTGCATCTCACGGCGGCGCAGGCGGTGCGAGAGCAGCACGACCAGGGCCAGGAACAATGCCGTGGAAACTGTGATCAAGGCGAAGTTGGCGTCGAAGAACCGCTTAACCCTGAAGACCAATCCGAGCAACTCATCCACGACCTGTACGGGCACCAGCATGCGATGCGTTTTGGACAGGCCATAGCGCGCCTTGAGCAGCGTGGCCGACTTCTGGTCCTGTGGCAGCACAACGATGGCGGACAGCGGCAGATCGGCCGGCGTGCCGTGCAGGTGAAACGTGGCGAGGTTCTCAGGTGTGACCTCGTTGTATTCGACAATCGCGGCGTTGGTCATGACGTTGTCGGCGTCTCGGCGCAGGATTACCGCATCATCGGTGGTGTGGACGACGTCTTGGTGTCCGTGCACGATGCCGGCGATGAGCCAGGCGGTCTTGATATCGACGAAGACGGCGTCGTCATCGGGCGTGTTGGTCTCGCGCAGGACGCCCGCCACGTGCATCTTGAGGGGATAGGTTTTGGCGATGTCGTACAGGCTGCGTTGATCGGAGAAGAGGTGGTCACCCGGCCTCAGCCGCAGGTCGGCCGCGACGTGCGCGCCGAGCAGCGCCTGGCCCAGACGCAGCGGCAGGCTGCCCGCGGCCACCTGCAATCCGCGGAACTCGTAGTACTCGGGCGTCGTGCCCACGATCGGGTGCTTGCGGGCGGTGAATTCCAGGTGCAGCGGGATCGGCAAGCCCAGACCGCTGTCCCGGACCGCCTCAATCTCCGACATGTGGATCGCATCGACGTGGGCCGAGCCGAAATACAGTGACTTGAGCACGAGGTCAAACCGGTTGCCCCGGGCACCGACGATCAACGGCGTGGCCTGCGCTCGGGCCAGCAGCGCCTCGCCGTAGTGCGTGATCAGCAGGTGGGCCGTCAGTGGCAGCACCATGGTCAGTGTCAGGCAGGCGACCAGGATAATGGTCTTGCCCTTGTGATAGGCCACGTAGCGCCACGCCAGCAGGAGCACCCGCTTCATGGTTGCTCCTCCCGGACGAAATCGGCGATGTCGATTACGCGGTCGAATGCGTCGAGCAAAGTGTGGTTGTGGGTCACCATGACGAGCGTGGCGCCGCGCCGTTCAACTTCGCCCAGAAGCAAATCGAGGATCGACTGGGCGGTCTTCGGATCCAGGTTGCCCGTGGGCTCGTCGGCGATGAGCAACGCGGGGGCGGCGATCAGAGCGCGGCAGATCGCCACGCGCTGGCGCTCGCCGTGTGAGAGCGTGTTCGGGCGCCGATTCAGCTTGTCTTTCAGGTTCATGGCAGCGGCGAGCCCGTCCGCGGTGCGGGTCGTCCCGGCCGAGAGGGCCAGCGTGCCGTTGAGATAGAAGGGCAGGAGGATGTTCTCGCGGACGCTCAGGTATTCCAACAGCTCGAATTCCTGAAAGACGAAGCCGATGCTGGTGATGCGGAAGTTGCGGCGCTGCTGATCATTCTGGCCGGCGAGTTCCTGGCCGCTTACGCGGATCGAGCCGGTCTGGGGTGCGAGGATGCCGGCGATGAGGTAGATCAGCGTGGTTTTGCCGGCGCCGCTGGGTCCGATCAAGGCGACCTTTTCACCCTGGGCGACGCGCAGCTCGGGCAGCGCCAAACCGAAACCACCCGCGCCATACTCGAAGCGCAAGTTGCTGATCTCGATCATGACGCCGACGCTCTCGTGGTTATTGGAACGCATGGTCACCAGGATCAAAGCGTTTGAAGCGGACATTGTAGGCTGGCATCGATTGACCCACCAGGATCAGCGACGGTCTGTTCCAGACGCTTAGGGACTGTGATATGTGTGTCCCTGTCGGCTGCGGTAGCAGGTAATCAGCCCGGTCGGCTCACCAGCCGTCAACCAGTATCTCCGCGGCAGCGGGAAGCGTGTTTCGTCCACAGCACCAGTCTGCGCGTCGCGCGGGAACTTGCCGGACTCGGGATCGGGACCGATGCTCCAAACAGCGTAGAGGGCAGGGCAGGGCGGCTCGTCTTCGCCGTTGTCGAAACGCTGACATTCGTTCTCAAAGCACTGGGGGAAATCGAGCGGTACCCAAATCCAGGAGCGCACGTCGTGCGAGAACTGTCCGTTCAGTATTAATCCTCCGGGTGCCCGATACTTGTACGTTTGGAGCGGAGCGAACACATCCATGAATCCGGCCTGTGGGATCGCCGAGTTATCGAGCCGGGGGAAGTACTTGCTCTGCGCCAGTTCGACGGGGAGTTGGTAGTTAACATCGTTCCCGCAAGCCAGCCGAGTCGGGGGGTATTGATCGCGGAATTCCATGGCGTAGCTGTCGAGGGCCAGGGCGATCTGTCGCAGGTCGGCGTGGGCACGCACAACTCGCGCCCGGAGCCGGGCGCGCTGCAAGCCCGGCAGCAGAATCGCCATCAGCAGTGCCAGGATCGCGATTACGACCAGCAGCTCGATCAGTGTAAACGCGCCCGGGTAGCGGAAGGGACCGCGGACATCTTGCTGTGGCCGTCGCCGGCCTAGACGCGCCCAGGTTGTCATGGTTGATTCGGCTCCCTAGCCGCCGATCAGCAAGGCCACGAATCCGTCGATATCAAAGCCGTTTACCACGCCGTCGCCGTTGATGTCTCCGTGATTGATGTCACAGTTTTGGTGGGTGGCGGCGTAGGTATCTGGGTATTGCAGGGCCAGGACAAACGCGTCGATGTCGAAACCGTTGACGATCCCGTCGCAGTTCAGATCGCCAGGCAACGGCCAGATGGCTGGAATAATGTACTGATTGCCATCGTAATTCTGCATTATCCACAAGCGATAACCGGCCTTGTGTCCGTCGTTGGAGTCGGTGTCCTCCTGATCGAGGATGCCGACCACGTCAAACGCTCCGGTGGGCGGGCCGTACATGCTGAAGCCATCGCCCAGGCCGAGCTTGACGGGGAACGTTCGGCCCGTGCCATCCTGGATGTCCAGTTCGGCGTCCGGTCCCCAGCCGCCGGAGTCCACGAAGGTCACACCGTTGATCCGGACCAGCGAGCCCTGGAAGTGCTCCGGTCCGGCTTGACGCGTGGGGTCCCAGATGAACTCGTTGCCGGCGTCCTTCAACGCGGCCAGGGTGAGCACCGTTGGTGCAGGCAGGCCCTGGGCGGGTTCCAGGAGAACGATGTCGAAGTCCATTTCGGGGACGTTGAGATGCTTCTCGTTGACGTTGTTCTTGCCGCGATGGTGGAGACCTGGGGCGCGGGCCCGAATCTCCACCAGATCGCCCGGCTGGAATTCGTGCCCGGTGTCCGGGTCGTGCGTCAGGCGATACAGCTCGTCGAGCCATTCGGCATCGGAATAGCTTCCGGCCGGGTGGTTGCCCACGATCTTGCCGATGTACTGCCCCATCCAGCAGGCGGTGCCTCCGAAGTCGCCGGTGTCTGCGGCCTGCACGTAGACCTGCCACAGCCCGCCCAGGTAGACGGGCGCACCGGGCGTGGAATCGAGCATTTCCTCGGAGTTACTCAAGATGATGCCGCGCATCTTGATCGGGTCGTCGAGTTGAAAGACCCCGAACCCGCTGCTGTCAACCGCCTGAAAATTCGCATGCGGCGTGTAGTCCATCGTTTGCCAGTCCGGCTCATCCGCTTCGCTCCAGCGCGCCACAGCCAGCAACGCGACCGCCGCGATCAGCATGCTTCGCGGGCAGAGTGTCATATCAGCTTCTCCCGTGGAAGGTCAGGTCCAGAAGGCCGGCCAGAGTCGCGTCCCGTGACCGGCCCTGTAATACGTTTTGTACAATGGTAATACCAGAAGGCCGAAAAGGCAAGCTACCCCGCCGTCGGGCCGAGTGGCGGCCGCGGGGAGATTCCCCGCTAGTCGATGGGATACTCCTGCTCGATCCACTCCCGGCTGGGTTGGAACATGCGTACCAGGCGGTCCATTTCCGGGTGCACAAACTCGAAGTGGCCGAGTAGTGGCGACAGTTGCCAGACAGCCAGCTCGTACGGTTCCCCCAGGACGACCATACGCCAGATGGCGGCCACGGCGCCCGTCCGATCAGCTCCACTCTTGCAGTGCAGCAGGATCGGATATTCGGCGGACACAAACGCATCGTACAGCCGCAGCAGCTCTTCGCGTGGTGGCAGCGCGCTGGCGCTCATGCGGACGTCGACCAGTGTGACGCCCAGGTCCTCGGTGACGGCCCGTTCGCGTTGGTACCACAAATCCTGCTCGTTCTCGCCGCGCAAGTTGACGATCGTACGGATTCCCAGCACATCGCTCGCAAGCCGGATCGACGTTGCGTCAAGCTGCGCCGAGCGGTAGGCGCGGCCCGGTTCGATGACGTGGAAGTTGTCGGTGGGCGTAAGCGGAGCGAAGTCGTCCAGCGCTCCGAGACCGCACCCGGTCAGAACGAGTGCGCCCAGGCACACTGCGCCGCACAGCGCCCGGCGCAGGCGACTTGCATCATCCAGCATCATCGTGTCTTGTTCTCCTCGTGGTTGCTCATCCCGGCGGTGGTACTTGATAGCGCGACGCCGCAAAGACGCTCGTCAGTGCAGGCGCTCGCCAGTGGTGCTCATCGCCAACTCGGCGTGCAAAACGCCCCGTTGCTGCTGCAACTGGTCGACCAGGCGGCGGATGCTCACGGCGCCGCCGCGCACCATGATCATCTCGGCACACAGATCGTGCGACAGGTGCACGTGAGTAGCGGCGATGACATTTTCATGGTGGTCGTGTTGAATGTCGACCAGCTTGTCGGCCAACTGGCGGGCGTGGTGGTTGTAGATCAGCGTGATCGTCCCGACCACCTCCTGGCGGCGATCCGTCCATTGTTGCTCGACCAAACGCTGGCGTATCAGATCGCGGATGAACTCCGAGCGATTGGTGTAGCGGCCGGCCTTGACCAGCCGCTCAAGCTGCTTAAGGAGTGGCTGTTCCAGTGAAATGCTCAAGCGAACCAGATCGGACATCTTAAGCTCTCATCCTCGCGTGCCGGTTCGCGCGGCGAAGTGCCAGCGAAGCCGGCCGTCACACCGCACTGCTGCCACATCATCCTCAGCTCTGCCGTCGGCTGCAAGCGGCGGCCTACGGCGAGTCGGGCTGCGGCGTTTCGACTACGGCGAACAGGTCCTGACGATGCCAGTTCTCCCAGATTTCCAACCCGAATAGGCGCACGCCGTCCCAGTATGCGGCGTCGGCGAGCGTGTGGTGCTTCAGTAGCCGCGTGATCTCGTTGCGGATCTTCTGCCGATACTCCTGCTTGAGCGTCAACGTGAGCTCACGACCGTTGTAGGTAAAGCGGACTCGCAGTGTATCCGGCGGCCCGGGCACGTGCGTGAACAGAACGCGCCCGGGAGTGCAACCGGTCGCGACGATGATCCCGTCGTTGATACAGCTCACCGGTGGCCCGGCGGGCGTGAAGGCCGTGACCTGCATGGCGTGCTGCGGAGCGTTCAGCAACTCCGCGGCGCGCAACCCCATTTTCACGCCGATCACGGAGTAGGCCCCCAGATGCTCGTGCAGTTCATTCATCAGTAGCTGCGCGAACCACTCGGTCTCGCCGTTCTTGGCGATGATCGCGGCTTGCCGCTGGCGAACGTCCGCGCGCAGGATCTGTTCGGGCAGGGGGCCGTCGGCGAAGACGACCCGGCGCTTTTGCTGGCGGCCGTCAACCAGACAGCGTGTGAACAGCTCGAGCAGACGCTGGTTGTCGCGCGGCGCCAGCACGGCCGCTGCCGCGGTCGGGGCAAAGGGTGTGGCGTCCACCACATAGAGGAAGGCCAATTCGTCGTGAAAACTCGCAAAGCGCTCCAGGTAGTGCTCGCGGACGCGCGTAGCTGAGAGCAGGCGCTCGAAGAAGCTCTCGGCGATTGACGTGCCCCGTCCCAAGTGCAGCTCACCCTGGCGCCACGCGACGGGTTTGTGGCCGGCCGGTCCGGGGGCAACAAACTTCAGCGGGAGGTCGGAATCCAGCACGGCTGCCAGGGCAGCGCGATCGTAGGCGGCGTTCCAGCTCTCAGCGGGATCAGGCCCGCCCGCGACGATCACGGCTGCGATGTGTTTCCGCAGATCGGGATTGGCGTGCAGTGCCGCCGCCAGGTTTGTCAGCGGTCCCAGCACCAGGACGGTCGTCTGGTGCCCTTCCACGAGGTAGGCCGTGGGTGCAAACGGTTGGTGGAAGGGGGGCACCGGCGGCGGCAGGGCCGCGCCGACCGCGCCCACCGCGAAGCTCCGGAAGGGCGGGACCGGCTTGTCAGATTCTTCGGCTGGCGCGGCATACACCGGAATATCCCGGCGATTGAACAACTCGACCATCCGCTCCACGTGTGTGACGGCCTGTTCACGTCCGGCGACACCCTCGCAGGCCACGATGGCGCCGATATTGATCTGGGGGCATTGCAGGGCCAACGCGAGTGTGACCGCATCGTCGAGCCCCATGTCCGTATCGATGACGACGACCGGGCCGCCCACCACATCGTGCGCGTGCGCCGGTGCAGCGAGCAGACAAAAACATACAAGTCGGAATTTCGCGCGACGCCACATGGCAACCTCCGGAATGACTTTCGTACGGGACGCCTGCCAAATCGTTGGTGTGCTTCAGGATAGCGTCCGGGAGGTGGTTCGTCAGCCGCGTCGCTGGCTGGCGCGGGTTTCTGTGGAGGGACGCGCCGTTCAAGAAAAGAATTCCTTGTAACCGCCGCGTGATGGCCGCAGAATATGTGTACAGCACTTCCGGCTGCCCGTTTGCATCGGATACCGGTCGCGGTCTACCGCCCGTTGAAGCGTCGACTGGTTTGCGGTGCGAGTGGCTGCTGGGTTGGTGCCCGAGGCACGGATGTTGGGAACATCGCGACGCATCACCAACGCGGGGGACGCGCGTGACGTCGCATACCCTTGACCTGGGAGGATTCGAAAGATGGGACGGAATCACTTCTTCATGGCTGTGGCGACCGTGGTCCTCTTTGTTGCCGGCCCGACAGCAAGCCTGGCAGACCTGCCGAGTTCCTTTGATTTGCGGGATGTGAACGGTGAAAACTACGTTACCTCAGTGAAGAGCCAGACGGGCGGCACCTGCTGGACACACGGAGCGATGGCGGCGATCGAGGGTAACCTGCTGATGACCGGCAACTGGGCCGCCGCCGGCGAGACCGGCGAGCCCAACCTGGCCGAGTATCACCTCGATTGGTGGAACGGCTTTAACCAGCACAACAACGACGACACGGACCCACCTACTGGCGGGGGCCTGGTTGTGCACGAGGGCGGCGACTACCGCGTCACCTCAGCCTACCTGACCCGCGGCGAAGGGGCGGTGCGGGATATCGACGGCCAATCGTACAGCTCGCCGCCGCTCCGCAACGATCCCAGCTATCACCACTACTATGTGCGTGACATTGAGTGGTACGTCGCTGGCGCCGACCTCAGCAACATCGACCTGATCAAGCAGAAGATCATGGACGAGGGCGTGATGGGGACCTGCATGGCCTACGACGGCTCGTTCATGTCCGGCAGTTATACGCACTATCAACCGCCCAGCAGCACGATGTTGCCCAACCACGCGATCGCCATCGTGGGTTGGGACGACAACAAGAGCACGCAAGCCCCGCAAGCCGGGGCGTGGCTGTGTAAGAACAGTTGGGGCGCAGGTTGGGGATTTGGCGGCTACTTCTGGATCTCCTACTACGACAAGTGGTGCTGCCAGGAGCCCCAGATGGGCGCGGTATCGCTCCAGGACGCCGAGCTGATGCAGTACGAGAACCTGTACTACCACGATTACCACGGCTGGCGCGATACGCTGACGAACTACACGACGGCGTTCAACGCCTTCGTCGCGGACGACTACGAGTTGCTCAGCGCAGTCAGCTTTTTCGTGGCCGTCGACAACGTTGATTACACGATCAGGGTGTACGATCGGTTTGAAGGAGGCGTGCTGCTGGACGAACTCAGTGCTCAGACCGGTTCCAGCGCGTACACCGGTTTTCACACCGTCGCTCTGGACGTGCCCGTCGACTTGTCGCCAGGCGACGATTTCTATCTGTACCTGGAGCTATCGGCGGGGGGGCAACCATATGACCGCACGTCCGATGTCCCGGTTCTCCTGGGTGCCAGCTACCGCGTGATCGTGGAATCGACGGCGTTGCCGGGCGAGAGCTACTACTGGGACGGCGGCGCGTGGCAGGACCTGTACTACTATGATGATCCGCCGTGGACCGGCACGCTGAATTTCTGCATCAAGGGGCTATCGGTCAGCAGTCCGCCTTTGCTGGTTTCGTTGCCTAACGGCGCGCCGGATCATCTGGCGCCGGGCGAGCCGACTGACATCACGGTGCAGATCGAGGATGCCCGCGAGCAGTATGTGCCGGGCAGCGGCACGCTGCACTATCGCTACGACGGCGGGACGTACTTGACCGCCGCAATGGTCCCGCTGGGCGGGAATCTCTATGAAGCCACGCTGCCGCCGGCGGGGTGCGATGCGCTGCCCGAGTTCTACTTCAGTGCCGAAGGCGACGGTGGCTCGGTAGTCTACAACCCCAGCAACGCCCCCGACGGTACCTATACCGCTGAGGTGGGTGAGTTCGTCACCGCCTTCACCGATGCTTTCGACACCGACCCCGGCTGGACCACGCAGGCTGCCTGGGCCTTCGGGCAGCCTAGCGGTGGCGGCGGCGAGTACGGCGGCCCCGATCCGACCAGCGGACATACAGGTAACTACGTGTATGGCTACAACCTCAGCGGCGACTATGACAACAACATGCCCGAGCGGCATCTGACCAGCACGCCGATCGACTGCACCGGGCTGACGAACATGCGGCT
>JAHJAR010000127.1 GCA_018814045.1 Planctomycetota bacterium | reverse complement strand
CTGGCAAGATGGTAACCCGCGTTTGGTGGCTGGGCTGTCATTCTACGGGGGGCCCCCCTATGCCCCACACGTGGAGTACCGCTACTTCAAGGAGCATTTCGCGTTCCGCGAATTGGACTGATATGCGCAACCAACCGGCGGACGCGCACGATGTACCGACGGCCTATCCAACCCGCCGAATCTGTCACGGGGCGCCCCAAAACCAGCCGGGTGTAGGCGCCTCAAACCCAGCCAGTGTTGAATCCTGTATACCTCACTTGGCGGTCCCCGAGCAAGGGCCTTCGTTTTCCTTCTTGGGATCGTTGCGCGTGCGTTCGTCGGCCCGTCCGGCCTTCTGCCGCAGGCGGTAACTCTTACCGGTGATCGAGATCACATCCGCGTGGTGCAGGAAGCGATCCAGGATCGCGGTGGCCATGGGCACGTCGCCGAGCAGCTTGCCCCAATCCTCCAAGGGCCGGTTGCTGGTCATGATGGTGGAGCGCACCTCGTAGCGCCGCATGATGATCTCGAACAGGTACTCGCCGGAGCGTTTGGGCAGTTGCCGCATTCCAAAATCGTCGATGATGGCCAGGTCCGGCTTGAGGTAGCGGGCCAGGATTCTCTCCTGCCCGCCGAGGGCCTCGTCGTGCAGGAAGTCGCGCACCAGGTCGAAGATCGAGCGGTACAGCACGGTGAAGCCGCTTTTGATCGCCTGGTAGCCGAGGGCTTGCACCAAGTGACTCTTTCCCGTTCCGGGCGGCCCCAAAAACAGGAGCGGGCGTGCTTCGCGGATGAAGCGGCCGGTGGCCAGGTCGTAGATCACCTTCTTCTTGATCGACGGGTTGAACTGCCAGTCGAAGTCCTCCAGGGTCTTCTGCTCGCGGAAACCGGCGGCCTTCACCCGCCGGGCGATCAGGCGTTCGTTACGGACGGCCAGTTCGTCCTGCAGGAGCAGTTCGAGGAATTCGACGTGGTTGAGGTGATTGCCGGCGGCTTCCTGGAGCCGGACGTCCAGCGCGGCCGCCAGGCCCGAGAGCCGCAGTTTGGTCAGGGCGGTGTGTAGCGCGTCATTCATGTGGGCACCTCCCGGTGCTCTCCGGTTGGGGTTTAGAAGCCGGGGGCTTGGGGGCAGCGCCCCCAAGGGCGGCGTACAGCCGCGTCCGGCCAGGTGCAGGTCCTCTCATGTGCGGATCTCCTCAAAAGCGTTGTGTACGAGTTGGCCATAATCCGCCAGACTGCGGATCAGCGGGTGCTCGGTGATGAACTCGAACTGTTCCTGGGGCGGGGCCTGGCGTTTCAGCAGGTTGCGAATGTCACGCAGGTGGTAGGCGCCATGGGACTGGGCCACCCGGCAGGCCTGATCGAGCGCCACGTCGGTGTGCTTGTGCGTCAGGCTGACCAGCCCGATCAGCACGCGCAGACCGGGGATGCCGCGCTGCTCAAGCATGGCTGCGGCCCACTGGCCGGTGTCGGTGCCGATGCTGCGGGCCTTCCGCAGCCACCACGCCGCGCCGCGTTCGAGGCCGCCGCGCTTCTCGGCGGGGATGTGGCGGTCGTCGGTGGCGAAGCGACCCGGCTCCCGCTGGGCGTGGCAGGCGATCTGCTGGAGCTGCTTATTGAAGAGGCGGACGACGTGCCCGTCCCAGCGGACCCAGACCCGCTGGCCAACGTACTCCGGCGGCGCCGAGTAATAGGCCTTGGCCACCTCGACGTGCCCGTCGCGGTGGACCTTGCGGTCGACTTCCTGGAAGAACGGGAAGCGTTGGGCAGGCAGCGGCAACAGCGCCGGACGTTCGACCTCGGTGAACACCTTGCCGACCTGGCGGCGGGTCGTGCCATGGATGCGGGTGTCGGCCACCGTGGCTTCCCAGTGCCACAGGTGCCGGTTCTCGTCGGCCAAGCTGGCGAACTGGCGGCCCTTGAGTCCGTTGTTCTGGACGAACTTCACGCCCGCTTCGCACTTACCCTTGTGTCTGGGCATACGTGGCCGTGTGGGCAACAAGGCCGTGCCGTAGTGCTGGCAGAAGGCCTGGATCTTGGGGTTGAGCTCCGGGTCGAACCAGTCGGCCTTGAGGACGGCGGCTTTCAGGTTGTCCGGGACCAGCGTCTTCGGCACGCCGCCAAAGTGGTGGAAGGCATTCTCCAACGCCCGGATGAAGTCTTCCGTGGTCTGGCGTGGGACGGCCTCGCTGTAGCCCTTGCGGGAATGGCTGAGGATCACCCGCAGCACGTGCGGCACGCGGCGCTTCCCATCGGGAGCGACCAGCGGTGCCCCGCGCCCAAAGTCGATCTGGGCTTCTTCCCCGGGCGCGCACTCCATCCGCCGGAACGGCAGCGGCGTGGCCTGCCCCAACCGGCGGACGAACCGCCGCACGCTGTGGTACTTGCCACTGAAGCCGTGCTCAGCGACCAGGTCCTGATGAATCCGCTGGGCGGACAGGCCCTGGTCCAGCTTGGCCAGGATGATCGGGCGGAAGGGCTCGCAGTGACTCTGACTGGTTGCCGCCGCCCCGTGGTCCGCCATGGCCGAGCCGGGAGGCGCCTCTGTGGCGGGGTTTGAACCGTCCGCCCGTTCGTAAACCCTTGTCCCGTCAGGACCCGACCCGGGAGGCGCTGTGGCTGGTTTTGGCGGCCCGCAACCGAGTGGTGCCCCGGGAGGCACCCCGCCCGATGCCGCTGCCGCCAGCTGGGCGTAGCGCGTGACCGTCGCCCGGTCGATGCCCAGCGCGTGGGCAATCCGCCGTCGGGACCAGCCCCGCTCCAGCAGAGCGTAAATCGCGTAAACCTCGGCCATCTTGAGCGTGTTCGCCATGCCGCGCCTCCACCGGCGGACCACCCGCCGGTAGCGGTGTACGGCGAACTTCTCCTTCCTCAAGGTGGCTGGTTTTCAGGCGCCTCCAAGTGGCTGGGTTTGAGCGCCCCCTGACAGACGAAGCCGCACAATGATTAAGCACACGTAATACAATGAGGCGTCAACGTGTCTTGAGTTCGACGAAGACGGCAACCCGGTCGAGACGTTTATCGCCGGTGACATGAACTGCGACGGCGTCGTGAACGGTTTCGACCTCGACGGGTTCATCCTGGCGTTGGGCAGCACGCCGCCGGATTATCTGGAGTATTATGACGTCTATCCTGACTGCGACG
>JAHJAR010000126.1 GCA_018814045.1 Planctomycetota bacterium | reverse complement strand
TCGTGATACAGCAGGCCGTCCAGGACGTGTGTGGCGTCGCGCACCGTGGCGTTGATGACCTTGGTGTGGAACGGCGCGTACTGGTCGGATATGTGGGTGTAGAACTGCACGCCCGGTTCCTGTCCGTACTTCAGGTTCACTTGGCCGGCGAACTGGCCCCGGCCACCGGCCTTGAAATTCTGACCGTCCGACGACGACGTGGTGCCGTCGCCCCAATACGCGGCGAAGGGCTGGCGGAACTGCGCGTTCACCAGCTCGGCCAGCCCGGCGGAGTAGGTCTCGTCGCGGATATGCCACGCCTGCAACCAGGTCAACTTGGCGTAGGTCGTGCCGGGGCAGGATTCCGCCATCTTGCTCAGGCCCAGGTTGATGGCATCGGCCAGAATGGTCGTCAGCAGCAGGTGTTGGTCTTCGGCCGCCTCGCCGCTCTTGAGGTGCTTGAAGTGGCGGGAGAAACCCGTCCAGCTATCGACCTCCAGCAGCAGTTCGGTGACCTTCAGGTGGGGTAGCAGACTGTACACCTGCTGCATCAGCGCTTCCGCTTCGTCCGGCACGGCGTTGTCCAGCGGCGCGATCTTGAGGCGGCCGCTGCTGGTGACTGCGGCGTCTGGCAACTTGTCAGCGGCGGCGAGCCGTTCCACAGTGGCCAGCTCGCGCTCCAGCACAGCCAGCCGGGTTTCCAGGAAGTGGTCGCAGTCGGTTTCGACAGCCAGGCCAAGTTCTTTCTGTTCTCGTTGCACCGTGAAGCGCGGCGCCGGCAGCAGGTATTCCTCGAAATCCTTAAACTGGCGTGATCCCTGCACCCAGATGTCGCCCGAGCGTAGCGAGTTCTTCAACTCCGACAACACGCACAATTCGTAGAAGCGGCGATCCAACCCATCCGGCGTGTGCACCAGGCTTTCCCAGCGCTTGCGCACGAACGACGTGGGCGCATCGTCCGGCACCTTACGCGCCTGGCGCTCGTTCATGCCTTTGAGCACTTCGACGCCGGCCAGCAGCTCGCGCGCCGCTGGCGCGGCCTTCATGTTCAACGCTTCCAGGAAGGTCGGTGTGTAGCGCCGGAGCTGGTTGAAGCCGTCGCCGACCAGCGCCAGGTAGTCGAAGTCTTCCGGCTGAGCCAGCTTCTCCGCTTCGGTGATGCTCTCGCTAAACACCTCCCACGGGATGATGGCCTCGATGGCGGCGAACGGATCGCGGCCCGACTGCTTGGCGTCCAGCAGGGCGCGGCCGATGCGCGAATACAGGCGAACCTTGTCGTTGATCGCCTTACCGGACTGCTGGAAGCGGTCGGCATGGTTGCGCTTGGCCTTGCTGAACAGCGTCCCCATGAACCGGTCGTGCAAGTCGATTATTTCGTCGATCAGCGTGGCGCGGGTGTCGAGCACTACCGCCACCAGCGTGGCGTAGCGGCGGGCCGGTTCAAGGTCACGCAGGTGCTGCGCCGTCATTTGCCCGCCTTCGCGGGCGAGCTTCAGCAGCCGGTTCTGGTGGATGGCGTGTTCCAGCCCGTCCGGCAGCCATAGTTCGCGGACTGACTTCAGCCGCTCCAGATGAGCCAGCACATGCTTGGGCTTGGGTAGACCGGGTGGCTGTCGTAGCCAGATCAGTCCGCTGCCCTTGGTGCCGTCGCGCAGAGTCAGCAGGTCGTCGAGGGCACGGCGGTGATGATCGGACAACGGCGCGGTCAGTGCCTCGTACACCTGGCGCGTGCCGCGCGTGAGCGCTTCGCTGCACACGCGCTCGATGACATCAACCGTCGGCAGGATGATGCGCTGCTGTCGCAGCAGCCCGACCAGCGCTTCGGCAAGCACGATGCCACGGTCGGTTTGTTGAGCCAACTCGGCGAGCTGGTGGACAAAGCGGCGATAGTCGGCGATGGCGAACTGCGTCAGGTTCAGCCATGCCTGCAATTCGATCAGGTGCTCCCGCCGGGTCTCCGGTCGCTGGCCATACTGCGGCCAGATGTTTGGCTCGATGCGCAATTGCCGCCCAACGATTGCCAGCAACGGCGCGGGTGGCTCCGCGTCGGTTGGTAAGGCGAAACCCGGATAGCGCAGGTAGCACAACTGCACCGCAAAGCCGAGCCGGTTGTGGTTGCCGCGCCGCTGGCGGATGGCCGACAGATCGGGTTCCGAGAAGGTGTAATGCTGGATGAGTTCGTCGTCAGTCGCTGGGAAGGCAAGCAGGCCGGTACGCTCGGCGGGCGTCAACAAACTGCGACG
>JAHJAR010000125.1 GCA_018814045.1 Planctomycetota bacterium | reverse complement strand
CGAGCTGCGCATGCCCAGCATGTACGCGCGTGCGCGCTCCCAGCGCAAGGGCTACCAGGCAGAAATTTCAGAAAACATTGCAGACGGGTGAACTGTTACCCTCGGAGTATGTACCCGCACTTTCGGCAGCGTGTTTCACGTGCCTCGTTAAGTCTGTTTCGTCTGAAACAGCGGGATAGGCCAACGTGTACGCAAAGGCATACCAGAATCGCTGGTAGGAACCATGTGGCAGCCCGGGCGACGTGGTTCTGCCACTGGATACCTCCTGGCCCTGCGACGCCTCCAAGCACTTCAAATATCCAGTTACTGACGCAAGCGTGGATAGAGAAGACCAGACCTTGTGTCGAGATGGACGTAATGTACCACTCACCCCATGCAACGCCCGCTACGATCGAGGTGCCGCAGATTATTACGCCGGCGAGAATGTCCCTACGCTTGTGTGGCTGGGGTTGTTCTTGTGGGGATTTGTCTGGCATCATGGTTATCTCACGCGGTGCTCCTGGTCATCGATGTACATCACATGATGATCGGTGTCAAGGCTGGAAGGCCGGACCTTGCGACGGTCATGGTGGTGATCCCGGGCGTGAGCCCGGGCGGCGGCCTCGGCGGTGATATCGAAGCGATCTATCAACGCGAGCTGGCCGGCCCCGCGGGGCTCGTCGAGCAGCTCACGTCGCGCGTGGACGGGCTGTGCCGCGAACTTGATCCTGTTGGCGCCGCGTTCTTCGTCGGCGGCACAACGCGTCCGCCCGCCGGCGGTGGCGCGCAGCCCGGCATCATCCACATCGGAGATGTTCCGGCAACGCGGCCGGGTGACGAGGATGACCTGTCCGGCCGGCACACGAGCATCTACTGTGTGTCGTCGGGGCCAGAGGAGTGCGGCGGCTTCGAGAGCAGTGCTGCCGATAGCCTGGTGCCGCTCTTGCGTGACAATATCGACGTGTTCCGCGACGCCTTGAGTGACTTGGCAGCCGCCTTCATCGAGAGGTACGCGGGGCGCATTCGCTGCTGGCATGGCCCCCGCACGGCGGCTTGTGGCAATAGCCAGGCCGCCGCCAGTGAGCTTGTGGAGGCTTGACGAACGACGTTCGACGGGGCCTCGAAGATTTTTCGATGGCCCTTCAAGGCCCCGCCGATTTTTGTGAGATTCGGCCGCTTCTAACAGCCGCGCAGGGGGACACAGGGGGTGTTTCGGCCGGGTTCTTGTCGCAGGTATTATCGTTCGCTGTCGCAAGTATTTTCGCTCGGACCAATCGCGCAGCGTCACCCACAGAAGGCCAAGATTCCATTTGACAATCGCCATTGTTTGGGTTATGTTAGGTATAGTCGCGGGCCACTTGGTGCTGGTCCGGAGAGGAATGAAGCCGTGGTCGGGCGGGCGGCGCGCGGCCTGGATTTGAGGGAGCGGAACTGTGTTTGCGCTGGCGCTACGACGACAGAGCGAGGATAACCGGGAACGCGACGCCGGCGCCTGGATTCCGAAGAACCCACGCCTGGCGGAGCTGGCGCGGCAGATTCAGAACCTGCGCGGCGGCGGGTATGTGCGAGCCGCGCGCTGTCCTTCCGGGTTGCCCGCGCTCGATCGCATTCTGGGCGGGGGTTTCCCGGTCGCCAGCTTGCACGAACTTCTCGCTAGCGGGGGGAGCGCGGCGGTGTGGACCGTCGCGCTAATGACCGCAACCCGGGCCGCAGGGCGGCATCGGTGGATTCTATATCTCGACACGGCGGGGGACTTTTATCCGCCGGGCGTGGCACAACTCGGCGTGCCGCTCGGCCGGCTGTTGGTGATTCGAACGCGACGCCAAAGCGAGGCCCTGTGGGTCTGTGAGCAAGCGCTGCGCTGTCGAGCGGTGGCGGCGGTCGTGGCGCCTCTGCGGCGGCTCGATACGCGTGTTTCACGCCGTTTGCAACTGGCCGCCGAGAACGGTGGCGGCCTCGCGCTGGTGATCCGAACGGAAGCGAGTCACGGGCACACGTTCGCCGCCACGCGGCTGCGTTTCGAGCCCCTGGTCGGCGCGACGGAGCTGCGCCGCATGTTGGTGACCGTGCTCAAGCTGCGGGAAGGGCGGCCCGCGGAGCCATTCGTGCTGGAGCTTCCTGATGCGGCGGGTCCTCTGTCTGCACATGCCCCATCTGGCCACCGAGCGGGCTCGGCGCGCCGGCGTGTTACCGCCGGGTGAGACGGAGCGGCCGCTGGTCTTGGTTCAGCGGAAGAACTCGACGGCGATCGTGGCGGAGGTGTGCCCGCAGGCGTTGAGGCGAGGGTTGCGGGTCGGGGTGTCGCTCGGCGAAGCGCAGGCGCGCGTGCCCGACCTGACCCTTTGGCCGCACGAGCCGCAACGTGATCGTGCTCTGCTCGGGCAATTGGCGAACTG
This sequence comes from Planctomycetota bacterium, assembly GCA_018814045.1. Classification (GTDB taxonomy): domain Bacteria; phylum Planctomycetota; class Phycisphaerae; order UBA1845; family Fen-1342; genus JAHJAR01. Next base: position 4,789 of record JAHJAR010000125.1, on the reverse strand, counting down.
GGCCCTGCGTTTCACGCCGTTGGTCGAGGCGCAGACGCCGAATACGCTGCTACTCGACGTAACCGGTTGTCAGCGGTTGTTTGGCGACGAGCAGAATCTCGCGCAGCAGGCGCAGGCGGGGCTGGTTCGGCAGGGTTTGCAGGCGCGGGCGGCGCTGGCCGACACGGTTGGTGCGGCTTACGCCCTGGCGTCGGCGGGTTCTGAGGCGGTGGTGGTTGTGCCGACGGGGTGTGGCAGTGCCTACCTCGCGCCGTTGCCGGCGGCGGCGTTGCGCATCGCGCCGGCAATCAGCGCGCGTTTGTATACGCTTGGTGTGCGGACGATTGGCGACCTGTTGCACCTGCCGCGGGCGTCGCTGCCGGCGCGTTTTGGGCAAGAGCTGGTGCTGCGTTTGCAGCAGGCCCTGGGTGAGGTGTTTGAACCGGTCGCGGTTCATGATCCGGGAGAACCGCCGCAAGCCGAGGTCACGTTTGACGCCGTGGTGCGTGATTTGGTCACGGTGCAGGTGGCGGCGGAGCGGCTTCTGGAGGCGGTGTTTGCGCAAGTTCTGCAACGCGAGCTGGGCTTGCGCCGGCTGGAATGCGTGTTGTATTACGAGCGTGTGCCGCCGGTGGCGCTCTCGCTCGGGATGTCGCGTACATCGCGGGCGCGGGAGCATATCGCCGAGTTGTTGCGGCGCCGGCTGGAAGGGGTGGACGTCGGTGATGGCCTGAGCGGTTTGAAGGTTATCGCGCGGGAGACGGCGCGTTGGCAGGCCGGTCAGGGTGAGCTGTTTGAGCCGCGTGACCCCGGGGCCGACGAAGCGCTCGGTTGCCTGATAGACCGGGTTGTAAATCGGTTGGGTGCGGGCGCGGTGATGCGCGCACAACTCGTCGACGATTACGAGCCGGAGTGGGCGTTTCGTTATGTGTCGGTGGTAGAGGCGGGCTGCGTGGCGGAGGAGGCGGGTGCTGCGGAGACGGGGCTGGCGGCGATGACTCGGCCGGTGCGACTGCTGCCGTGTCCGCTGCCAGTGCGGGTGATTGCATTGTGCCCGGATGGGCCGCCGACGTGGTTTGGCTACCGCGACGGCGAGCATGTGGTGGCACGGGCTGAGGGGCCGGAGCGGCTGGAGACGGCCTGGTGGCGTGGCGGTGATGTGCGCCGGGACTATTTTCGGATCACGAGCGAGAGTGGCGAGCAGTTCTGGGTCTTTTGCACGTTGCCCGAGCGGCGTTGGTTTCTGCACGGGGTTTTTGCGTAGACGCAACAGCGGCGTCCTGTTGCGCTGCGATTGAAGGGTGACGCAAAGCTCCTGTCGCAGGGGACACGCTTTGCGTCACGATGCATGTTCTCCTCACCAATGAAGAGATGGAACCTCCTGCGTCACTGTATCAAATCGGTGAACAGCGGGTACTCGAATGTTTCCAGGACGCGGCTGGTTGCGCTGGTGTCGGCGTGCGGCGGGGTGGAATACAGCCGCGCGGGTTGGTCTGCCACGTTGGCCGGTAGGGCTGATTCTGGCAAGGCGATGCTGGCGGGGGCGAAGGCTTCCGCGAGGAGCTGGGTTGGCGGACAGACCGCGCCGAGAACCTCGCAGAACAACCGGCTAAGCTCGAAGGCTGCCGAGCGCCCGAGAGCGCCCATGTTCCACACGACCGTGCCACGGCCACAGGCTTCGGCGAAGGACTGACGTAGCGAGATGCAGGTCTCTGCGACCGGGAAGCCATATTTGGGGGCGGCGGCATTTGCGATGCGGGCCAGACGCGTACGTTGTTGCACGCGGTTGAGGACCGTGTACGCTCGGGGCAGGCCGCGGCGTTTCGGATGGAAGCGGGTTCTGTAGATCAGACGCGCGGTGCGGTAGGAAGCGTGGACGTCCATCATCGACGGGCCGATGGGCATCAGGGCCAGGTCCGCGAGGCTGATCAGTGCGGCGATCTCAGCGCCAAGAGCGGCAGGGCCGTCGGCCACGACGGCGTCCGCCTGCTCGATCAGGCGCGGGCCGGTTTCGAGGATCTGGGCGGCCGTTCGCAGCTTGACGGTGCGCAGATTCGGCGCGGCCTGGGTGAGCCACTCGGAGGTGCTGGCCTGAGCGTCGGCGTCGATGACGGCGACGCGCAACCCCTGGGCCTGAAGCCAGTACGCGGCGTGAACCGCCAGGGTGGACTTTCCGACGCCGCCTTTGGCATTGACAAATGTGAGAAACATCAGTGTTCTCGATGGTTCCCAAGGTTGCGTGGGCAGGGGACCGCCAGAGAAGCCCGCGCAATAGGCGTAGAAGACCTGCGAACGCCCTACAAGACACCTTGAACACCAGGCGTTGCCCTGTGCATCTGCAGCTCTTATCGGTAGCAAAACGGCCGTTCCTCGCAGATCTGGGGACAAACCTGTGGCCCATGTGGGGGTGGCGCGTGAAGGCCAGGCTGGCTACGGGTCAGTAGGACCCGAGCACGCGGGCGGCGACATCGGGGGGCATCTTTTCGTAGCGGCTGGGCTCCATGGAGAAAGACGCGCGGCCCTGCGAGAGGGAGCGTACCTGCGTGGCGTAGCCGAACATCGTGGCCAGCGGGACCTCAGCCTCGACGACGTGGGCGCGGGCCCGGATGGTGGTGGCGTGGATGATCGCCCGGCGGGCCATCAGATCGCTATTGATGGCACCGAAATACTCCTCGGGCGTAACGATCTCGACCTTCATGATGGGTTCGAGCAGCACGGGGCCAGCATCCTCGACGGCCTTGTGAAACGCGATCGTGGCAGCGCTGTCAAAAGCGATCTCTGAGGAGTCTGTGGGGTGCTCTGCGCCGCCGAGGAGGGTCACTTTGATGTTGATCAGTGGATAGCCGCCGAGCACGCCGCTGCGGGCGGCGTCACGGGCGCCCTGTTCTATGGCGGGGAGAAAGATGTCTCGGATCACGCCGCCGCGCAGTTCATTCTCGAAGCAGAAGCTCTCCTGCCCCTTGGCGGGGTGAAGCGGCTCGACGCGCAGAGTGACGACGCCATATTGCCCACGGCCGCCGGTTTGGCGGATGAAGCGGCCTTCGGCTTGGGCGGGCTTGGTGATGGTTTCGCGGTAGGCGACGCGTGGCTTGCCGACGCGCACCGGTACGCCCAGGTCGCGTTTGAGGCGATGGCAGGTGACTTCCAGGTGCAGTTCGCCCATGCCGGAGATGAGCGTCTGCCCGGTTTCCGGCTCGGCGCGGTATTCGAAGGTAGGGTCGCTGCGCACGAGTGTGTCGAGGGCACTGACGAGCTTCTCACGATCGGCAGAGGATTCGGGCTCGATGGCCATGCTGATGACCGTCTCGGGGAACTCGATGTGTTCGAGCAGGATGCCCTTGCCGTGCGTGTCACAGAGGGTGTCGCCGGTCAGAGTCTGCTTCAACCCGATTGCCGCGACGATATCGCCGGCGTAGGCCTGCGGAATCTGATCGCGACGTTTGGCGAAGACACGGTAGAGGCGCGGGATGTTCTCCTTCTTGCGGCGGCCGACGTTGAGCACGCGTGAAGACGCCTTGAGGACGCCCGAGTAGACGCGCACGAAATGCAGGTCGGCGTGTGGATCGGCGACGGTCTTGAAGACGAGTGCAGCCAGCGGGCCACCGGGGTCGCACTTGCACTTGACCAGCTTGTCCGGGTGCTGGGCGTCGTGGGCCTGCACCGGGGGAACATCTAGCGGAGAGGGCAGGTATTCGCAGACGGCGTCGAGCAGGGCCTGCATGCCCATGTAGCGCAAGGCCGAGCCGCAAAGCACCGGCTGGCATTCGAGCGCGACGGTGCCTTTGCGCAGGGCGGCGCGGATGCCTTGCTCGGTCAAGGGCTCGTTATTGACGTAGGCCAGCATGAGGGCCTCATCGAGCTCGGCCACCTGCTCTTCGAGGATGTGGCGGTATTTCTGGGCCTCTTCCACGAGTTCAGGGGGAATGTCAATCACGTCGAACAGCGTGCCATCGCCCTGTTCTGGAAACAGCACGGCCCGCATCGTGACCAAGTCCACGAAGCCGCGGTAGGTGCCTTCCTGCCCGATGGGGATCTGCACGGCGATGGGCTTGGCGGCCAGGCGGACGCGCAAGGTCGCGAAGGCGTGGTGAAAATCGGCGCCGGTTTTGTCCATCTTGTTGATCAGGCAGATGCGGGGCACTTTGTAGCGGTCGGCCTGGCGCCAGACGGTTTCGGACTGGGCCTCGACGCCTTCCTTGGCATCGAAGACCACCACGGCCCCGTCGAGCACGCGCAGACTGCGCTCGACCTCGGCCGTGAAATCGACATGGCCGGGTGTGTCGATGAGGTTGATGCGGCAGTCACGCCAGGACAGGCTGACCGCAGCGCTGTAGATGGTGATGCCGCGTTCCTGTTCCTCGGTGTCGAAGTCGGTGATGGTGGTGCCATCATCGACGTTGCCCATCTTGTGGGTGCTGCCGCTGTAGTAGAGGATGCGCTCGGTCGTGGTGGTCTTGCCGGCGTCGATATGGGCGGCAATGCCGATATTTCGAATCTTGGATAGGTCTTCCATGTCGGGCTCGGGCAACGGCCGGTTTTGCGGCTGCGCGGCTGGCCACAGCCTGCAAAAACCACCACTATACGGCGGCGCGCTGTGGCGGGAAAGGCCGGGGCGGCGCGACGGGCAAGATGTCCGTTCCATTGCCGAGATGGGATCAGTCCGAGGTGTTTGGCGGCGACTTGCGTACGTTCGCGCCAGCGATTCCGCAACTGCGGTTTTTGAGGCGGGATAACTGGTAGCGGGGAACGGGGGTTACGGCGTTCTTTCGGCTGTTGAGCAGATTCGCATTCGTAATGGGTTTGACTTTGG
>JAHJAR010000124.1 GCA_018814045.1 Planctomycetota bacterium | reverse complement strand
ACACTCCTTATGATAAATGGTCTAACGGAACTTCGTCCGCCCCGAGTTATCCACAGTCGGCGCTGATAACCGTCAGGCAACCGCAGATCCACTACGTTGCCGTGATGCGGTTTCGCCAGTGGATGCCGATCAGAACGCACCCCAGGTACAGCACCGCCTGCGTCGAACTGCGAACCAGTTCTGTCCACGCCCCGCCCCGAACCGGGTTCTCCGGCTGGATCAGCAGCGTGGCCGCGATCGCGGTGATGGCCAGCACGCTCAGATGCACCGGCACCTGGATCCAGAATTGCCGCATGTAAGTCGTGACCGCTCCGAACACCGCCGCCAGCAGAACGATCGCCTGTGAGGAGACCAGGATCAGGAACTCGGGGTAGTGCCGGGCGTGTTCCGGGGTAAAGACCACTCGCAGGAACCACTCCCCGTGAAACCAGGCTGCCCCGAGAAAGCCTACGCCGAGTGCCAGGGCGATTCCGAGGACCTTCGCCGCCAGTCGCACGAACGCGCGCAGGTCTCGCTGATACGCGGCGGCGAGCCGGTTCCCGGCGGCGGTGTTGACCTGCACCACCAGGAACATCGCGATGAGCGTAATGAAGCGCATGGCGCCGAAGTAGCCGAGCTCGGTCCACCCGTCGCCTCCCGCCGCCCGCTTGATCGACCACTGCATGACGGTATCGCACAGGTTTATGAGCAGGAAGACGAGCCCGAGCGGGAAGGTCTGCTTGGCGAGCTTCCAGACTGCCGGCCAGTCCCAGCGCAGGTCCATGTCACCCGGGGCGACCACCAGTCGGCGATCGTAGAGCCGCCAGATCGCGACCCAGGCCAGCACGTAAAGTGAGATCGCCAGCGCCGCGAGCCGCATCAACTGCCCAGGATTCTCCCGCTCCAAGTCGTACATTCCCAGCGCCGGCAACCACCGAAACAGCAGCACGAACGGAATCAGCATGGTCACGCCCCGCAGAGCGTTCGACCACGCCATCAGTCCGAGCCGCTCGCGGCGCTGGTAGACCCCCCAGTAGATCTCCGCCAGCGAAAAGACGATCTTTCCGGCGCAGATCACCAGCATCATCCAGATCAGCGGCAGGCTGGCGTCGGCGCGTGTGTGCCACAGCACGATCACGAGCAGCACGATCCCGGCCAGGCTCATGCCGAGCGTGCGCAGCACCTTGTAGGTGCCGAACGTGAATTCGCCGCCGGCGTCCGAGACGAACGCGGACCGCAACTCGAGCGCGCAGAACAGGATCACCGGACCAGCCAGGGCGATGGTTGTATAAGTATAAATGCCTTGGATTTCCGTCGTGGCCAGCTTGGCCAGCAGCGCCAGCACCGCCAGACGGCAGAGATTCAGCAGCCCGTTCCCCAGGACCGCATAGACGATGTTCCGCCTGATCGAGTTCTGCCGCGGGGTCGCTCCGGCCCGCGCTTGGGCGTTCGCGCTGCCCACAACGCCGCGGTCAGGGTGGTTCACGGGGATCTCCGGCGACATCGGCCGATCCTCCGCCGGCTGCCGCCGCCGGTTTGCAGTGCCCCCCGCGGACTTCGCCTGATCGGGACTAGTGCTCTGTCAGCCATGAAATGAAGGGGAGCACGTGCGTTCCGCCCGTGTGAATCTCGGGCGAGACGCCCGAGCCACCCCCCAACCGCAGGCTGACCGGGCACTAGTCCACCGGCGAGCTGCCGCATGTCATCCTTACGGGAGTTCGATGTCCTTGAATTCGAACGGGACCCTCCCTTCCTCGATCTCCGGGTAGAACTTCATCAGCATCTGCGTATCCGCGTCGACCTTCCCGGCCATTACGGCGAAAAACAGGTATTCCTCCCCGTCGGGCATCTCCATCGGGCGCTCGCGCGCGTACAGAGGTTTCAGCCAGGCGTCGAAGAACTCGGCCTTACGCAGGTGCTTCTGGGATTCGCCCTCGAACTGGAGCGCGAGGCCGCTGGTGTCGCGCATGCCCTTCACTTCGTCGCCCGGCTCAATGACCTTGATCTTGATGCCCAGTTCCTTGAGCCGCGGATGGTCGAGATGCCCGCCGAGGTATTGCAGCGGGTTGTCGATCGTGATCTCCTCAGTCTCGGTCGCGTAGACCACATTCACATACCCGCGGACCTTCGCGAGCTTGCGCGCCTGGCGGCTGGCGGCCCGCGCGTCCACGTTCAGCCCGGCGAAACCGGCCATCAGCATCCGCTTTCCAGCTTTCAGCGAGTAGATTCTCGTCAGCTCGCGGGGGTCGTAGTCCGCCAGCGTCTTCAGCACCGCCCCGGTGTCATCGACCATCTCCTCGACGATCAGCTCTCCGCGGCCCACCATGTACACCAGGCGTTCGCCGGTGAGCTTGGCCCGCAGACTGAGCGCTGGCTCGGGGGGGTTCGGCGGCGGATCACTGTCGTATCGGCTCCGCGTCTCGGAGATCGCCCATGGCTCCACGCGCATCGGACCAGTGGGCAGCTCGATCTCCAGCTCTTCCTCTTCTTCCTCCTGCGGGATTGGCGTCAACTGCCCCGTCGCAGGCCTCTGTGTGTCTCGGGGCTTCTGCGGCCGCAGCGGCGTCTGCGGCGTCGCTGCCTGGAGGGTGGTCAACTCCGATGTCACGGCCGGCCCGCGCGCACCGGCGTCACAGATGGGTATCAAGAGGCAAGTAACGGCGGTCCAAACGTACCACATGAGTGTTTCTCCACGCTGAACTCTCAGCAACCTGTCGTGTTGATGAATCTCACGCGCCTGCCGGGGGACCACCACCGGGCCGCACCCCATAGCAAGCCTCGGTACATGTTCCCGTCAGGGCGCGCTTCCGTCAACGGCCGCGTAAACCACCCGCCGGATACGCGGATACGCGGTAACCGTCTGAGTGAGCGAGTTTACGCCCCGCCCGCCCCCCGGCGAGATCGGCTCGAACCCCCGACGACCCGATTCCACACCCCTCCGCCGGCGGGCATCAGTCCGACAGCAGCTTTTCCGTCGCTTCCACCAGCCGCTCCATCCGGAACGGCTTGTTCAGGTACTCATCCACGCCGAGGGCTTCGGCGTACTGTCGGTGGCGGCGGCCCTGATTCCCGGTGATCATGATCACGCGCGGCCGTTCACCCCGGCGCTTGCCTTTGCGGATCCGCTCCAGCACCAGAAAGCCGCTTTTCTGCGGGAGCATGATGTCGAGAATTACCACGTCCGGGTCCTTCTCCTCGGCAAGCGAGACGGCGGTGTTCCCGTCGGTGGCCGTTTCGAGCGTGGCTCCGGTATCGGCCAGGCTGGTCGTGATCGCCGTCAGAATGTCGGGATCGTCGTCGACGATCAGGATTGTCTTTCCTTCAAAGTTATCGGCCACGAGATGCCTCCTTTGCCAACGGCCCGAATAGTGTAGTATTTGCGGCGCTGAGACACAATGGCACGTTGCGGACGACCGGACACGTTGATTATACCACGGGTTCGCGTCCCAAGCCCAGGGAGTGTTCGTCATGAAACAGTCGCGTGAAAGTTTTT
>JAHJAR010000123.1 GCA_018814045.1 Planctomycetota bacterium | reverse complement strand
TGAGGCGGTCATCGACACGGGCGTCGTCGTCGTGACCCGCGACAACATGAACGACCCCCAAATCAAGCCGCTGATCGAGTAGACCAAGACGCACGATGATCGCCTGCTGCACGGGCAACCCACGGCCGACACAGCCGTGCCACCGGTCGGGTCATTCGTGTGGCCCAGCCGCCCTCGGCTGGGAACGTCGTGGCCGGCGTCCGCAGCGCACAGCCGAGGGCGGCTGTGCCACACAGCATGGCCGCGATCGGTTCCTTAAATAATCCGGGTTAATGCGTCAACAGATCTGCAAACCGCTCGTACGCCCGATCCCACGCCGCCGTGTCCCGCGGCTCGTACACCTCGGGCTCGAACGTGTTGGCGACGATGCGGCGGATGTGTGCGCGGTTGCTAACGTCGCCGGCACCCATCGCCTGAACCAGCACGTTGCCCGTCGCGGTGGCCTCGTAGGGGCCGACGATGACGCGGCGACCGATGGCGTCGGCGGTCATCTGGTTCAGCAAGTTGTTCCGGCCGCCGCCGCCCACGATGTGCAACACGTCGAAACTGCGGTCGAGCACGCGCTCCAGTTGCCCCAGCGTGTGTCGGTACGTCAGCGCCAGGCTTTCCAGACAGCAGCGGACGAGCCTCCCAACTCCGTCCGGCACCGGCTGTTTGGTCGAGCGGGCGAAGCGCGCGATCTTGTCGGGCATCTCGCCAGCGGAAGCAAACGACTCGTGATTCGTGTCCACCAGCGTACGAAACGGCTCTGCCGTCGCCGCCTGGTTCGTCAAGTCTTCGTAACTCGCATCGATGCCCTGCTTCTGGAAGTGTCGGCGACACTCCTGCACCAGCCACAGTCCGTTGATGTTCTTGAGGAAGCGGATCGTGCCGTCCACGCCGCCTTCGTTGGTGAACGGTACCGCGCGTGCCGCGTCATTGATGCAGGGCTGGTCAAGCTCCGCCCCGATCAGCGACCAGGTGCCGCTTGAGAGGTAACACCAGTTGGTCGACGAGTCGGCCGGCACCGCCGCCACCGCGGACGCGGTGTCGTGCGCCGCCGGCGCGATTACCTGCACGTTGGCGTCAACGTCTACCTCGTTGGCGACTTCGGCGCGCAGCGGGCCGAGCGATGTGCCGGATGGCACGATCGACGCGAGCATGCGCGTCGGTAGACCCAGCTTTTCCAGCAGCTCCGTCGCCCAGCCCCCCGTGCGCGGATCCGTCATCTGGCTCGTCGAGGCAATCGACGACTCGACCACCGCCCGGCCGGTGAAGAAGTAATGCAGCAGGTCCGGCATGAACAGCAGCTTGTCCGCCCGGGCGACCAGTTCCGGGTCGGCGTCGCGCGCGGCGACCAACTGATAGAGCGTGTTGAAGACCATGAACTGGATGCCCGTGACGTCGTACAGCGCTTAACGCCCCAGGGCGGTGATCGTCTTCTCGAACGCCGGCCCGTTGCGCTCGTCGCGATAGGCGTGCGGCAGGCCGAGCAGCTCACCCGATCGGCTAAGCAGGGCGTAGTCGACGCCCCACGTGTCGACGCCCAGTGAGGTCAGCGACAGGCCTTGGTCTTGCGCCCACGCCGCCGCCTTCCGCGTGCCCTCGAGCACCTCACCCCACAGCCCGGTCAGATCCCAGTGCAAGCCGCTTGGCAGCCGACGCGGCAGGTGGAAAAAGCGGTGCGATTCGTGCAGCGTCAACCGGTCGCCGTGGAGCACGCCGACGATCGTCCGCCCGGACTCGGCCCCGAGGTCAATCGCCAGATAAGCCTTCGCGGCCACGGATCACCCTTCACGGAAGCGGGACAACGGCGCCGCACACTCAATGCGTGGGCGGACAACTTTGCGCGCAATCTGATTCATGCCTCCACGATTCCCAACGGCAGATTCGTCTTCCAGCGTCCGCGCGTGAAGTCGGGAATGTCCACCGGCCGGCTCCGGTTCGCGACCGAGCGCTCGCTCGCCTCGCAGATTGCGCTCCACGCCGCCGCGTCGTAGACGTCCATGTCCGTCGGCACGCCCTGCCGCAGGCACTGGATCAGGCGGTAGTCCTCGAGGAAGTCCATCCCGCCGTGCCCGCCGTTGGCCTGCTTGACCTCCTCCGACTTCCACAGCGGGTGCTCGAACTCCTCGTAATACTGGTCGAGCTCTTCCCAGCCGTGGGCGGGGCCGCGGCCTTCGATGTGCACACGCGCGACGGGCCACTTGCGGAGAATCCCGCGCGTGCCCTGCAGCATGTGAATGCGGCTATACGGCCGCGGCAGATTGGTGTCGTGCACGAGGTAGATCGTGCGGCCGTTGACGGTCTTGATGAGCGAGACGTTTACGTCTCCAAGCACGTACTTCTCGCTGCGGCGCGGGTCATCGGGGGGCAGGTGCTCCTGTTGCCAGAGTTGCAGTCCGCGTGACGGGCTGCTCATCGAGACCAGGTAGTCGAAGCGGTCACCGCGGTTGATGTTCATGCACTGGGCGACCGGTCCCAGGCCGTGCGTGGGGTAGAGGTTGCCGTTGCGTTTCGTGGCGTGCTCTCGGCGCCACAGGCCCTCGCCGCCGTCGGAGAACTTGACGCCGCGCAGGTCGTGCAAGTAGCCGCATTCGCCGTGCAGGACTTCGCCGAGCAGCCCCTGGCGGACCATGTTCAGGCACATCATCTCGGCCCGGTCATAGCAGGCGTTTTCCATCATGACACAGTGTTTGTGGTGCTTCTCGGCGTTCTCGACGAGCTGCCAGCATTCATCGATCGTCACCGCCGCCGGCACCTCCGTCGCCGCGTGCTTTCCGTTCTTCATGGCCGCGACGCACACTGGAACATGCCAGCGCCATGGGGTGGCCGTTAAGATCAGATCGAGATCTTCCTCGGCGCAGAGGCGCTCGAAGTCGCGCTCGCCACGCGTGTAAAGCGTCGGCGCGGGTTGGCCACTGTCCTGGATCATCTTGCTGGCGCGCTCGGCATGGGCCTCGCGGATGTCGCATACCGCGACGACGTCGACCCCCTCACACTTGAGGAACTGGTTGACGTGGTTCGTGCCCATCCCACCCACACCGACGAAGCCGACGCGCACGCGCTCCATCGGCAGCGTCGCAAACGGCTCGGCCGGCGCGGGGCCCATTGCGAGCCTGCGCCCTCCGGCGGTGCAGCCC
>JAHJAR010000122.1 GCA_018814045.1 Planctomycetota bacterium | reverse complement strand
TGCTCTTCCTGCTGCCGAACGTACTCTCGAACCATACGCTCGTCTCTGCCGATCGTGGAGACCCAGTACCCGCGAGCCCAGAACGTGATCCCGGTGAAGTTGCGCTTCACACCGCCGTACTCACGGGCGATGTGGATCGCGCTCTTCCCCTTGATGTACCCTACCACCTGGGCCACGGCGTACTTCGGCGGAATCCGCAGCACCATGTGCACGTGGTCCGTGCACAGGTGCCCCTCCTCCACCGTCGATTCCTTATGCGACGCCAGTTCCCGGAGCACCGGCCCCAGATACCGTCGCAGGCTGCCGTACAGCACCTTGCGTCGGTACTTCGGGATGAACACCACGTGGTACTTGCATTCCCATTTCGTGTGGTTTAGACTCTCTGCTGTTTCCATGCGGGTAGCCCTTCCTTTGCGCCGCCGACACGGCGCAAGCGGAAGGGCTACTCTACTCCCGCATATGTCGAACTCCTGATGCCTCCCCGGCTGAGCCGGGGGGTCTCCCGGGGGACTAGGCATGCGTCATCTCGAAGCGGGTGACCAGAACTTCCCCGTGCAAGCGTTCCTTGACCTCCGCCGCGCTGGCGCATTCCAGGAACAGCTCCATCGCCTCCTTCAGATTGGCAAGCGCCTCTTCCACCGTGCTTCCCTGGCTCGCCATATCCACTTCGGGGCACAAGGCCACATAGCCGTCGCCATCACGCTCCAGAATGGCTGTAAACGAGTACCGCTTCATCCCAAACACTCCTCATCCGTGGGGCAGCCCGGAATCCCGTCGCTCCCTCTCGCCTCCACGCGTGCTCACGACGCCAGATAGCAGCCAAGTTCCAGCGGAACCTTCCGACATGAGTACCGCCGCATCGCCGTCCAACGGATTCTCCCTTACTATGCACCCCCGCAACGCATCCGTCGAGAGCCTGCGCCGAAGCAAACGCTTCTCCTGATCGGACCGCCCTCCGCGATGTCGTCGCGCTCGGCGGCAGGATGGACTACGCCGCCTTCACGCAGCGCCACGGTACGGATGCGGAGTACTGTCCCAACTGGGGGCCTGCGACAGCCCGAGTCGGTACTCGGCCGCCTCAAGTGCCGCGGCCTGCTCGTCGAAGCGACCGTCGACCGCCGTGAGTCCGTTCTCATCCCCGCGGGACTATCCGTCACCCCGGCCTGGCTCGCGACCGCAGTGCGCGGGACACCGTCCCCGACCGCGTGAGTCGCCGCCCACCGCGGACCCTTCACAAACGGCCCAGCGCCTGGACATGTTCTGGCTTGGCGCCGTTGTCCACGATAAGCTTGAGGAACTTCTGGTGCAGGCCCGCGGCGACGGATTTGTTGTCATGGTAAACGTTCTTTGTCATGGTCGGGTCGTCCGGCAGGTGGTACAGTTCCGGAGTGCCATCGCCGTACATGCGGAGTTCGCGCGCGATCGAATCGACCGCGCGGTCCTGGACGCCTGAGCCCCCTGCCTTGCCCGTGAACGCGCCCTCCGGCCCGCCATAGATCAGTGCCCACTCGTCCGTGACGATGGTCGCGGGGCACCAAGTCTTTCCTGCCGACGCGAGCGGGTGCGCCGTGACGGTGAACTCGCGCAGTTCGTCCGGCCCCGCCCCCTGCAGCATTTTCGCAAACGACTGGCCCTGAGTCGTGCCGGGGTTCTTCACCTCGCACAAGTCCAGAATGGTGGGCATCATATCGATAAGCTGCACGCGGGCGCGCATGCGTTTCCGTCCGGTCCGACCCGGCATGCGGACCATCAATGGAATGTGGCAGACCTCATCGTACAGCGGCACCGCCGCACTGCCCGGGTTTGGCGGCTCGAAGATCATCGACTTGCCGATGAGCCCGTGTTCGCCCAGGTAGAAACCGTGGTCGGTGGTGACGATGACCGCCGTATTGTCGCGCAGGCCGAGATCGTCCACCCGCTCGATCAGGTGGCCGATCCAGCGGTCGACAAGCGTCACTTCGCCGGCATACATGGCGCGGCAGTGCTTCAACTCGGCCTGGGTGAGATAGTCGCAACGGCCATAACGCGGGTAGAAGACGTTCTCGCCGCTGTAGCCCGGGTCATAGAGGTCGCCATAGTGCTTCGGCGGGTCCCACGGCTCATGCGGGTCGAAGGTGTCCACATAGAGAAAAAAGTTCTCTTTGTGGTTTCGCTCCAGCCAGCGCGCGGCTGTTGTCATCGTTTGCGCCGGAAAATAGTCCTCCTCGCGGTGACGCTCGGAGACGTTCCGCAAGTACTGCGTGACCGAGTAGTGCGGACTGCGCAGCTTGCTGGGGTCGCACGGGAACACCACCTTCTTCGGCGAGGCGCGATAGTGATCGTTCTCCTGGCCGCGAATCCACTCGAACGACGTGAACCCACGCGAGTAGTTGTACCCGTGCTGCATGATGTGCGGCGTATCGACCACGAACCCGGTCGTGTAGTCGCTCTTGCTCAACACGTCGGCCAGAACCACCTCAGACGGCGGCAGCGGCCCCCAGCGGTAGTGGATGAAGTTGTACCGTCCCGTCAGAATGTCGAACCGCGTCGGCACGGTGGGAAACGACGTCTGATAGGCGTTCTCAAAAACCTGCGCGTCCTGGGCGAACCGGTCCAGGTACGGCGTGCGGATCCACGAATTCCCGTAGGCACCCAGGTGATCGCGACGCAGTGTGTCCGAGACGATAACGATGACGTTCATTCTCTGTTCCTCCTCTGCCCGATCGTTTCCCGCCACTCATGCCATGCCATACCATACCGCGCGGCGACGCTGCGCGCCCCGCCGCCTCGAAGTCCGGGTCAGCCCTGCCTACATCGGTTCGTGGTACACACGATCTGACACCTGCCTCACTGCATCAGCGCCTGTGCCAGAATATTGACCCCGAGCGCGATAGCGTCCTCGCTCGCGACTCCTTCGTTGTAGGGGCCGTGCGCCAGGGACCAGCCGCCTGAAAGGTCGAAAGGCGAATAGATCACTGCCAGCCGCCCTTCGACCGAGACGCCAAAAAGGGCGGGCGCGATTCTGCCCGCGCTGTTAAGCCGGCGCGCCAGCGCGGGCCGCGGCGTGACTTGGTCCACCCGATGCGGGAACCGGAAGATCACGTGGTCCTGCGGCAATCTCTCCAGTTTTGCGTTGGGCAGGACCCGCCCCATCTCGCGACGAAACGCATCGTCGAAGCTGGGGCGTCCGCAGCAAGCCTCGGCCAGGAGCACGCCGCCGCGGGACAGAAAGGCTCGTAGATTGCCGCGCTCGGTTTCGGTGAGGGTAAAGCTGGCGGTTCCAGTGAGGTACACCAGCGGGTAGTCGAACACCCGCGGCGAGGACAAGTCCACGGTCTCCTCGGCAAAGCGCACGGGCGTTTGGGTCTGGCTGTGGAAAACGTCCAACAGCATATACAGGCTGTTGTCCCGCGTCCGCCAGAGCCCGTCGTAGCGGGCTTGGGCAATGGCAAACTTGCCAGCCTTGGTCCGGTTCGCATCGATGAACAGCAATGCTTCGCTGAGCGGGATGGCGGCGCTGCGTTCGGCGGTCACGTACGCCATCAGGTTCGCACCGAGCTGCTGTGCCGTTCCGGGCTCGTAGCCGATGATATGCATGGCGTCGGAAGACGTGTTGTCCCAAGCGGTGCTCAGATCGTAGCGGAACAGGAAAACCGCGGTTCGGGTGTTGATGTCGATGCCTATGGCGGACGGGATGCCGTTGCGTGCTCCAGCCTGCAGCGCAAGCGGGCGGTACCGGATGTCCTTGATATCCGCAAAAGCACGATACAAGGGATGGTCGCCGGCCAGCCGGTAGGGCGGGCGTTCGGGGATCAACAGCTTCATCTCCTCGATGGCGGAGCGCGCGAAGTCCGGATGACCGCAATAGGCATTAAAAATCAGCGTTCCGCCGCCGAGCAGATACTGTCGCAGGCGCTCGCGCTGCTGCTCGGTAAACGTGAACGCGCGAATGCCGCTGCGGTAAAGCACGGGGATATCCGTGGCGTCGGCGGGGATGCCGTCCAGAGGCAGATTGATGGTACTGAAATGAACGTTCATTGTGGTGGCCAAGGCCCGGAGCAGATTGCTCGTGTCCTCGGGGCTGGTGGCCCAATCCACCTCGTCAGCGGTGGCGAGCTTGGCGATCAGGACCGGTGGACGTGGGGTGTTCTTCTTCTCCGTGCGCCGGAGCGGCACGACCGGCAACGGCAGCGGTGGTACACCCTCGGCGCCGGAGTGCTGCGCCGGGGGACGCTGTGAGGGCCCGCGCCGGTAATCTTGCCCGCGGACAAGTCGGCTGGCTTCGCTGTCGATCCCCATGTCGTCGAGCAGGCCGGCGGCGGCAACGCTCGCAACCAGGAGCAACCCACACCCGACCGGACGGTGTCGTCGCGTTCTCATGGCACTGTCCTCCCTGTCGCTCTGTTAGGCTCTCGGTCGCGACCGCAAGCGACCAGCTATCGATCCGATGCCCGCCCCGGCATTGCGTCATCGGCGGCGGGCGGGCATGTCCGGCCGTCATCTCTTGCCCGTCTCTCGCTCGTCGCCTCGATTGCGTGGTGCCGGCACCGATCCGCGCACTCGTAACAGGCGGTGCATTCGGCCGCGCCGGGCACGGTCGCCATCGGACAGACTTGCACGCACTGGTGACACTCGGAACAGCGGTCGGAACGGATGCGCAACCGCTGCAACGACAATCGCCTAACCAATGCCAGCAAGGCGCCGAGCGGACACAGGTATCGACACCAGAACCGCGCCACGACAACGCCCGAAACCAGAATGAACACCAGCAATCCGAGTCGCACCGTGTAGCGCCACAGTCCCAGCGCAACAGCCACGCGCACCGCCTCGATATCGAGCAGACGCGGCGAGCGCACCACGTAGTCGTAGGCACGGCTGTCCAGCCTGTCGAACGTCAGCACGGCAGCAACAACGGCCACCAGCATCGCGTACTTGGCCCAGCGCGCGAAGCGCCACGCCGACTTGCCGCCGCGCGCCAGCTTCGTCCCGCGCCGCCCCACCGGATAACCCACCGCGTCGAGAATGAACCCGAGCGGACAGAGCCAGCCGCAGAACGAGCGGGCCAGCGCCAGTTGCGAAATCAGCAACGCGGCCAGCGCCCAGGGCCAGAGCCACTGCCCGCGACAATCCGTCATCGGGCAGGAAAGGCACGAGACAAAAGGCACCCCGAACGGACACCGCAGGAACCCCATCGCCAGCCAGGGCGCCGATACCAGGAACGACACCAACTGCACGGCGCGCCGGAGCAGGCTCACTGGCAAGGTCATTCCACCGCCCTCCCCGGGTCACGCATACGCTCAAGAATGCCCGCGGCCACCGCAACATGTGGCTGCGGCGTGGCGGCCTCGGCCACCTGCTCCAGGTGCGCCAGGGCGGGTTCCCGTCGGTCCGTCAGCAGCAACGCCTGCGCGACGCGCAGGTGCGCA
>JAHJAR010000121.1 GCA_018814045.1 Planctomycetota bacterium | reverse complement strand
TGTAGATTCTCCTCATAAGCGGTGATTCTACGCCTTTCGTCAGTCCTGCTGTAGTATCCACCTTACTCCCGCGCCAGAGCGGATAACCCGGCGGGCGCGGATGTACGCTGCGCACGTTGTCGCGCATAATCCTGCTGTTCACCGGGCGGAGAGGCTCGTTGTTGAAGACACACATCCACTACGAGGCAGCTTTCGAACACTACCTGCGCGGGCGACAGATACCCTGCGTGGCCGTGGACGAAGCCAAGAAATCCGTCTTCCGCGACGCCAAGCTGAAGAGCTTCGATTTCATCGTTTACTCCGATGGAGCCACGAATTGGCTGGTTGATGTCAAGGGCCGCCGGTGGGTCTCGCGCCAGGCGAATCGCAAGCCGACGTGGGAGAACTGGGTGACGGAAGACGACCTGACCGGGCTATTGCAGTGGCAGCAAGTCTTCGGCAGCGAATTCCGCGGACTGCTGGTGTTCGCGTACTGGTTGCAACCGGGCCCCGACCCGCCGGCTGAGATCGTGCACGTCTACGCCAATGAGCGCTACGTTTTTGCCGGCGTCCCGGCGGACGAGTACCGGCTGCACGCCCGAGTACGCAGCCCCAAGTGGGGGACGGTGAACATGCCGACCGCCGAGTTTGCGAGACACGTACGACCGCTGGCCGATTGGCTGTAGCGCTGATCTCCGCGGCTCTGTATTACAAACCGCCGATTTCTTCGCACGCTGCGCGGATTTCCGCGCGTGTCACCTCAATCCTCAATCCTTCGGTCGCGACCGCGGGCCGCACTACGGCTTGCCCACGTGCCGCGCCTGAATGCGGTTTGATTTCAGATCGGTGACCGCCAGCCAGTCGTCGAAGGGCTTCTCGGTAAGCAGTTCCGCCAGCGTCTCCGCCGACATCAACGCTTTGATACGGAAGAGCCCGGTACCCTTGGTGAAGTCGCCGTGGACGGATTGCACGCGCTCGATGCCGGGCAGAGCGCGTTTGATCTCCAGATAGGTCTTGAAGTCCAGGCGCTCGATCTCCAGCTCGATGTCGCCACCGGCCGAAATCTGCGTCGCCCATTGTTCCATGATTGAGTCGAACAGCTTGAGCGCCAGCGCGGGCGTGCGCCGGGGCGAGTTGGGTGGCGGGAACGTAGCCTCGACGAGCGCCACGCGCGCGGCTTGCGGGCTGAACTCCCGTCGCGAGCGCACCCCGCGCCGCGTGAGCGGAACCGACTCGCTGGCCAGCAGCTTGCCGGTGTCGGTGTGGTACACCTTGGCCAGTGCGTCACAGTTGTAGAACGCCGCCGGCACGCCGTAGAGGTCCTCCAGGCCGGCGCGATTCGCGTTCGCCGACCCGCGGATGAGTATGTGGGCACCGGCGTCCTTCGCCAGCCGGGCCAGCTTTGCGGCATCCTGCCCGTCACGTGCATCCGTGGCTTCGCGGCGGCGGATCTCTTCAACCGCTTTCTGTTCCACCAGATCGAACCCCGCTTTGACGAACAGCTCCTCGATGCGGGCTGCCACTATAGAGTGCTCTTGGGGACGCTCGTCGATCCGTTCGTCGATCCAGACCATGATTCTGGGCCGGCCGATCTGATCGAGCACGTTCTGCACTTCTCCCCAGGCGGCGGCGACGACGCTGGAGCGCACAGTAGCCTCCACGGTCATCTCGTAGGTGCCCTGCGGGCCGGGCTTCTCCTCGATGATGCGGTATTCGCGCACCACGCCCGAGGCGCGGCTGTAGATCGTGTCGCGGGCCAGGGCGAAGTTCTCGACCTCGGTGAACGACGCGAGTTGCAGCCCGGCGCCTTGCTCCAGCGCTTTGCGCAGCGCCTGCTTGAGCGCGTCGTCGCGGTTGAAACCCTCGGCCGTGACCCGCACCGTCTTGATCTCGTCCGGGTCTTGAACGCGCTCGGCGGGCGCGGGTTCCTGCGCCCGCCCCGCCGCGACCAGCGCCAAGACCAGCGCTGCGACGATTGCTGAAGCCAACGTGCGGCGTCGGGAATCGGTCTGTCGCCCGACCGTAATCCAAGTGCAGCTTGTCATGTTCAATCCTTGCCTGCCGGGGCGGTGGCTTCGCGCGGCTGACGATGGTGCCTGATAAGCGTCCAGAGCCGCCGAAGAGGAAGTTCCAGTTTCAGTCCTAGACTGCCATCGGCGTATGCCTCAGGCGGGGCGGTTTCGCGCGCCGCGCTCAGGAAGAGCGTCAGGTCGTCCGCGAGGCGCGGATGCAGCACTAGGAGCTGCGCGACCGTCGAACCATCTTCCAGCGGCAATGCCACTATCTTCTGCCGTAACTGCGCGCTCCCATCCTGACGGGCCACCGCGAGCTCGATCGCTTCGTCGAAATAGCCCGCGTCGAACGGCACATAACGGCCAACCACGCTCAGCGACTGGTCCACCCAGGCCGGCGCTCCCGGTTCCAGCGGCGCGTGCGCCAACCCGATTCGGCCCAAGCCGGGGACAACCGCGGAGCCGGTCGCCGTCAATCCGTTGGGGCCGGCGAGCAACACCATTTCACGGAAATCGACGTGGCGAAACAAGTCGTCGGCGGCGTGTGTTTGCTGCGCATCGACGATGACGTGAATCAGATCGCTCAGCGCAACCCGCGCGCTGGCGGTGGCCACCTGGTCGAGATCGTAGACCACATCAACGGTCGCGGTGTGCGCCAGGCCCGTCAGCGCCGCGTCGCGGAAAGCAGGCGCCGCATCCAGGAAATCCCCCAGGTGCCGCGCGGGGGTGGCCCGCAACTGCCCCGCCGCGCTCAGCAGGGCCTGCAACGCCTCCGCCGTCGCGGCGCGTTGGGCAAGCTGGCGCCCCTCCGCCGTCGTGTCTTCCCAGCCGCGCGGCGCCTTCGGCTCACGCGCCGCCGGCCAGGCAGTACCCGTACTCCAGAGCATCGGCCACGAACGCGCGGCCGACTCCAACTCCGCCGTGCTGAGCGGCAGTTCGAGCTGTTCGGCGTGTCGGCGCGTGAGGAGGCGCAGCCGCGTCCGCAGCGCCTCGGGGCTCAGACGCACGTCGACGTCACACGCATTGTCGGAATAGACGCGCGCGTATCCGTGCTGCGGCTGCGTCCGTACCCACAGGCGCAGGGCCCGGTCAAAAGCGATGTCCTGGGCGGCCCACGCCCCGAGTGAGACGCCGGACTTGAGCGACAGGTCCTGGACCAGCACGAGTAGCCCACTGCGGGCCTGCGCCAAGGCCACCTGCTCGAGGTACGGACGATCCGCGCCCGACACACCGTCATCGCCCGCGGCCGTGGCGAGCAAGCAGACCAGCCCTGGTGCGGCCAGAGTGCTACTCCACCAGGCCCGCTGCGTTGTGCTACCACGCCGGCGGGGGAGTTGTGTGTGCATGCGTGCAGTGTGGCGTCAGCGTGGCGACTATTCGACCACCATCTCGCCGTGGCCCTCGTCGACCACTTCGCCCTCGTGTTGCTCCTCGACCACACGGACTTTGCGGTGTTCGTGCTCGGCACACCCGCTCAACACGAACAACGCCACCGCCGTACACAGTCCGAGCGCCAGGCGGCGAATCCAGGTTTGCATCGCAACCTCCATACTGATAATCGACTCTGGCGGACCGACGCCGCCAAGCCGTTCCACGTTCTGCGTATCGCCGTTCCTGGCGCGCCGTATATGGTTCGGCGCTGCATGTCCGTTACGGCGGGTTTCTCCCACGGGTAGCTGACAGAGCCTGAGCTCAAACGGAGGCGTGGGAGTCAACTCGCCGGCGGGCCGCTCCGGCAACCGCTCCCTTACGGTCGCGGCTCGGTCTTGTCTGCTGCTCGGAAGCCGGGCTAGCGCCGCGCCTCCCGCCGCAACTCCTCATTAAACACGCTCCAGACGCGGATGCCGGGGACGGCTACGGTGACGGTGGCGGTGTCGCTGGAGAAGACCGTCTTGGCCACCAGGGCGTCGACGATGACCGCGTCCACCTGGGTGGCGATGTAGTCGTGCTCGGTAACGAAATCACGCACCACGGTCTCGGAGCGGATCGTCAGACCCGCGATGCGCTCCGCCAGTTTGCGGCGCGCATCCAGCTCGGCCGCCCGCGCGGCCCGCAGCTTGCCCTGGGGTGTTTCAATCTCCGGATCCGTGCCCTCGCCTTCAGCCGCAATCTCCTCCATCGACCAGGCCGGCAGCTCCGGGGCGTTCTGCGCGGCATAACGGCGGATGTACTCGGGCCGCGGCACGCCCATGCCGACCGCGTCGAAGTCCTTCTTGATGATCGTCTTGGTGATCTTCTCGATATCCGAGCCCTCGATGTCGTCACCCTTGTACAACCGGCTGTGCAGTGTCTTGACGGCCGTGATGACCTGCTCGGTCGGGATGCGCATTTTGACCTCGACGATCAACTCGTCGTGGTGGTGGTAATACGGCCCGACTTCGAACGCGCCCTTGAGGAACGCATCCAGCTCGGTCGTGATCACATCGCTCTCGGCGGCGAAATCGCGGACCAGCGTACGAGATGTCAGCCGCAAACCCTTGATCCGCTCGGCCAGCCGGCGTTGTGCGTCAGTGCGGGCGGCGCGCTGCGCCATCAGCCGCGCTTGCGGACCGATCTTGCGCCAGATGTCCGGCAGCGAACGATTCACGCTCTCCGGGGGGTATCCCAGCGATTCGGCCACATCCGCCGGCAAGCTCGGCGGCGGCTCCTCACGCGGGGCCCCCATGCCAACTACCTTAATGACGTTCTTTTCGATTCGTCGCGTGATCGACTCGAAATCGCTGGTCTTGACGCTGCTGCCCTTGTAGTGGCGGTCGTGCGCTGTGCGCAGCGTCTCGACCACCTTGGCCACGGTGACCTCGGCCGGCACCTCGCACGATCCGTCCTCATACCAGATCGGCGTGCCCAAACGAACGCCGCGCACCAGCGTGTCGACCTCGGTCCGGATGTCGTCGGACTCGGCCACGAAGTCCTTCACATACGTGGCCGAATTGATCTGAAGACCGTAAACGCATTCGGCCAGTTTGCGGTAGGCGTCGGCTTCGGCGGCACGTTTGCTGAGCAGCTTGGTCTGCTCGTCCAACGCGTCCTGGGCCGCTGCCAGGCTGAGGCCGAATAGTGCGATCATTCCACTTGCGAGGATTCGATAGTTGCGCATTTGCCGCTCCTGTGCGGAAACCTGTACTCAGATGTTGCCGGCGAACCGCAGGCGGGGCGGGGCCGTGCGTACCTCCGGTGGACACGCGGGCGCGGTCCGGGTTAGGCTCCGCCTGACCGGGACAACATCGTAACCTTGCGACCCCGAAACAGGAAACCGTGCCCGGCCGCTGTGTTCGACGCGGCCAGCAAGTGCAGCGTCTCACAATTACGGCATCGTATTCAAACCCGAGCCGCGACTGTTAAGGAGCGGTTGCCGGCGACGCCGACCGGTCCTCGACCCAACCGCTCCCTTCTGACAGTCGCGGTTCGGAAAGATGTCGTAATTGTGAGACACTAGACTAGACCGTTATAGTATCGCGCCGTTCGCGGTGCCGGAAATCCGTGCCCCCAGACGCACTGGACCCGGCTCTCCCGGAGCCGACGGAAGAGCAGATGCCCGATTCCACCGAAACCACGCCCAGCGGCGGCTGGCGTCACCGATTGGACCGCTATCTGGCCCTGCGTCCCGACTGGGTCCTCATCGCCCCCTTCATGGCCTACCTGCTGCTATTGAGCATTCAGGGGATGCTCCCGTACGAGTGGCGGGCTCTGGCCGGCGCGATCCGGGGCGCGGGCGGGCTGGTCGTCGTGTGGCTCGTATGGCGGCACCTGCCACCGCTCGGTCGGGCTCACATCGGGATCGCGTTCGTGGCCGGCGTGCTGGTGGCGGCCGGCTGGGTGGCTGGGCAGCATTTCTTCAACTGGCTCGGCATTGCCCAACACCTGCCAGTCTATCCCGGGACGTTCGAAGCAATCGATCCGCGCGAGAAGCTGGGCGTGGGCGGCTTGTTCTGGACGACAGTCGTCATGCGTATCGCCGTGGCCACGGTCACGGTGGCGATCGTGGAAGAGCTCTTCTGGCGTGGCTTTCTACTGCGCGCTTTTGTCAGTTGGAGCGATTTTGAGAAGGTGCCCTTGGGCAGGTTCACCTGGTTCTCGTTCCTCGGTATCTCGCTGCTGTCGATGTTCGAGCACCCGGACAACTGGCTGGTCAGCGTCTTCTGCTGGTTCGCGTATAACGGGCTGCTGTACTGGAAGAAGAGCCTGTTGTGCCTGATCATCACGCACGGCGTGACCAACCTGGCGCTATATATCTACGTCGTCGCCAGCAACGACTGGATCTTCTGGTAACCGACCGCGACCGATTGGCCGCTACGCGCTGGTCTCCGCCAATAGCCTTTGCTAGGATGGCGCCCACGGTGGTTCGGACGGTATCTAGGGAGTCAGATTCCCGCTTGGTCACCCGGTTTCTCAGTTCGACCCTTTGGCTTGGCGGCATCCTCTGGATCGGTGCGGCGTCGGCGGCGTGTCTCGCCGACGACGGCGCTGGCGCCACCAGGCTCGGATCGTCGCAGACAGCCGCCAACGAAGACAAGCTGTGGCGCGAAATCGAGCAACTACGGGAACCCCGGACGACGACGCAGCCCCAGACCGCGAGTTTGGCCGATGAACTGGTGCGCCAACGGGCCCTGCTCGAGCATGCGCGCCTGTACCTGACGCTCTATCCCGGCGGCGAGCACCACGACGAGGCGGTGCGCCTCGAACTGGCCGCTCTGTTCGAGATCGGTTGCCTCTCGGGCGGGGCGCTGGAACCGCTATGCGCACGGGTGCGCGAGTACTTGCGCAAGCCGCCTAGTGACGCCGCCCGCGACGAAGCGGCCTACTGGAAGATCATCTGCGAGCGCGTGCGCCAGCCAGCCGCGTCGCAACCCACGTCGATGCCAGGGGCAGGACCGGATGAGGCGCTGCTGCGGGCCTATCGGGAGTACGTTGAACGCTGCCCGGGGGGCCGCCACGCCCCGCGCTTGACAGCGCTGTTGTTCGAGGACGCCCTGCGCCGCGGCGACCGGGCGGAACTGCGAACCCTGGTTTCCCGTCTGGAAGAGCACTTTCCGAACCACGCGTCCACGAATTCGCTGAAAGCGCAACTGCACCGCGAAGAAGCGGTCGGACACCCTTTTTGGCTGACTTTTGAGAAGGCGGATGGCGCGCGGGTCGACACGCGCGAATGGTTGGGGACCCCGTGCCTGATCGTTGTCTGGGCCGGCTTCGATGCGGGGGCGTGCCGTTACGTGCGCGAGATCGAGGCCTTCCGCGCGGACTATCCCAGCTTCCGCGTTGCGGGCGTAAACCTGGATAGCACCGCAGCCGAAATGGAGGCCGCCTGCCGCGACCTGGGCGTCAGTTGGCCCCAGTTTCACGACGGGCTGGGCTGGGCGAACGAGTTCGCGCGCCGCTGGGGTGTGCGGCAGCTCCCGCGCGTCTTCGCCATCGACCGGACCGGACGCCTGACCGGCAGCGCTGGCGGTGGCGAATGGCGACAATTGGTCCAGCGCTTGGTTAACGATCACCGGTAATATCAGACGTTGTCCGGTCGCGCCGCGGCTGTATCTGCCCGGCGCACCCTTCGTGTCGCCCGCCAAACATTGACACCGGAGGGTCCGCGGGTTAAACGAAGGGTTCCCGTTTGACGGGGATGGTCTATGTATGGCCGGTCCACAGGGCCCTGCGCACGGAGTTCGACGTTGAAAGCGCCCATTGTCATTGGAATCGTGATCGCGGCCGCGGTCGTGGCGGCGGGGTTCGTGGCCCCGAACCTCCGCTCCGCGCAGAGCAAGACCGCTGAGCAGACTCTGGTCCAGGCTACCAAGGCCCGGCGCCAACTGCACCGCTACGACACATACCTGCCCCGGCTGCAACGGCACGCCCAACTCGCCACCCTGAAAGAGGCGGACCTGGAAGCGCTGATCGAGAAGTCTCAGGAGACGTTTGATCAGCTCAACCAGGAATCCTCCGAAGCAGTGCGGCGCTTGCGGGCGCGCGACGAGCGCATGGGCCTGCCGCCTAGCGAAGTGCAGCCGTTCCGCGCCAACGCCAGCGGTGTTCGGGCGGCGATCGGCAGCGTGGAGCAACTGCTGCGCGACAACCAGGCCCTGCTTACTCAGGCTGCTCAGGATGCCCGCAGTGCTAGCCGAGATGGACCCACGGTGCTCGGCGTTGCTAACGCCGAGGGTATGGTGGAGTATGTCCGGGCGGCGGCTTTGCTGGCCGAGGCCCAGGAGTTGCGGCGCCAACTCGATACGCGGGAAGCGCGCCTGCTCGCGCTGGGGGCCGAGTGGAAACTGGCCCAGGGCCACGGCGACCTGTACGCCGGTTTGGACGTCAGCGAAGTCCTGGTCGATTTGCAGACGGACCTCGAAGAGATCGAAGCGTTGCAGACCGACGCCCGCGTAAAGCGCGAGGCCCTGGCGGCACAGGTGGCCGAACGTGAGACGGCTCTGGCCGAGGCGCAAGCCGAGCTCCAGCAGGCCCGGACCGAGCTGCTGGAACTGGAGGAGCGTGGGTTTGTCGCCGGCAACGACGAGTCTTTCAACGCCTATCGCACGGGCTACGTCGCGCTCAACCAGCGCTTGCGAACGTTGCAGGAACAGGAGCAGTTGCTGACCTACGGTGGCACCAAGGACGTTGAACTCGACGACGAAGATCTGCTGGTCGGCGAGATCCGCGGGGCTGGTCCGCTCTACGGCCTCGAGGAGTTGCGGCGGCGCCTGGTCATCGCCCAGGAACGCGAGAAGCGGCTGACCACGGCGAAAAAGGGCTTGACCGATCGGGTCGCGTATGTGCGCGAATCCGGACGGACGGCCGAGCAGGAGGAAGGCCGGTATACTTCGCGTCTGGCCGAACTCCGCTCCCGCCAGGAAGCGCTCATGGTGGGGTTTGAGCAACTCGCGGCCGACGCTTTCAAGAAGGAAGACGAGGCGCTGAAGGCGGCGCAAGCGGCCAATGCGTGGAAAGGCGATGCTCAGTCACTGCAAGGTCGCCGCGAGGCGAACCGCCAGAACCCGCGTCTGAAGATGATTGTCGAAGACCGTTACGTATCCCAGGTTGACCCGAGTGCCGAAGCCGCCGCCCAGACCCTGTTGGGCCGCATCTACGCCCAGCGGATCACCGCGGTCAGCAAGCAGATTAGCGTCCTCGAGCGTTTCGCGGACATCACGGGCGGCACATTCGACGCCCAACCCCTAAAAGAAGTCGTGGACGTGGCCCGGGATGAGGCGCTGAAGGCGCTCGAAAAGGCCAGCAGCACCTACGAACGCCTGGTCAATAGCACTCCAACCACTGCCAAGTGGCTGCCGCAGGCCGGGCTGGCGACCGTGTACTACCTGCTATCAACGGTGGACACGGCCCAGGCTGCCGAGCACCTTAGCATGGCGGCCAGTACCATCCAGGCCGCCCTCGAAGGGCGCGAGCAGAGCCCATATGTCAGGGCTCACGTCAGCTTCCGAGACCACCTGCGCAGGGCGAACGCCGACGCTTTTACCGCGCCGGAACGCGAACCTGATCGCAGCTCGGACGAGACAACGCGGGAAGACGAGGGCTGACGCCCCAGCACGTCAGCGTGGTTGCCGACGCCGCGTCAGCACGCCGTGAAGAAGCGCTCATTTGTTCCGTCGCAGCCGACCCGTACCCGTACCGCTCGCAAACAACATGGACACCGGCCAACGTAGAATCGCTGGTCTGGTCGCCGATACACGCGCTGATACACGTTGCAGCACTCGAACAAGATGCAGATGTACGGTCGCTTGCCGCTTGCCCCTTCGGCCGATGCGGCGTCCTTCTCTCCGGGTGCCCCATTGTAGGCGTTGCCTGGCACGCGCTGCCTCTCCGCAGTACCTACGAACTTCTGACAGAACCGGACTATTGTAGTGTCCTACAATTACGACATCCTTCCGAGCCGCGACCGTCAGGGAGCGGTTGTATCGAGAATCGGTCGGCGCCGCCGGCAACCGCTCCCTGACGGTCGCGGCTCGGGCTTGGATACGATGCCGTAATCGTGAGACACCACACTAGGGCGGGCATCTCTGCCCGCCTTGCGCAGGCACAAAGGCCCGCGCCAGTGGTTCTGACAGGCTAAGTCTCCGTCGACATTCTACGCGCGCTATCGGCGGTTGCGACGGCGCGACTTGCGTATGTCATCGGCAACATCCGTTGCCAAACGGTCGTCCACGAAGCACGCGGCGGGCAACAGAGCGGGGGGGGCAGGTTTGGAATCGATCTGCTATGCGAGGTGGAGAACCTGCATTGAGGCGTGCGTGGCGCGCAAGCAGTTTATGGATAAAGAGTTACGCCTTCTGCGCCAAGTGGCCTACAGTCGCCGCGCGAGTTCGACGAAGCGTCGGACGGCGTCGTGATCCTTGGTGCCCGGCTCTGACTCCACTCCGCTGGCCACGTCCACGCCGTCGTACTGGCCGGCTGCCACGGCGGCAGAGAGATTCTCGGGCGTCAGACCGCCAGCCAGCCACAACTCGGGCAACGGCTGCCCCCGCCAGGCGTGCGCGATCGCGGCCATCCGCTCGAAGCCGGGATGCGGCCCACCCTTCGGAGCATCCACGATAACCACGTCCAGCCGGCCGCCGGACGTGGCTACCTCCGCCACGTACGCCAGCAATTCAGCCAGCGAGGTCTGTGGCGTGATCTCCCAAGCCTTGATGATGCGAACCGCGGGGCACCGGCGGGCCAGGCCCAGCACGTATTCCGCCGACTCGCGCCCGTGCAATTGCACCCATGGCACTGCGGTGGCTTGCAGCTCGGCGGTCACCTCTTCAAGCGGCGCATCGCGGAAGAGCAGGACCGACCCGGTGGCATCCGACAGATCGCGCACGATTTGCCGCGCGACTTGCAGTTCTACCTGCCGTGGGCTCGCGGCCCGGATCAGGCCGATCAAATCGGCCCCGCAGCGAGCGGCCGCGTTCGCGTCGCGCTGGTTCGTAATTCCACAGATCTTAACGCGCATGGGGACGACACTCCGCGCCGGGGTCGAGGTCGGCAGGTGAAGCCAAACGGGCTTTGACATATTATCCCAAAGTATGTTCCTGGTAGTCATCGGCGTTCTGTCGGTTATTCTCGCCTTCCCGCGGCCGCTCTATAGCTGGGTCACGAGTCCGGCGCTGATCGGGACGGTGGTCGCCGCGGCGGTCCTGCTGCCCGCGCTGATGGCGGGGCTCGCCGCCCGTCGGACCCTGCGTTTGCTGGAGCTGAAGCCGAGTGACCCGGGCGAGGGGCAGTTCTGGTTCGGACGCGGCATGCTGCTGACTCAGATTGTGCTGGCCGTCACGCAGATCGGCCTGCTGATCTGCACCGACTGGTCACTGCTTTGTCGGCGGACGCCGATGGTGGGACAGTGGCCCGTGGTTCCCGGGGTGCTTTCTCTGCTGCCGTTCTTGCTCGGACTGCTGCTGGTGTGGGTGGTAGCGTATCCGGCCGATCGGGCGGTGCGGCAAATCGCCTTGGAGATATATCTTTTCCGCGGCAAGCCGGTCCGTCCCGTCTGGCCACTGGGTACCTACCTGCTCTACAACTTCCGGCACCAGGTGCTTTTTATCCTGATCCCGCTGCTGCTCATCCTGGCGGCGCGGGATGTGATCGAGTTGTACCAGACCCGTCTACAGGCCATTTTCGGACAACCCTTCATGCCGGATGTGCTGTTGGGAGCGTCGGCTGGTCTGGTTGCGATCATCGCGCCGGTGATTGTGCGGTACGTCTGGGTGACCGAACGGCTGCCCGACGGTCCGCTGCGCGATCAACTGCTCATGCTGGGGCGCAAGCTGCGCGTGCGCTGCCGGGAAATCCTCGTCTGGCACTCGGGGGGCATGATTGTCAACGCCGCCGTGATGGGGATCATCGCGCCGTTGCGTTATGTCCTGATTACGGACGCGATGCTCGAACAGATGGATGACCGCAAGATCGAGGCCGTCTTTGGGCACGAGGCCGGCCACGTCAAACGGCATCACATCTTGTACTACCTGCTCTTCGCGCTGATCAGCGGCTGTCTCATCACGGTGTTTTCAGTGCGCGGCCGACAGTTCGAGCAGCGCGAGACGTACCAGATCGTGGCCACGATCGGGGCGGGCGTGCTGCTGCTCAAGTGGGGTGTTGTCTTCGGCTGGATATCACGCCGCTTTGAACGTCAGGCCGACCTCTTCGGGGCGCGCGCGCTGGTGCTGACCGGTCTGCCCTGCGTCCAGCCCTGTGCCCTGCACGGCAACCATGTGGCGCCGGACGCAGCCGCGGCGGCTGAGCGCGTGATTTCCGCGACCCAGCCAACCGATCTTATTTGTGCCACTGCGGCACACGTCTTCAGCGACGCCCTCAATGAAGTCGCAGTGCTCAACGGAATCGCGCCCGAGGCGCGTAGTTGGCGGCACTCCTCCATATCCTCACGCTCGCGCTTCTTGCAGCGTCTGGCGCGCGACCCGACCGCCTTTGTGCAGTTCGAACGCGTCGTCTACCGTTGCAAGGTGGCGATCCTGCTGACCGCCATCGCGATGTCAGTCTGGGCGGCCTACGAGTTGCGCATCTGGACATTGCTGTCGGCCCTGCGTCGGCTTGTGGACTGAGGCACGGCGGTACCGCGTTGACCTTCCCGGCACCCCGGTTCCAGCGGGCCCGCGCGCGCCAGGCTACAAGTATCCGCCCGCGCTGCCGAGGTTGTTGCGCAGCAGCGTTTCCGCCGCATCGTCCTGGCGCACATTGCATTCGACGTTGCGGTTGATGATGTTGTCCTCGATGTGTGTGCGATCAGCTCTGACCAGTTCGATGCCGATGCGGTTGTCCTGAATGTCATTGCCCCGGATGGTGTTGTCGTGCGGGCGCTGCTCGGGCCGTCCGCACAGTTCCGGCGGCATCGGGCGAATGCCGTGATCGCGGTCGGCGGCGATATAGATCCCGGTGCCATTGCGGGTGAGAGTGTTGCGCTCGATCAGCCAACCGTAGACCGTCTGCCGCTCGGGCAACGCGTCCAGCCAGGTATCCTCGTGCTTTGACCACAGCAGAATCCCAGCTCCGTTGCGCTGAAACTGATTGCCGCGCACCTGGAAGCCGACGCCGTTCTCGACGGCGATGCCCGCCTGCCGGTTCATCACCATGCTGTTGTTCTCGATGATGTGCTCGGCGGAGAAGCCGTGCCAGAAGCCGTAGTTGCAGCGGTCGGCCTTGTTGTTGCGGAAGATATTGCCCGAACTGAACGTGGCCTCAAAAGCTATGTTGGGACTGTGCGAGCCATCATTCTCTTCGAATAGATTGTCGTTGCAGGGCGCATATACGCCGGACGGCGCCATACCTGCCAGGAAGAACCCGTCGCCGCCCAGCCGGGCGTAGTTGCCGCGGAACACGTTGCGGCACGAACCCTGTACGATGAGAAAACCGGTGGCGTCCGCGCCCATGTGGCCGATGCGCGGGCCACGCGGCTCATAGCGGCAGCAGTAGTCGGCCCAGTTCTGCTCGAATACGCTGTCGGATGTGCCGAACAGGTGCAGACCATAGCCACTGTTGTAGTTGGCCAGGTTGCCACGCACCGTCAGCCGGTTGCAGTAGTACGTCAGCAGCCCGCACATCTGGTGCTGGATGTCGTTTTCGACGACCTCGGAATCGTCCACGTGGTCGAGCAGGATGGCCCCGCCGTAGGCCTCGTGCGCCGGGCGCCAGATGTCGAGGAACACGGTGTTGGCGGCGACCTCGCCGGTGGAGGCGATCTGGTTGCGTTCGAGGCGGAGTTTTCGACATTTGCGGGCGCAAATGCCGTGCTCGTAGTCGCGCAGGCGTACGTTGCGAATGGTGACGCCGGCTCGTCCGTCGAGCGTGATCCCGGTTCCCCGGCGGCCTGCGCCGATCAGGGTGGCACCGTGGCCTTCGAGCGTGATGCCGTCGGCGGCGATCGTGAGGCCTTCTGGCAGCACGTAGGTTCCCGGCGCCAGGGCAGCATCGCCACGAATGACCATCGCGTTGGTCGGCGTGATCGGAGCCGCCGCCACATAGGTTTCTTTCATGGAACTCACCGGTGAGGTTCCTGTGGCCAAAAGATGAACCATTTCATTATAGGGCAAACGGTCGGTCAAATGTGCAATCGGCGGTAGGGACCAGGCGTCACGATCCGACTGTCCTATAAATCGCCATGCCTCGCGGAACGCCCGTTCGGAAACCATCGCCCTTTTGGAACGGTCTGCCCAACGCCGCGCGGTTATATTGGCGGCGCACGGTTGCCCAACAATTCCGCGTCCTCCGACGTACGCAGCCGGTGCCCAGGTCTGTGGAGGTCGTGACGATGAAAACGCTCAACGATCCGCTCGGGTGGGACGACCAGGACGACCAGGACGATGAGGACTGGACACCCGCCAAGGGAATGCTGCGGGCGGCAGCGTTCGGCGTGCCGACAGCGGTCTTGCTGGCCGGCCTGACCATGCTCGGCGCCTATTACGTGCCGGTCCTGTTCCTGAACATGCTGCTGCGGACCGCGCTCGCGTTCGCCATCGCCTGGATTCTGTTCGGCGTCGTGCAGCGGTCGGCGGGGATGGTCGGGTACTCGTGCACGGCGCTGGCGATTGTGCTGACCTTGCTGGTCCTGTGTTCGCACAATGTCGTCTTCGCGCTGCACGGCATTGGGACTGTCTCGACCACAACCGCCAATTGGGAGTGGTTGCATCCGTTCGCACTGCTGGCCGTCAACATCGTCCCCCTCATCGGTGTCATTGCCTGCGCTCTGATGCGCCATTCGGGGGCGGGCGGCGACAACGTTCTGGCGGAAATCCTCAACATGGGCATCTTTGTCAGTCGTCGGTGAGGCCGGCGGACCGGCCACCGACTGCTGAACTGCGGCGACGTCGTGGCCCACGCACCCGAGTCCGGGTACGATCCACAGTCTTATGGCTAGGGTTGGTTCGAAACTCGGCGGCTGGGGCCGGTATGTCACCTTGTTTGCCGGGCTGCTCCTGTTGTTTGTTGCAGGCTGTCTGGTTGCGCCGGAGTTCCTGTCGATCGACAACCAGCGCGATGTCCTCCGGTACGTGTCGGTAAACGGCATACTCGCGGTGGGGATGACGATGGTCATCCTGACCGCGGGCATCGATCTGTCGGTCGGCAGTGTGATGTCGCTGTGTACCGTGGTCTGCGCCATGCTCCTGATGCAGCGGCCGGGGACGGATTTCGAACACTTCAGCCGGGCCCACGCCCTACTGCTGCCGGCCCTGCTGATCTTCGGTGGGCTGATCGGTTACCGGCTGGGCGGTCTTGTGGCTGGTCGGCTGGGGAAGCGAAAGCCGATTGCGGCGGCGGTGACCGGGGTGATTGCGGCCGTGGCGATCGTCTGGTGGGCCTGGGGCTATGTGCCGACCGGCTTCTCCACCCTGGCCGTTTTGCTCGTCGTTCCGCCGGTGGGGGGCATGATGGGCATGCTCAGCGGCTCGATCATCGCCAAGACGCGGCTACAGCCGTTTATCGTGACGCTGGCGATGATGATCTCGGCGGTGGGGCTGGCCAAGTACGTCGCTGGTTTCGGTGGCCAGATTCATGCCATTTACACCGTCACGGGCGAGCAGATCGGTGCCCCGGAATCCTTCGAGAAGCTGGGCGGGACCATCCTCACGGTGGGCGAGCAGACCCTCCGCAGTGGCAAGGTCAGAGAGCTCAAGCTGATCCCCATTCCCGGGCTGTTCCTGTTTGGCGGCTGGGCGTTCACCGCGTTCTTGCTGCACAAGTTGCCGCTGGGGCGCTATATCTACGCGGTGGGCGGCAACGAGGAGACTTCGCGTCTCTCCGGCGTGGCGGTCGACCGGGTCAAAATCTTCGTTTACACGGCCAGTGGTTTCCTGGCCGGCCTCGCCGCGGTCCTCTACTGTGCCCAGTACACGCAGGGCAAAGCCGACGCGGGCATGATGAAGGAACTGGACGCGATCGCCGCCGTGGTCATCGGCGGCACCAGCCTGATGGGAGGCCGCGGGAGCATCCTCGGCACGCTCGTGGGGGTGATGATCTTCGGATACCTGACGAACATCTTGCAACTCAAGGCCGTTTCCAGTGAGATTCAGGAAATCGTCAAAGGCGTGATCATCGTCGGAGCCGCCGCCTTGCAGAGCGGGAACGTGATGGCGGGGCTGCGTTCGCTGATTACACGCCGTTAGCCCGTGGCCGCTGTGCCGCGGATCAGAGGAGAGCCATGATGAAACGTCTGATTGCTAAAGTGTGGGTTGTCGCGACGCTGCTCTTGACGACTATGCTGGCCGATCCGATGCCGGCGGTGGCCGAAACCAAGGCCGCGCCGGCTGCGAACGACTACGTCATTGGCTTTTCCCAATGCACGGTCAAGGAGCCCTGGCGGGTCGAGTTTAATCGGCGCCTGATCGCACATGCCGAACAGGCCTATCCCAACGTGCGGCTCGACGTGCTCGATGCCGATGACAAGACCGAGTTGCAGGTGGCGCAGATGCGCTCGTTCATCCACCGTGGCGTCGACGCGATCCTGATCAGCCCAAAGGAAGCCGCCGGCCTGACCGGCGTCGTCAAGGAGGCTGCCGAGGCGGGGATCCCGGTGGTCGTGCTCGACCGGGACGTGATGTTCAAGGGTTACGCCTGCTTCGTGGGCGGCGACAACAAGCTCATCGGGCGGGCGGCAGGCAAGGTGATTGTCGACATGCTCGGCGGTCCGGGCAAAGCCAAGGGCTTGGTCTTCGAAATCTGTGGCGGGCTGGCTTCCACGCCGGGCCAGGAACGCCGCGATGGCTTTCACGACGTTGTGGACAAGGAGAAGGGGGTGAAGGTGCTGGGCGGGCTCGATGGCGATTGGAAGAAGGACAAGGCCTACTCGATCATGCAGGACGCCCTCAAAGTCCATCCCGACATCGACATTGTCTACGCCCACAATGACCCCATGGCCCACGGAGCGTTTCAAGCGGCCAAGGCGGCCGGCCGGGAAGAGGGAATCCGCGTCATCGGCATAGACGCGCTGCCCAACGAGGGCGTCCGCTGGGTCAAGACCGGCGAGTTGACCGCGACGCTCTTGTATCCGACGCCGGGCGAAGTGGGCCTCGACGTCGCGCTCAAAATCCTCAACGGCGAGAAGGTCGACAAGCGCATCACCCTGCCGACGCGCGTGTTCACCAAGGAGAACGCCAGCAAGGGCGGGGAAGAGGTGAAGTTCAAGGACGGTGGCTGATGCACCGCCCATCGCGCCCATGACGCGTCGCGCACGCATCTTCATCTCGGTCGCCGAAGATTCGGCGGACGTCCACGCGGCGTCGCTGATCCGCACTGCTAAGGAGCTGTTGCCCGCGTGCCGCTTCTACGGCCTGACCGGGCCACGCATGCGCGCCGCCGGCGCGGAGACGCTCGCCGATCTTACCTCGCACGCCGCCATGCTGACCGGCGTGTTCTCGGTGATCGGACGTGCTTGGCGGGCGGCAAGACTGGTCGAGTCCTCGTGGCGCGAGCAGCCCCCTGATTTAGTAATCCTGCTGGATTCGCCGGAATTGCACCTGCGCCTGGCGCGGAAGGCCAAGCAACTCGGTCTGCCCGTGCTCTATTACATCGCGCCCCAGACGTGGGCCTCGCGTGCGGGACGTAATCGGCAGATCGCAGGGAACGTGGACCGTTTGGCGTGCATCCTACCGTTCGAGGAGCGCTACTTCCGCCGCTTCGGCATCAACGCGACGTACGTCGGCCACCCACTGTTCGAAGCGCTGCGTCGGCAGGTGTCGCAGCCGGCGGTCGTCGAGCGGCTACGCTCCCCGGGCAAACCGGTTGTGGCCCTGCTGCCCGGCTCGCGCCGCCACGTTATCGACGCGATCTTGCCGCGGCAGTTGGACGTTGTCCGTCGGCTGCGCGCGGCGGGCACCGCGCTGCACGCCGTGGTTTCCTGCATGTCCGCTGAGCGGCGCGGTCAGATCCAAGACCACTTGGACTCCGCTGAAATCGAGGCCGACCTCGTGGTTGGCGACAATGCCAGCCTGTTGACGGCGGCCGATCTGGTGCTGGCTGCTTCGGGTACCGCGACGCTCGAAGTGGCCCATTATCGCAAGCCAATGGTCGTGATGTACGACGCCGGCCGGCTGCTCGCGCTGATCCACCGTCTCCTGGGCCGCTTCATTCTGAAGACCCCGCACCTGTCGCTGGTCAACATCCTGGCCGGCCGCCGCGTCGTGCCCGAGTTTATGCCCTTCGTGCCCGATACAGGCGCGGTGGCGCGCGTGGCGGCAGATTTGCTAACTGATGAGGCTTGGCGCCGGGTGATGGTCCGGCAGGTGGAAGAAACCGTTGCTGCCCTCGAAGACTCGCAGGCAAGCGTCACCGTCTGCCGTATGATCGGTGAGATGCTCGCATAGCGCAGCCGGCAGCATGGCGGCACTGCTTTCATGATCTTCGGAGGTGTGCCACTGCTCTCGAGCAGGGGCGTTTCGCGCCTGAACAACCTGTCGTGGATCCTAGCGCAAAGCTCCCACACTGCTCAAGAGCAGGGGCGCACGCCCTCACGGCCGACGCGGCCGTGCCACCCGATCTTGCCACGTGGCAATGGGTGAATAGGGTGGCACGGCTGTGTCAGCCGTGGGCCGGTGACGCAAGTCCGAATCGTGATCCGCATCGGCGCGGCGAGTAGCGTGGCGGCTCGGACGCCGCCGCTGGCGTGCATGTACCTCAAGCGATAGCCTGCTGCTGATGCCCGAGCTCTTTCCCGACACGATCACGCTGGTCGCTTGTGCGCTCATCATGGCGGTGGCGCAGCTCATCTACGCCACGGTGGGGTTTGGGGCGGGTATGTTCGCGGTGGCACTGCTCGCGTTGGTGCTGCCCGATCTGGCCGCCGCGGTCACGATCCTGCTGTTGCTGACGTTTGTGACGGAAGTCTGGGTCCTGGCACACGAGTGGCGCCGCGCCCGGGCACGGCTGTTGCTCGGGCTGGTGCCGGCCATGATCGTTGGGCTCTGGATCGGCACACAGATTCTCGTGGCCGGGGACGTCGCCGCGCTCAAGCGGCTATTGGGCCTGGTCGTAGCCGGCGCGGGGGTGTGGTTCCTGCTCATACAGCGTCAGACGTCTGCTGACCAGCCGAACGCTGGTGAGAATCGACCTGCCAACGGTGAAGACAACGCCGGCCGGCGGCGCGGCTTCGCGGCCTGGATCAGCGTCCCGATCGGGCTGGTCTCGGGCTTGCTCGGCGGTATGTTCGGTACGGGCGGGCCGCCGGTGATCATCTTCCTGCGTGCCTATCGGTTGGATAAAGGTGCGTTTCGGGCGACGCTGCTGTGGTACTTTTTCCTGATGAGCCTCGTTCGCGGCTGCACGTACTTTCGGGCCGGTCTGTTGACGCGGGAAACGTGCCTGGCGGCATTGTGGCTGCTGCCGGCGTCGCTGGCCGGGATCCTCGCCGGCATGGCAATCCACCGGCGCACATCGGAACGCGGCTTTGCCACGGCGGTTTCCATCCTGCTCGTGGTTCTGGGTGTGCTGTTGGTCGCCGGCTTGCAGCGTTGAGATTGCCATGCGGGTCGCTTGGGCCCCGCGCATGGAGCGGCGAGCCGGGCCGATGACCGACGATTACTCCGGTGATTGGCCCAGCAACCACGCCGCGACATCCTGGGCCGCGTTCGGGCGGGCACCGGCGCGGGCGGCGGCGGCCATGTTCCCACGCGTGTTCGTGTCGGCCAGAAGCTCCAGCGCGGCGAGCAGGGGGCCGCCCGTCTTCTGCGCATCGCATCGATCCTCGACGAGCAGCGCCGCCCCGGCATCGACCAGGACCTGGGCGTTGGCGTGCTGATGGCGATCGCGGTGATAGGGATAAGGCAGGAGGATCGCAGGTTTGCCCAGGATGGCGAGCTCGGCCAGGGTTGAAGCGCCGGCACGCGAGACCACCGCATCGGCCGCCGCCAGGGCCAGATGCATCTCGTGCGTGAAGGGGACGACTTGGGCCGGTACTCCGGCGGTGCCGTACGCCGCCCGGCTCGTAGCCTCGTCTGCGGGTCCGGTCAGATGCAGCAACTGCCACTCTGGATGGGTGGACAGGAAACTCGGCCAGATGCGCGTGATGATCTGGTTGATGTTGCGCGCCCCTTGCGATGCGCCCGTGACGAGTAGAAGCGGCCGGTCGGGCTCCAGGTCGAAGTGTTGGCGACCGGCGCGGCCATCGGCCTGGGCGAAGTCGGGGCGGATCGGGCACCCCAGCGTCTGACAGTGCGTCCCGACGGGAAAGTGGCTGCGCGAGCAGTCCCATTGCAGCACTACAAGATCGGCCTCTTGGGCCAGGCGGCGGTTGGCCCGGCCGGGGAGCGCATCCGGGTTCAAGATGGCAGTGCGGATTCCCAAGCGACGGGCCGCGATTACCGGCGGTCCGGCGGCATAGCCGCCCAGCCCGAGCACGGCTTGCGGCTGGTGTTCTCTGAGGAATTCCCGTGCGGCGCGCAGGCTGGCGCGCCACGCCAGAAGGAAGGTCGGCCACGACCACGGTCGGGCGGGGAACGGTTGCACGCGCTGCGGGAGGCGCGCGAAGTCGGTTGGGGACAGGAGCTGCCGGTCCAGATCGCGGTTGGTCGTGAAGAAGGTCACACTCGCTTGCGGCGCGTGTTGCCGCACGGCGCGTGCGACCGCCAGGCCGGGAAACAGGTGGCCGCCGGTACCTCCGCCGGCGAATACGATGTGGACAGCAGCCATCGTCACCTCGTTTGCAGGATGACGGGGATCATACGCGATCCGCGCTGAATCGGCTCTAGCCGAGCAACTCGTCGGTGCTCAGCGGTGGCGTCGAGGCGCTGGACAGCAGGGCCCGCCAAGTCTGATCGACGCGCAACTGAGTGTGTCGCATTTGCGAGAATGCAAGCGTGTCGCTCTGTTCGCTGCGGCTCAGGGCCAGGATCTGCCTCTTGCGGATACGCGTGAAGACCGCCAGGGTCCCGGGTTCCATCGGATAGCTGCGGATGGTCGGCTTGTCGGCCCGGAAGCGGTATTGCAGCACCTGGATGATGCCCGGCGCCAGGCGCAGGTACGTGGGCCGGATCATCCCCCGCCATACCCATATCGCCAGCGCCATAATCCCGGCGGTGAGGAAATACGCGAAACACCCGATGAAGCTGCGCGTGGGTGGTATCCAGCCCGGCAGCAGGTGCAGCACGTCCAGCAGGCACCACGTGGCCGGTACACCGGCGATGGCCAGCCAGATGAGCTGCCGCCAGACGGCCCCGGTGGGGGTGACGATCTCTGGTTCAAAATGCAGCGCACCGACCTCGGGTACGTCGGCCTCGCCGAAGCAGACGATCCAGGCCCGCTCCGTGGTGTCTGCGCCGGGGGCCGCGCGCAGGGCGGCGCGCACAGCATCGATCGTCGGCACGCGATCGGGTGTCGGCCAGGCCTGGCATAAGGCGGCGATGAGCGGATCGGAACGGTCGTTGCCGCGTTTTTCGCGGAAGGTCTGCTGCTGTACGCGGTAGGCCCTGTTCACCAGCGCCCGGTGCACGACCACTACGATGGCAACGCCGACGTATATCACCGCCATGATCAGCAGCCATTGCCACACTGTGCCTCCCCCGCCCACGACCAGCATAAAGCACAACCCGCCACCGATCAGACACGCGACGAGCGGGCCGCGGACGCGCTCGATTGGCAGCCCGGGTCCATCCGGCGGCGGGACGCAGACTACGTGCGGCGCAGGGCGGGTGGTGACGTTCTCGTTCATTCTGGTCTCAAACGCCGGCGAGTGAAGACGGCCTGGCCGACGATCCCGTGTCCGCATTCCTCGGACGCGCTGCCCATCATACCGCCAGCATGCGCGCGATGCGCGGACCCACTTCGACGGCGTGGCCGCGTTCCGACGGTGGACACAGTTGCCGCACCGCCGGGGCGAAGGGATTATGCCGGTTGTCCGGATTTGTCGGCTGCCTCACTTTTAGCGCTGGTTGGGGTCCAATCCTGCGGACAAATCCTGCCGCGCGTCACGCGCTTGCCTGTCGCACGCGGCAGCAGGAGGAAGGCATGTACCTGAAGCCTCTGGTCGGCGCCGCCCTGCTTGTGGTCCTGGCGGGTTGTGCCCCGGCACGCCTACTGGACGACCCGGTTGGTTGGCCGCGCGTCTGGGAGGGCCGCACGCTGTATACAACGCCGAACGCGTGCATCTATGCCGGGGATGGCGTAGGCGCCGGTGAACTGGATCGCGCCGTGGCCCGCACGGCCCGCGAGTACGCCAGCATGGTCGCTGCGCCGGCCACTCGTCCAGTCATCATCGTCCGCGACCAGGGCGAAACGCTGCCGGGCGGCGATGCGCTGGCACTGTTCGAGGCCACACTGCGGGTCGCCGTGGCGCGCGAGGCAACCGGCGCCCAGGACGAGGTAGCCGAGAAGCTCCAAGCCGCCAAAATCGGTGTCCACTCGGCCGCGGCCGCGACCGGTGCGGATCTGAGCACGTTTGTGTCAAGTATGCCCCTGGCTTGCGATGCGCGCTGCCTGCGCGAAGTCGTGCGGGCACCGGAGGAGATCCTGGCGGAGGCCGATTCGGTCCTGATCCTGCCTACGCGAAGCTGCTTGCGCGACAGCACCCACCGTCTGGTCATCGCGGCATGTAAGACGCACAACGTCGGTCCGGTGGCCCGGGTGTTGCTGGCCCCGCTGATCGCCATCGTCGAGGCGCGGACGGTGGACATGCTGGCCCGGGTTCGTGACATGACCCTGTTTGAGTTTTGGTTGTACGCCGATACCGGGCTGAGCCCGAAGCAGCGACAGGATCTCGCCGACGAGTACCGCCAGCGCGTCCTCGGAGAAGTCGAGGGCTATGCCGCGGCCGTCACCGGCGCCACCGAGCTGCACGCCCGCGACCAAGGCCCGGAGAAGAACTAGGCCCGGTGCCGCCGGCGCGTACGCGCGCTGGACAGTGCGCAACCGCAGCGCTGGCAGGGTAGGCGTCGCCCCCAACTTCTGTTACCTTGCCCCCTGATGCGGACCTTGGCACCACTCGCCCGACCGGTATCGATCTGGCTTGTACAAGCGGGTGCCCCACCGTTTGTGGGTGGGGCTGAACAAGAAGCCCGGCGGCTACAGCCCGCGCCGGATGGCGGAGTCCTGCGGACAATGACGACGGCCACCCACCCCCGGAACCCTGAACCAGCGAGCACGTGTACAAGCTCTTCCTGACACTCCGCTATCTCTACAAGCGTCGCATCGCCTATTTCGCGATCGCCGCCGTCATGCTCTGCACCGCCATGGTGCTGATCGTCATGTCGGTCATGGGCGGGTTCCTCGACAACCTCAAGAGCAAGGCCCGCGGGCTGCTGGGCGACATCATCGTCGACAACCAGTCCTATTCCGGCTTCCCGCTCTATCAGGAGTTCATCGACGAGATCAGCGCGTGGCCGGAGATCGTCAAGGCTGCGCCGGTGCTCTACTCCTACGGCATCATTCGCTTTCGCGAGACGATGCAGACCGGGACGGTCCGCATCGTTGGCCTGCGGCTCAAGGATGTCTACGACGTCAACGCTTTCAAGCAGAGCCTCTACTACGAACAACACTACCCCGGCTCCACCAACCTCGGCGAACAACAGAAGCCGGTTCTGGGCGTGCTCGCGACGCCCGGCGGCGACCCCGTGCCGCGGCTCTCTTTGCCCGAGCCGCTGGCCCGGGCGCTGGCGCAGTCGCGCGCCGCCGGCATACCGGACGAGGACAGCGCGGAGACCGAGCTCAACGTCATCCTGCGTGAGGAGGGACTCCCGCCGATCCCCGGCATCTACGACTTCAACGACGAGGCCCGCACGCCCGGTTACGTGGGTGAGCCCTACCCGGGCGTGATCATTGGCCGCGACATCATCGCCAAGCGGCTGCCCGACGGGCGCTACGAGCGTTTCCCCGGTTACCCGCGCGGTTGCCTGTTGACGCTTACGCTGGTCCCGATTACCGATGCGGCCACGTTCGAGACGCCGGTCAAGCAGCAGTTTCGCTACGTGGACGACTCGCGGACGGGGATCTACGAGATCGACTCGCAGCACGTATACTGCGACTTCAGCCTGCTCCAGAAGCTGCTGCTCATGGACGAGGCGGAGCGCGTCGACGAGACGGGCCGCACGATCGGCACCGTGCCCGCGCGCTGCTCACAGATCCAGGTCAAGATCGCCGACGGTGTCGCCCCGCGCGCGATCGCCCAGCGCCTGCGGGAGCACTACCGCGCTTTCCTGGCTGACCCGCGTTTCAAGCTGGACCCGGGCGAGCGGCGCCTGATCGAGCGCATCACGGTCCTGACCTGGGAGCAGTCGCAGGCCCACATCATCGCCCCGGTCGAGAAAGAGCGCCAACTGGTGACGATTCTCTTCGGCATCATCTCGCTGGTGGCCGTCGCTCTGATCCTGTGCATCCTCTACATGATTGTGCTCCAGAAGACGCGTGACATCGGCATCATCAAGAGCATCGGAGGTTCGTCGGCGGGCGTGGCGTGCGTGTTCCTCATCTATGGGGCCGCGGTCGGCATCGTCGGCAGCGCCCTGGGCACGGTCGCCGGCTACTACTTCGTCGTCTATATCAACGAAATCCAGGACTTCCTGGTCTATGTGAACCCGGCCTGGCAGGTGTGGGATCGCTCAGTCTACTCCTTCGACGAGATTCCCAGCACCGTGCGCTCCTTCGACATGGTCGTCGTCATCGTCTTCGCCGTCATCGCCTCCACGCTGGGTGCATTCGCGGCGGCGTGGCGCGCCGGTGGGATGCAGCCGGTGGAGGCTCTGCGGTATGAATGACCCCCTGCTCGTGGCCAGCGCTATCCATAAGACCTACGTCATGGGGCGGGCCGGGCTGCGCGTGCTCCGCGGTTGCGATCTGCGTATGGCCGACGGGGAGCTGGTTGCCATCATGGGCAAGTCCGGCAGCGGTAAGAGCACGTTGTTGCACATTCTCGGCGCGCTGGATGTGCCCCAGGAGGGTAACGTTCTGTTCCGCGGCCAGGAGATCTTCGCGCCCCCCGGTCAGCGGCGCCTGCGCACCGGCATCACCGACATACTCTCCGCCGCCGAACGCCATCGCATCCACCTGCGCCGCACGCAGTTCGGCTTCGTGTTTCAGTTCTACTATCTCCTGCCCGAGTTGAATGTGCTGGAGAACGTGCTCATCGCGCGCATGATCGACAGCTCGGTTTGGGAATGGTGGCGCTCAAAGCGGCATGCCGCCCGGACCGACGCTCTCAGCATCATCGAGCGCGTGGGACTGGGCGAGCGCATCAAGCACCGCCCGCGCGAACTCTCCGGCGGCGAGCGACAGCGTCTCGCCATCGCCCGTGCGCTGGTTCACAAACCGCGCGTGCTCTTCGCTGACGAGCCGACGGGCAACCTCGACGCCGAGGCCGGCGCGAACATCATGTCACTTCTCAAGGGCCTCCACGACGGCGGCCAGACGATCGTCATGGTTACGCACGATCCCAGCGTCGCCGCGTACGCCGACCGCATCTTGCTGCTGGAGGACGGCAACCTACACGCCGCCTGACGCAGCGCCGGCGCTCACTCGCATGTCGGCTGGCTGGACAAACCAGCGCGGGCGCAGCACACTACTGCTTTCCGGCCAGCGAGTAGCAGCGCGCGGCAGACCGCCAGCCGAACGGCGCCGCGTTACAGCGAGTCCAGTTGTGGCTGATCCGCCCATCCAGCTTGGATCGCGCTCCAGCCTCGTCGGCGGCAGTCGCGCACTGCGCCGCGTACTCGATCTGTGTGTTCGTGTCGCGCCCACGCGCGCCACGGTGCTGATCACCGGCGAGACCGGCACCGGCAAGGAACTGATCGCTCGCTATGTGCACGGCCTCAGCCCGCGCCGGGATCAGCCGTTGGTGGCGTGCAATTGCGCCGCTTGCCCGGAGACCCTGCTCGAAAGCGAGCTGTTCGGCCACGTGCGCGGCGCCTTTACCGGCGCCACCAATCCCCGGGCCGGCCTTTTCGAACGCGCCCACGCCGGTACGCTGCTGCTGGATGAAGTCGGGGACATCCCCCCGCCCGCGCAGGCGAAGCTGCTGCGCGTCATCCAAGAACGCCGCTTCAGCCGTCTCGGCGCGACGTTCTCACAAGAAGCGGACGTGCGCATCATCGCGTCCACACACCGGGACCTGCTGAAAGAGGCGCGCCGCGGGCAGTTTCGCGAAGACCTATTCTACCGTCTGAACGTCTTCCCCATCCACGTCCCCCCGCTACGCGAGCGGCGCGAGGACATCGCCGCTCTGGCCCGACACCTGCTCGAAGCTACCGCGCGGCGCAATCGCTGTCGGCAATCGGGCTTCACGGACGAGGCTCTGGCCCTGCTTATTGCCTATCACTGGCCTGGCAACGTGCGCCAACTGCAATCAGAGGTAGAGCGGGCGCTGTTACTGACCCAGGGAGAACCAATCAGCGAGCGCTTCCTCTCTCTCGAGGTGAGACGCGGGTACGTCCCGCCCGAAGCCGGCGAATCAGCTACCTCCCTGGCCTACGCCCAGCGCCTGATGCTGGCCCGGGCGCTGTTTGAAAACGGCTGGAACTACGGCAAGGCCGCGCGCCAACTCGG
This sequence comes from Planctomycetota bacterium, assembly GCA_018814045.1. Classification (GTDB taxonomy): domain Bacteria; phylum Planctomycetota; class Phycisphaerae; order UBA1845; family Fen-1342; genus JAHJAR01. Next base: position 19,585 of record JAHJAR010000121.1, on the reverse strand, counting down.
CGTCTCGGTCCACGTCCTGCGCCAGATGGCCGCCCGCTTGTGCGTCCGCCGTACCGAACAGTCAGTGTGATACTCGGTCAGATCATCCCGCCCACACGGGCAGCTCAGTTACGCTCTCGGCCCCGGTCCAGCTCCATCGCACTGTCCACACTGCGCGCCTCGACCGGCAGCCAGACGGTGAACTTGCTCCCCTGTCCCGGCCGCGAGTGCACCTCCAGCTTGCCGTGGTGCGCCGTGACAATGTGGTGCACGATCGCCAGTCCCAGCCCCGTCCCCCGCGTCCGCCGCACACGTGCGTCCGGTGCGCGGTAGAAGCTGTCGCCCAACTGTTCGAGTTGTGACTGCGTCATGCCGATGCCATGATCCTCAACGCTGATCACCACCACCAGCCCTTCCTGCGCCACGACCAGCCGCACGTATTTGCCCTCGCCGGCGTAGCGGTGCGCGTTCTGGAGCAGGTTCACGATCACCTGCCCGAGCGCCTGCCGATCGCCGCGGACCGGCGGCAACTGCTGAGCGATATCGACACTGGCGTCGAAACCGTCTTGCGCGAAGCGCGGCTCGAACAGCGCCCACGCCTGCCGCGCGACCTCGCCCAGATCACAAGCTTCCGAGGCGTAGTGCTGCTTGCCCGATTCGATGCGGCTGAAGTCCAGAATGCTGTCCAGCAGCATCGATAGCCGTTCCGCCTCGCGCGCGATCGTCTCGTGGTACTCGTGCACGCGCGCCGCCTCGCGCACCCGCCCGGCGCCGAGCGTCTCGGCGGCCATTCGAATCAGGGCCAGGGGCGTCTTCAACTCGTGGCTGACGTCGGCGACGAACCGGCGCTGCACCCGCAGCAACTCGCGCTGATGGGCCAGCATGCGGATCATCAGCCAGATGACGGCTACCCATACCGTCGCCGTCGCCAACGCCGCGCCCCAGATCGCCGGCCATCCCGCGTCGCCAACTCCAGCCGCCTGATCGGCCTCGGCTGACGGGGCTGACAACGTGCGCACGATCACGGCCGCCGTCAGAACCGTCAGCGCGATGCCGCCAGCCACGCTGACCGCGAACAGCCGTCGTTCGGTTTCCGTACGCACGGGCAATTACTCCGCTGTGGCCCGGCCAGGGACCGCGCGGCGCCGCAACTGCCCCTGCAAGCGCTCCTTGGCACGGGCGCGCAACAGGTCGAACGAGGGCGCCAGATCGAATGCCCGCTCGGGCTCCGAGACAGGCCAGTCCTGCCCGGCTATCCGCAGCGTGAGAATGGACTTCTCGCGCGGTCCGTGTGTGCCGAACACATGCAGCACTTCGTCGCGCACGTCCAGCCGTACACCGAAACGCGTGTACTCGATGCGCTCCGGCAAGAACGGCGGCAGTTTGATGTGCAGCGCGCGGCTGAGCAGTTCGCTCAGCAGCGTCCCTTCGACCCAGTGCGGCTGCTCGGTGGCCTCATCGACGATGATTTTCGCGTCGAGCGAAGTGAGGCGGTTGCTCTCGACCGTCAGATCGTCGATCAAGATCCGCAGGTTGCCGGTCATGCGTCCCCACCCCAGAGCCTCGGTCAGCAAGTCCAGCGAGACGCCCTTGCAGTACCCCGAGGCGATCAGCCGGTCGATCCCGTTGGGCGACAGATCGGCCTCGCGGACACGCAGGGTGACCTCGCCGCCGATGTCGCCCAGGCAGAATGGCTCCAGGATATCGCCAAGCACAACCTCGGCGAGCACGCCTGCGAAGCGCAGCCGTTCCGGCATCTCGTTCCGCAAGCGCAAATCGCGCAGCTCGATTTCTGCCCGCCCGCGCCACGGACGACTGCCCAGCCCTTCCGTCCACTCGGCCAAAACCAGGTCGAAGCAGTGCCCGGTGGCGGCCAGCTCGCGCAGGTTATAGGACTCTCTATAGGTCAGGCGACCATCGAATTCGCCCGAGCGCACGTTCCAGCCCGCCAGACCCTGCAACCCCAGAATCGCGAGCGGCAACCGCGGAACGGTCAATTCCAACTCATCGATGCGTATTTCCTCTGTCTGCGGCGAGAAGATTAGGTTCAGGAAGACCGGATTCGCCGCGCGGTGGCCGTTCAGGCTCTGGCACTGAACCGCGGCCCGGCCCAGTTCGAGCGACTCGAACCAGACCGCGCCGGTCGCATTCTCGAGCGTCGCCTGGAAGCCCGCCCGGTCGAACGAGATTTCCATCTCCCGAAAGGTCACCCGCCGCGGCCCGGCCGGGTCGAACAGCGGTCGCAACCCGGATTCCACCATCCCGCGGTAGTCGGTCCGCAACCACGTCCGCGTCGAAATCTCACACGTTCCCCCCAGCAGGTCGAGATCATAGGCGTCGGCGTTTACCGGCGTCGGCGTTTGCAGCACGATCGCGCGACGGCAAAACATCGCCCGTCCGCGGCGCTCGGGTAACCAGACCGCAACGTCGTCAAACTCGCGCGAGTTCCAGGAGCGGGGAACCACACGCCCGATGTCCGCCGGCAACTCGAGCATCTCGCTCAAGTACTCGGCGCAGTACGTACGGTACGAAGCACTGCGGAGATACCATGCAAACCCCCCAGAGGTGGCCAGCGACCCGATTGTCACTGCCGCGAGCATGATCAGGGCGACGAGGCGCATCTGTTGCATGGCGTGGATTCTAACCCAAAGACGCCCACGCGACGCCTCCCGATCCTGGCTCAGCCACAAACCCCGCTGCGGGCCGTGTTGCGGCCCGGGGTCCCGGATTCCCTGCCTGCGGCGGCCCCGTTGGCTTCAGGTGTCCTGCTCCCGGACTGCGAATCGCGCGCCCCAGCTCAGGACCGTCCGGCCACCTGCCGATTTTATGGGCAGCGGTCCGTGGGGCGCGCGCTCGCGGCTCGCGGGCCAGAGGTCGCTTGGGGCATAAGCCCCGCCGGAGGAACCCGACATGAAACGTCTGCTTGTCTGGGCCGCCTGCGTCGGCCTGCTGGGCGCGGCGTGCAATTCGCCCAACGCCCGCCTCAATGCTCCCCCGCACGGCATTCCTCCGGCGACGCACGAGTTGCAGGGCACGTACGTCTACATGAATGACAACGCTCTGCTCGAGGACATGGCCGTCTCCGACGTGCACTTCCTGCCGCACCGCCGCCTGCTTAACACGCTTGGCGAAGAGCGCCTCCTGCGGCTGGCGTCGCTGGTGGAGGCGTACGGCGGGACGATTCGCTTCAGCACCGCGCTCGAAGACGAGGCTCTGATTGAAGAGCGCACCGAGACGATCCTGGCGTTCCTGGCCGAGGCTGGTCTGGACACTACGGCCGAGCTCCTCAGACGTGATCTGCCCGGCGGCCGCGGTCTGGACGCCAACGAGGTCATCCTCATCAAGGCCAACGAAGCCACCTACAAGGTCAAGAAGAGCACCGACAACACCGCAGGTGGCTTCAAGCTCTCATACGGCGGGGGGGGCGATTAGGAGTCGAGTCGTGCGAACATCCCGAACTTGGGTTTGGCTGGCCTGCGGCGTGATCTCGTTGGGCTGGGCCCTGAGTTGCACACAAACTGAGCAGCAGTACAGCCCGGGCGCCTTGCCGTCGCGTACGGTCAGCGGAGTTGCTCCGCGTCTCAACGCGACGACGTATTTTGCGCACGGGCACCTGCTCGAGCGCCAGAATAACTTCGAGGACGCGGTGATCCGCTATCGCCAGGCGTTGGAATTGATGCCCGATTTTCTCATGGCCCGTAACCGGCTGGGCATCACCCTCAACAAGCTAGGTCGGCACGACGACGCCTGCGCCGAGTTCCGCCGCGCCATCGCACAGCGCCCCCAGCTCGCCCATCTGCACAACAATCTGGGCTTCAGCCTCTATCTGGCCGGCAAGTACGATGAAGCTGAAGTCACCTTACGCCGCGCGCTCGAACTGAACCCGTCGTTCGCGCGGGCGCACGTAAACTGTGCCCTGGTGTTGGCCGAAGGCGAGCACTACGAGGAAGCGTTCTCGGAGTTCTGCCTGGCTGGCAGTGAAGCGGACGCGCACTACAACATGGCCATGATCCTCACCGAGGCGAGTCGCTACGCCGACGCCGCCCGCGCGCTTGATAACGCGCTCCAGTTGGCTCCCAAATTCGAAGCGGCTCGCCATCAGTTGCGCGCAGTTGCTCGGCTGGCCGCCGAGCAGGAAGCGTTGCGGGCGGCGGAGGCGGTCGTGGCGGAGAGCCTCGCCGACGAGCCCACGCCGGCGGCTGCCAGCGAGCCGCTGGTCCCAGAAGCCGGCTTGATGGGGCCACCGGCCGAGCCGTCCGCGGTTGTGCTCGACGAGTCCGAGCCATCCCCGGCCGAGCCACTGCTCGTGGCGGAAGATCTGCCACTCCCGTCCGCGGACAAACCAGGCCAGACGCGCGCGCAAGACACGGAGAAGGTGCGCGACGACACAACCCTGGTCTGCGAGCTCTTCGACGGCGTCATCGAGGCCATGCTCTCTGATTCGCCCTGGTGGGAAGACCTCTACGATGTGCTCGCGGACTACCTGGCACCGGAGACGGCCCAGGCCAGGTAGCCTCTGCTCCCACGTTTCACTCACGCGACGACGGCTGCATCCCGGAGGCCATCCGCTGCGGCGCGACCCGCCGCAAGATTCTCGTACACACGCTGATACTGCTCGATCATCCGCTGCCGCGAGAAGACCTTGAACGCCTGGCTGCGGGCTGATTCCGCGCGCCGCCGCACTTGCTCCGGTTGCTCCAGCACCTGCAACAGGCAGCGGGCCACAGCGCTCGGACTTGCGGTCGCGCACAGCCAGGCGTTTTGGCCGTGCCTGAGGAACTCCGTTACTGCCGGCACGGCGCTGGCGACGATTGGTCGTCCGGACGCCATCGCCCACGCCAGACTGTCCGTGGGAGCGTCCCCGGCAGGTAGGTATATGGCCCCGTCAGTCGCCGCCAGCAGTTCCGGCAAAGTCAGTTGCCAGCCGGGGGAGCGCAACACGTGATCGTGCCGTGAGGCGGTCGCGAGCCGCTGAATGCGGCGTACCTCCGGCCCTTCGGTTGGCACGACAATTCGCACGTCGGCCCGCACGTGCTGGAGCAGCAGCGTCCCCCACACCGCCGCGAATGCCCCGGTCTCGCGCGTCACCGGCGGCAACACCAGCACCGCCGTGTGCTGATCCTCGAGCCCTAGCCGTTGACGGGCGCGGGTAGCGTCCGCGCGGTTGAACGCGCCAAAATCCACAGCCGGGCGGACCAGCGCGCAGGTCGCCGGGGGAACGCCGACTTCCGCCAGCCGGTGCAAGGCCACGGTGGTCGGGCAGGCGAAGGCGAGCGGTGCCTCCGGCGGGCGCGACTGGTAGCGCCGCGCGAACACGCGCACCTCACTCCCCGACTCGACCTCCGCCAACAAGGGGTGGTTCGGCGCCGCGAGCGGCAAACTGGACGCCAGAGCGGTGGCGTCCCAGGCGTGCAGCAGCGCTGTATCCGCGCCCGTCCGCCGCAGGTGCTCCTCGATCAGTGCTCGCAGCGCTCCCGTGGCGAGCCAGGCCTGATTGAACGGGGCGCGCACGCGCCGCACTTCGCCCAGCACCGGGCCGGGGCTCGTCCCGGGCCCAACCTGCACGACCAATGCTGGCGGGTGCGCGGCACGGCTCCACGGTTTCGGGGGCGCCCGCAGTGTCCCCAGCACGTCGAGCCGGGCCGGAGACGTTGCGGCGGTGATCACGTGAATGGGCGCCTGGCTAGCTGTAGACATGGCCGAATTGTGCGGTCTGGAGGCGGGCTTGTCGAACGACGGCATGGGGCACCCAGATGGCCAAACGGTGCCTTGGCGTCGCGTGCCCGCGGCCCCGTGGCTGGGCTCTGTGGTACGCTTGTTCCGTCCCCTTCAAGGTCTATAATCGAGCCTGCGGGGAAGGTCGTGAGGAGGCAGCAGCAGGGGCCCAATGCGCAGGCAACTGATCGTCTCGCTCGTGCTGATCACCGTGCTCCTGGCCCTCGGCGGGGGAATCGCGGCTATGCTGGTCATTACCCGCCCGGCGGCGCCGACCGCGGACCTGCAGCGCCCGCCGCTGGTCGTCATGGGTGTGAAGCTCACGCCTCAAACCGTCGTTCTACCGGTGATCGGCTACGGCACCGCGCGCGCTGATCGCGCGGCTTGGCTGTCGCCGCAGGTTCCCGGCGAAGTCATCGAGTTGGCCGCGGGTTTGCGGGTGGGTGTACCGGTCGTGGTGAACCAGCTTCTCGTCCGGCTCGATGACCGGGAATACAGCGAGCAACTGCGGCGGGCGCAGAGCCTGCTGGACGTGGAGTTGGCGCAACTGGCCGCTCTCGACATCGAGCAGCGCAACCTCAGCCGGCTTATCACCATCGCTCAATCGGAACACGACATCGCCCAGCGCGAGTACGAGCGCATCCTGGGCCTGCTCGAGCAACAGGCCGCCGGGCGGCGCGAGCTCGATCTGGCTCGCGCGGCGCTCGAACAGGCCCGCCGGACGCTGCAAACCCTGGAGAATCAGTTGGCGCTGCTGCCGCAACAGCGCGCCCAGCGAGAAGCCACCTGCCAACTGCGGCGGGCCGAAGTCGCCCTGACCGAGCTGAACGTCGAGCGCTGCACGATCAGAGCCCCCTTTGACGGCGAACTCAGCGTCGTTGACGTGGAGATCGGCGAGCGTGTCGCCGTCGGTCAGCGGCTTCTGACGTTGCTCGACCCGCGGCTGATCGAGCTGCCGATCGAGTTGCCGGTATCCCGGCGGGGGCACGTGCGCGTCGGCACCGCCTGCCGCTTGATGCTCGAAAGCCGGGATGACGTGGTCTGGTCCGGGACCGTAGCCCGCATCGCTCCGAATGCCAGCGAAACCACGCGCACGTTCGCGCTCTTCGTCGACATCGACAACGCCCAACAGGAGCAGCCGCTGTTGCCCGGGATGTTCGTGCAGGCCCGCATCGACGGCCCCACGCTGCGGGAGGCGTTGCTCGTGCCGCGCGGCAGCGCGCCCGGCAACCGGGTGTTCATTGCGGTCGCGGGCGAAGTCCGCCAGCGGGCCGTGCAGGTGGTGGGCTACCTCGAGGAACAGACGATCATCGCGGGCGTCGAACCGGGAGTGGTCGTCATAACCAGCAACCTGGACGCACTGCACGATGGCGCTGCGGTGCAGGTGCGCCTGACAAACGAAGGCCCGAATCAACCCGCGGCAGTGTCTCCTGCCGCGCGGCCCGCGCTTGGTCGGACACCATGAAGTCGCTCCCCAGGTACAGCGTCGAAAACCCGGTCCTGGTCGGCGTGGTCATGGTGACCATTCTGGCCGGCGGCATCTACTCCGCCTTCACGCTGGTCCGCGAGATGTTCCCCGAGTCGCGGCCCAACCAGGTTGTCATCCAGGCCGTCTACCCCGGGGCGACGCCGCCCGAAATCGAGCAGAATCTGGCGCAGCGTCTCGAAGAGGCGATCAAGGATGTCAAGGACATCGAGAAGATCGAGACGCGCATCTCCGAAGGGGTCGGCACGATTCTGGTCACGCTGACCAACGACGTCGACGATCTGGACCAGAAGGTGAATGACTTCAAGGCCGCGGTCGACGCCGTGCCGCGCGATGAGCTGCCCGAGCAAGCCGAAGAGGTCCGCGTGATGCGCTTCGAGCCGACTCTCCCGGTCATCGCGGTGGCCCTGTTCGGCGACCTGGATGAAGCCGCGCTCAAGCAGGCCGGACAAGACTTGCGCGACGAGTTGCTCCTGCTGCCCGGCATAACCGACGTCGTGCTTGGCGGAACACGCAAGGGTGAACTCGCCGTCGAGGTCGTTCCGGAGAAGCTCGTCGAGTACCGGCTCTCGCTGGCGCGCGTGGCCAGCGCCATCCGTCAGACCAACCTCGACCTCCCCGGCGGGCAGATCAGGACGCCGGATCAGAACGTTGCCCTGCGCACGCTCGGCCAGAGCGATGAGGCCGAGACCATCGCTGCGACGATCGTCCAAACGACGCCGAACGGCGCGGTGGTGCGCGTCAGCGACCTGGGCCGAGTGTTCGACGGTTTCGAGGATCGTGAAGTGCGCGGCCGCTTTAACGGCAAGCCCGCGGTAGAAGTCACGGTCTACAAGACCGGCGACCAGGATGCGATCGACATCTCCACCAAGGTCAAGGCGTTCGTGGCCGGCAAACGCCGCCAGCCCCTGGAATCGTCGTTCGCCACGCGCGTACAAAAGCTCCTCGGCGTGCGCAGCGAGGTCGAGCGCATCCACCAGCGAGCGTGGAACGATCCCTATCCGGAGGTCCTGCAAACACAGGTGCACAGCAACCTGGCCCGCTACATCGAGGACCGCCTCGACCTGCTCCAACGCAACGGCGCCTGGGGCCTGACACTGGTCTTTCTATCACTGCTGCTGTTCCTGAACTGGCGCGTGGCCTTCTGGATCATGATGGGACTGCTGCTCTCCGTGGCTGGGGCGATCATGCTCATGAGCGCCGTCGGGGCCACGCTCAACCTCATCAGTATGTTCGGTCTGATAGTCGTCCTGGGTCTGATCGTTGACGACGCGATCGTCGTGGGCGAGAACATCTATGCGCGCGTCGAGCAGGGCCAGACGTCCAAACAGGCCGCCATCGAAGGCACCCAGGAAGTCACTTGGCCGGTCGTCATCGCCGTCAGCACCACGATCGGTGCCTTTCTGCCGCTGCTGTTTATCGAGGGGCGGATCGGCGATTTCATGGGTGTCCTGCCGGTTGTGGTGATGTGCGCTCTGACTGTTTCGCTGATCGAAGCGCTCTCGATCCTGCCGTCCCATCTGGCCGACTGGCTCAAACCGGTCCGCGCCGACTTGGGCGCCGCGCCCGCCCGGCACTGGTTCGCGCGCCTCGTACGATCGCTCCGCGAAAAGCAGCGCTACTACTTTCAAGAGCGTTTTACCGACGTCTATGAACGCCTGCTGCGTCTGGCCACCCGCTACCGCTACGTCACCGTGGCGGCCGTGCTCGCGGCCCTGCTGGTTTCATTCGGGATGATCAGCGGCGGTCGCGTGCCCTTCGTCTTCCTCCAGAAAATGGACTCCGAAACCGTCCTGGTGAACCTGGACATGCCGGTCGGCACGCCCGCCGACGGGACCGAGGCCGCGCTCAAAGCCGTCGAAAACGCCATCCTGACACTGCGGGATCGCGGCGAGGTTGAATCCGTTTACACGCTGGTCGGGGCGCAGATCGCGGCGGGCGAGGATGGCGCTACGGTCTCACGCCGTCCACACGTCGGCCAGGCCATCGTCGAACTGAGCACGATCGACCGGCGCGCGCGCTCGAGCGAGGAGATCATCGCCGACCTGCGCAGCCAGACGCGCGGCATCCTCGGCGTGAACTCGCTGCGCTACTCACCCATGCAGGGCGGACCGTCCGGTTCCGAGATCGCTATCGAGGTCACCGGGCCCAATATAGATGACATCCTGGCCGTCGCGGAGACGCTCCAGACCAAGCTGGCGCGGATGCAGGGTGTGTATGACATTACAGACGATTACGAGGAAGGACGCCGCGAAATCCAGATCGCGCTGCTCGACTCGGCCCGCCCGCTGAACCTGACCACGGAGATGCTCGCCACGGAGGTTCGGGGGGCTTTCTACGGCCTTGAAGCGCGCACCCTCCAGCGTGACCGGGAGGACATCGACATCCGCGTGCGCTTTCCCGAGCACCGTCGGCAACGCCTCTGTGAACTGGAGTCGATGCGCATCGCCACACCCACCGGCCAAATGGTGCCGTTCTGCGAGGTGGCCCGCGCAAGCGAGGCGCGCGGCACCGCTTCGATTCGGCGTATCGACCAACGCCGCGCCGTGGTCGTTTCCGCCGATGTGGACCAGGCCCAGGGCAACGCTGACCTGATCCTCGCCGAGTTGTCTCCGGACGTCACCGAACTGGAGCGGCAGTATCCCGGACTGCGTGTCGAGTTTGCCGGGAATCGCCGCGAGACGGTCAAGTCTTTCGGTTCGCTCAAGCGAGACTTCGTGTTTGCCGTCCTGCTGATCTACGTCATGCTGGCGGGGCTTTTCCGCAGCTACGTGCAGCCGCTGGTCGTCCTTACGGCCATTCCGTTCGGACTGAACGGAGCCGTCGCCGGTCACTTCTTGATGGGTTACCCGCTGACCATTCTGTCGATGATTGGTCTGGCGGCGCTGACCGGTATCGTCGTCAACGACGCACTGATCCTGGTCGATTTCATCAACCGGGAGGTGGCCGGCGGCAAGGCCACCCAGGCCGCGGTCATCGACGGCGGGCGACGCCGACTGCGGCCCATCATCCTGACTTCACTCACGACGATCCTGGGACTGGCCCCGCTGATGGCGGAGACATCCTTCCAGGCGCGGTTTCTGATCCCGATGGCGATCTCGATCAGCTTCGGACTGGCCTTCGCCACCGTGTTGACGTTGATCGTCGTACCCGCGATCTATCTCATCGTCGCCGACGCGAGGCAGTTGGCACGCCGTATCTGGTACGGTCCGCACGCGCGCCTGGCGCCGGTCGGATGACGTGTGGCTGGCGGAAGACACCAGGAATCGCTGGATGTGGGAGTGTTCAAGAGGGGGGGGAAAAACGGGCGCAAAAAAGTGGGCCGGCGGTCGGGACGTGCGGGGGGGGACACGTACGCCGACGCAGTCCGGCCCGGGGTTCATTGGGCCTTGGTTATCCAAGCGCGCCATAATACTAGCGGGGGCAAACGTAGTCGGCAAGGGCACGCTGCGCAAAAAACGAACAAAATTAAACATGAACCCATTCATGCAACATGCTTGTTGAGATTGTATTTATCGGACTATTAATGACGCAATTCCCGACGGGCGGCGACAAGCAGACGCTCGGCCACACGCCCCGGCCCCCGGTGCCAAACCGCGCGGTTGGACCGCCACGGGCGCTCTGCCGTGTGGGACCGTTGCATCGTTATCCGAGCCGCGGTAGCATACATGGTTCGTTCATCTGACGAGAACGGTCCGCAGGCCAAAGGAGCAATTGGTGTACGCGGTTTTTGAAGACGGCGGAAAGCAATATAAGGTCAGCCAGGGCGACGCGCTACTCATCGAGCAGCGCGACCTGGACGAAGGCCAAACAGAGTTCGTGTTCGATAAGGTCCTGATGGTCGGTACGGGTGCGGATGCCAAAATCGGTGCGCCCTGGGTTTCGGGTGCCACCGTCTCGGCCAAACTCCTCGAAGCACTCAAGGCACCCAAGCTTGGGGGCATCAAACTCAAGCGGCGGAAGGGCCACATGAAGAAGTGGGGCCACCGCCAGAAGATGCTGAAGGTTGAGATCGCCTCCATCAATATCTGATCTCTTCGTGCGCGCCGCTGCGCGGCGTGGCTGGCCTGTGTTGGCCATGCTTCTGCTGCCCGGCGGCGCTTTGGTGGAAGGGGAGTCCACACCAACCAACCGGCCCGCCACCTCGCAACCTACCTTGACCAAGTCGGCCGGTGAGACCTTCGCGCAGCTTTCGCAAGCAGACCCGCAGACGCTGTCGCGCGCGGAGCGCGCGTTAGTCGTGACGCTGGACTTCTGCCTCGCCGTCGGACGGGGTGACGGCGAACGAGCCGCCGCGCGGGTGGACGTCGTCGGCTATCATGCGCTGCCGGAGATCGGCGACCTGCCCGAAGCACCCGAGCGGCCGCTGTCCCGCAGGCGGCTCGGCGCACTGATCGAGGCGGGGCATAAGGCCGCTATCGACCATCTGCCCGTAACGGCCTTTACAGTATGTGAACGCCAAGCTACGCGCGCGATGTTTCCCGCCGCAGCCGAGTGGATGCTGCCCCACGATTTGGTGGTCGTGATCGAGCCGGTGCCCGCGACCGGCCCGGATTGGATCAAACGCCGGGCTTGCCTGGTGATTCGCTTGCGCGGGCGCAACGCCGTTGTCGTCGGGGGAAACCTGCTGAGTGCACAGCAGCCCGCCCCCTGAAGTGGTCGCCTGTCTGAGGCCGCGAGCATTGCGGAGCACGCCGTCGCACGATACGAATACCGGTATGCGACAAGACAAACGCCAGCCGGACGAGTTGCGACCGGTGGAAATCGTGCGGGGCTTCACGCAAGCCTCGCCCGGGTCCGTGCTGATTCGATGCGGGCGCACACATGTGCTCTGCACGGCGAGCATCGAAGAGGGTGTGCCGGAATGGCGCGAGCCGAGCGGTGCCGGATGGCTGACCGGCGAGTACGAGATGCTGCCCGGTTCGACCGAACGACGCCGCAGCCGCAATCGCACGCGCATCGACGGGCGCACGCAGGAGGTTCAGCGGCTGATCGGGCGCTCGCTCCGAGCCGCCGTCGACATGGCGCGCCTGGGACAGCACACCATCTACCTCGATTGCGACGTGCTCCAGGCCGATGGTGGCACGCGCACGGCGGCCATCACCGGGGGCTACGTAGCCCTGTGCGACGCCTTGGCCGCGGGGTACCGCCGAGGCTTGTGGGGCGCCGATGTGGAAACCACAGCGGTGGCGGCGGTGAGCGTCGGGCTAGTGGATGGGCATACACTTCTCGATCTTGACTACCGTGAGGATGTCGACGCCGTCGTGGACTGTAATCTGGCTATGACGGCGCGGGGCGAGTGGATCGAGGTGCAGGCCACGGGCGAGCACGGCACCTACAGCGATAACGATCTGACGAGCATGATGGCTCTGGGCCGGCGCGGCATCGAGCGCTTGTTCCAGCTACAGCGCGCCGCGCTGCAACGTGACCCCAAGGCGAGTGCTGAGACATGATGCGACGAGACTACCTCGTGACCGGCCGAGACGGCGTGGCGCTGTTGGCGTCTCTCTGGCTACTGGTCAACGGCTGCACCGGGCAGACTGGGGCCTTCTCGCCCAGCGCGCCGGGGGACGAAGAGGATTTGTGGGCCGTGCGCTGCATCACGCTGTACGGCCCGAACCGCTTCAAGCTCGCACAATCGTACGAGACGGCCCTGCGCAACGTGCGCGGCCTGAAGGCCGACTTGGTGCAGGTTTTTCACGAGGGGGAAACCAGCACTGTGTACTACGGGAAGTACCGCCGGCGCCCCGATGCGGGGCCGGACCGGGGAGCGTACACGCCCGATCCACTCCCTGATCTGCGGTTGATTCGGCAGTTGGCGGTCGGCAACCGTGACATCTGGCCGTTTCGCCTGGCCGTGCTGGACGCGCTGCCGACTGCCTCGGTCGGCCGGCCGGAATGGGACCTCAGCAACGCCGACGGCTACTGGTCGCTCCAGGTCGCGGTCTTCTACAACACGCCCGGCATGCAGCAGCGGAAGCACGCCGCGGTGGAGTACTGCATGCTGCTCCGCGAGCAGCAGGAAGGGGCCTACTATCACCATGGACCGGTGAACAGCTCGGTGTGCATCGGCACGTTTCCCAAGAGCGCCATCGCTGAGATCAGGAGCGAAGATCCGTACACGGGCGTGCTGCGGTTCACGAGCAGAATAGTGGACGAGCGGATGCTGGCTTTGCAGAAAAAGCACCCCTTCAACCTCGAGAACGGACACAAAGTGTTTCAGGTCGAGCATGATCCGGTGACCGGCAAGAAAGAGCGCATCCCGAACCACTCGTTCCCGGTCAAGCTGCCGCGCGCCGCGCAGGCCGAGTCCGGCTCGTTGGGTGAGTAGGCGCGATGGTCGAGATTCTCCTGGCCACGCACAATGCCGGCAAGATCCGCGAGATCCGCCGCCTGGCCGCCGACGCCCCGCTCGTCTGGCACGGGCTGGACGACTTTCCGGCCGTGCCCGAGGCGGTCGAAGACGGGGCGACGTTTTCCGCCAACGCCCGCAAGAAGGCCCTGCACTTCGCCGCGGCCACGGGATTGCTGGCGCTGGCGGATGACTCGGGCCTGGAGGTGGACTGCCTGGCGGGGGCGCCTGGCGTACATTCGGCCCGGTATGCCGGCTACGCGCACGACTACGCCGCCAACAACCGGCGCCTGGTGGCCGCCGTGTCCGGCGTCGCACCGGCGCAGCGGACCGCGCGATTCCGGTGCGTGATGGCACTTGCCCGCCCCGGCGAAGTTGTGCTGGAGACAGACGGCCAGATCGAGGGATTGATCGTCACGGAATCGCGCGGCACCGGCGGCTTTGGCTATGATCCGCACTTTCTAGTGCCGCAGTTCAATCGCACGCTGGCCGAACTGCCGCCGGACGACAAGAACGCCATCAGCCACCGGGGCAACGCTCTGCGCGCAATGCTGATACAGATTGAGCAGTGGCTGCGCGGGCAAGGCGATTGGCCCGCGTGATAGCGGCCGCCGCGCAGGCCCTTCAAGCTGCCGGCCTGCCGATGTATGCCCGGCGCGGAGACCTTCGCCGCGCCGGCTGATGACGTGGCTGGAACTGGAGCAGGTGCCAACGCAGCGGGAAGCACGGTGGACCACGAGCAAGCCAGGAGCGGACAGGGCTATCTGCGCGGCGTGCTGGCCGGCGCATGCGGACTGCTGCTCCTGGCGGCCGTCGTGGTGAATCAATCCGCCGTCCACTGGCGTGAGAACACCGCCGATAGCTGCAACTACGCCTTCGGTGGCTGGCGCATCGCCAACGGGGCCACGCCGTATATTGACGTGTGGAACAACAAACCGCCGGGCATCTACTGGGTCAATGCGCTGGCGTACCTGATCTGTGGGCCGGGAACGGCCCGCGACGTCCTGTTCTCGAGTGTTGCGCTGCTCGCGGCGTTGCTTGGCTTCGTGGCCCTGGCCCGCCGCGCTTATCATCCGTCGCTGTTGTTGCCCGCGGTGATCGTCGGCGGGCTGGTCCTGACGCATCAGCGCTACGAGTGCGGCGCGAATCGCACCGAGACATTCGTCGCCGCCTGCGAGATCTTGACGATCCTGGCCTACTTGCGCTGGGTAACCGGTAGGCGGTTCCGCTGGCTGGCGCTGGCGGGGCTGGTCGCTGGGGCGGCGCCGCTCTTCAAACAGTCGGGATTGGGGGCGGCCGGCGCTTGTGGTCTGCACCTGCTCTGGTTGCAACTGCGGGCGCGCCGCGCTGCAACACCGCCGGACGCGCCCGGCGGGCTGTGGAAGCAGTGGGCCGTTGCCGGCGGCGGCTTCGTTATGCTGCCGCTGCTTGCAGCAGCGCTCCTGGCGGCGCAGGGAGCGCTCGGTGAGGCCTGGTTCGCGGTGGTTACCTTCAACCGGGCCTATTTCGAGGTGCACGACGCTACGTTCTTCCGCGTCGGTGGGGCGCTAGGTGTCTATCGTCCCACGCTCGAGCCGCTCACCCCTCTGCTGATACTTGCCGGCACGGGGCTCGTGTTGGGCCTCCACCGCTGGGGCCGAGCGGGGGTGAGCGCTGTCGCAGGACGGCACGACGTCGGCCTGTTCGTCCTCTGGCTGCTGCTGTCTTTGTACCTGGTCTGCATTGTGCCCGGACGACAAGCGTATCATCTCGCCCCATTGTTGCCGCCGCTGGGACTGCTCGCGCTGTATCCACTCGATTTTCTGGCCGGGCAGCATGGTCTGTTTCAGCGCCTGACGCGGCGCGGTTGGGCCACTCTCGCTCTGGTCATTTACGCCTACTTGCTCTGCGGCGTCGCCGCTGACAGCGGCGCCATAGTGCTCCAACGTTGGCAGAAGAAGCCCCATTGGTACGCGCTGCACCTGCGCGACCCGACGGGTGATCAGCGGCGCGCCGCCGAGATCATTCGCCTGACAGCGCCGACGGACACGATCTATGTTTGGGGTTGGAGTCCGGGGACTTATCGCTATGCGTACCGCGCCTGCCCCAGCCGCTTTGCGACGATCGAGAAGGTGGGGCACGTCGGTGAGCGGGCGCGGTTCATCGCGGACGGCGCCCTCGCGGACATTCGCCGGTCGCCACCGAAGGCGGTTGTGATTCCGCCGCGCGACGTCGAGTGGATGCTGAGCGGGCCGCGGCGCGAATTCGCCCTGTGGCTGGTGGAGAACTACGAACGTGCTACGAGCGTGGACGGGATGGACATTCTGCTTCGCAAGAACTGACGGCGGCGCGTGAGCGTCGTGGTCGGAGTCAGGTTTGCTCCGGGGGAGTGTAGTCGGGCAACGTCGCCTGCTCGCCGAAGAAGAAGGCCTCCATGTGGGCGCGCAGGACATCGTTGGCTGCATCGGAGGTGGGGTCGAGGCGAAACTCGTTGACCACCATCACCTGGTGGTCGAGCCACATCTTCCAGGCTTCGGCGGAGACCTGCTCGCGCACGCGTTGCTGTAAGTCGGGGCCACCGATGAGCAAGACCATCTGGAGGGCCTGCCGCCCTGCGGGCGTATCTTCGTCGAGCGCGGGCAACTCGCGCCCGAGTCTTGCACATTTTATCCGTCGCTCAGCCATGTCAGTGGCTTCCGTTTGGTTCGGCCGCGGGCAGGCTAGCAGACACGGGCAGGTTTTGCCAGCGGACCATCGGCGGGGGCGACGGGTGCGTAACACGCCAGGCGGCCCGTTGCCAAGCGGGGCAGCAGCGCTCGGGGCACGGTATGCGCGCGTCCTGACGACCAGTGCGTGCGGCGGCGCTACGCGAAATACAGCGTGGAGGAGTAGTGGACGTGCCCAGAGCGGGCCACGGCCCAGCGCCAGTTGTCCATCCCGCCGTCCTGGACAGTTACCTGGGCGATGCCGGCGGCGTTTGTGAGAATCAGGTAGCGTCTGCGGGTCGTGATTTCCTGCAAAACCGTGCCCACGTTCCAGGTCACCACGTCCGGCGCCCGGGTGGCTTCCGCTCCGTCGCCGTACTGGTCGGTTACCCAGCAGTGCAGCAGGCTCACGGTACCGATCTCAGTGCGGATGGAAGTGGGGATGCGGAGCAGGCCGTCGATGTTGCCGACGTCGATTGTCGCCGGGGCATCCCAGTCTGGGGCCAGCCGATCCGCCAGCGTGCGCACAAAATCGGCGTGCCCGGCGATGTCGCCGTCGTCCGCTCGCAACGGCGACCGCAGTTGCGCCAGGGCCGCAGCGATCTGAATGATCGCCATCTCCAAAGAACTGGCCGCGAACGGTCCACGGCCCAGGTCTGGCCCGAAATCCTCGACGTGAGCTGAGCTCATGGGTAGCTCCCCAGACAGTGCGTGTGCAGGTGTCAGAATTCGAGCAGCGCGGAGAAGTGCGTACGGGCGTAGCGCGTCACGGCCCAGCGGTAGGTCTGGTCCGTATCCGTGACGGTCACGTTCACTACGCCCGTGGTGGGTGTCAGGACCAGATAGCGCTTCTTGCTCGTGATCGTTTCGAGAATGGTGCCGGTGTTCCAGGTGACGACGTCGGGCGTGGCCGCGGCCTCGGCGACGCCGTTTTCGTCGGTCAGCCAGCAGTGCAGGAGGCTGACCGTGTCGAGGGCCGTGCGGATCTCAGTGGTGATGTTGTTGCCGGTCTTGTCGCCGACTTCCAACGTCATCTGGCTGGCCCAGGTGGGTGCGAGACGATCGGCCAGCGTGCGGATGAAGTCGACGTGGGCCTGGATGTCGCTGTCGCTGCGCAGAAGCGGCGTGCGCAACTGGGCCAGCGCGGTGGCGATCTGGATAACGGCGGTCTCGATGCGGTGTGCCGCGAAGGGGCCGCGGCCCAGGTCGGGTCCGAAGAACTCGGTGTGGCTCGTACTCATGGGCAGCTCCTGTGGCGCGTCAGCGGTGGCTGCGTGTTCCGGTGGGCGTTACGGCCCGCACTGTAGGAATTATATGTTATCTAGATATGTAAGTCAAGGGCGCAACCGGGTGCGCCGCCGCGCAAACCAAGCGCGGGGCCGTTCGGCTCTCTCGGCCGGTCAGGCATCAGGTTGGCGGAGTGTGGTTTGCGCGGCGGTGCCGAGCTTCAGGTGTCACTTTGGTCGGAACCGGCGGCCCGCAGCGCGCTCACCAGATCGAGCGTTCCTTCGTAGATCGCGCGCCCGACGACCGCGCCGGCGAGGTTCAGTGTGGCCAGGCGGCGGATGTCCTCGAGGTTGGTTACGCCTCCGGAGGCAATCACCGGCACGCTGGAGACCGAGGCCAGAGCGCGGACGGCTTCGAGGTTCGGCCCCAGCAACAGCCCGTCGCGCCCGATGTCGGTGTAGACAATGGTTGCCAGTGGCCAGTCGGCGACGATCAGCGCCAGTTCGCTCGCGGTGCGTTCGGTCTCGCGTGTCCAGCCGCGCACCGCCAAGTGTCCCAGGCGTGCATCCAGCCCAAGGGCAATGCGATGTGCGTATTTGGGTTCGTGCACGGTCGCCCGAAACCAGTGGCAGTCTTCGAGTGCCCGCGTGCCGACGATCACGCGTTCGATGCCGGCCGCGAGGGCGGCGTCGATTGCGGCCTCACCGCGGATGCCGCCGCCGAACTGCACGCGCATACCAGTGGTTTCGATGATGCGCTGAACTGTGGGAATGTTGACGATGCGACCGTTGCGGGCACCTTCGAGATCGACAACGTGCAGCCACGTGGCCCCGGCGGCGCGGAAACGGGCCGCGACGGCGAGCGGATCGTCTTCGTACTCAATCGCGCGGTCATAGCGGCCCTGGATCAGGCGGACACACTTGCCATCCAGGAGGTCGATGGCGGGCAGAACATCCATAGTGGCACCCGTTCACGGCCGGCTGCAAGCGACGACTCGCCGCGCCGATTACACTCGGCGGCGACGCGCGCTGGCGGCGCGGTAGGTCAGCGCTCGGTCGAAGCGACGTGCGGCCAGGCGGTCGGCGATCAGCCCTTTTCTAGGTCGGCCGGTTGGGCCATCGGGGCCGTGTCGGTTGGCGGACGTGGAACCGCCCAGATTTGGACACGGCGGTTTTGAGTCCGACCTTCCTTAGTATCGTTCGAGGCCCGCGGGCTGCGTTCGCCCTGCCCGCCAGCCACGATGTCCCGCCCATCCAGGCCGTGCTTCATGAGTTCGAGCGCGACGGCGCGCGCGCGACCCTGGCTAAGGTGGAGGTTGTCCTTCCAGAGATTCTTGGTGACCTTGATCGGGTCGGAATCGGTATGACCGATGACCCAGATGAAGCGGTCTGCGTACTGGCTCTGAAGCTCGCGCGCGATCTCCGCGAGCGTGGCCAGCCCGGCCGGTTTGAGCGTCGCCTGGCCGGAATCGAAGAGAATATCCGTCCCGAGCGTGACCCAGGCAAAGACCCCCACCTCGGTCCAGCGTCCCGTCTCGCGAACCTTGCCGCGCTCGTCGGCCAGCAGACGCTCGGCGTCGGCGAGCATCTGTTCCAATTCAAGCGCTCGCACGCGCGACTCGTCGGCATCATCACGCGCCGCGGCGAGCAATGCTCTGAGGTCCGCGTTGGCGCGCTCCAGGGCATCGCGTCTCTCTTGCAGCGACTGAATTTGCAGATCGCGCGCGTCGGGCCCACACCCGACCGCCGATAACATCAGGGCCGCACAGCCCACCACTGCTGCGATATACCGCACGCTTGTCATCCTGAGCCTCCTTTTCGCGTATCGCGACTCGGGCTACCTGGCCGTTCTTCCGTGAACTGCCAGCTCGGGCACGCCGCGCCGGCCAGCCCGGCCACCGTGCAGGATAGGAGCGCGGCCGCAAAGACGCAAGGACGCCGGGTGGCGGTTGACGGAGACGGGCCGGCCGACTAGGCTGCGGTTGGCCCAGGGAAGCGGGGTCGGGCGCTGAGTCTGCGCCGCCCACCGGCCCGGCCATGAGGTAGGAACCAATGCTCTGGAAGCGTATCTTTACCGGGACGCTGCTGGCCCTGATCGTCTCCCCCACGCTGGCAGAAGAGGATTATCTGCCCGGACCGGCGG
>JAHJAR010000011.1 GCA_018814045.1 Planctomycetota bacterium | reverse complement strand
CGGCAGCAAATAGAGTGACCAGGGGCGCCCCCTCAGGAAGGGATATGCAATCAGGCCGAACAGCAGGAGTCCTCTGAGCGGCGTGGGCAGAAACGTCTCGCTGCCCAGAACGGTGTGCGTCCGCTCTAGCCGTTCGAGGGGGTTAAGGCCTGCCACGCGCTCGATGCGTTCCACGCGTTCGGGTGCTAGCTCCTGAACCGTCCAGCCGAGACGTACGATAGCGCGATCACTCAGCGCGTTCAGCGCCGCCGTCTCCGCGAGGAAGACCAGCGCAAATCCCACGGCGAAGAGGGTGCCGTACCGAAGCGCGGAGAGCCGGCGGATGCGTTGACCGTTGCGCTTGGCGTGCCGATGCTCCAGGGCAAGCCACAGACCGAAGAAGAAAGGCAACACGATCAGCCCGGATTCCTTGGTCGCGTAAGCCAGGCCTGCGCATACTCCTGCCAGAACCAGCACGAAGCCGCCCAGCGCTCGGCGGTGCCGCTCGCGAAAGGCGTATGCTTCATGAAATGCGAGGAAGGACAGCACGATCCACAGGGTCATCTGGATGTCGGGCAGAATCATCGTGCTGAATGTGACCAGGAGCGGGATCGTCGCGGAAACGTAGGCCGCCAATAGCCCCACCTTGGGGTGGAACAGCCGGGCGCCGAGCGCGAAGGTAACCAAGTTCAACAGCTGGTGGAAAACCACGTATGAGGCTGCGACGAGCTGCACGCGGGCAGGACCGACCAGCAGCATCACCAGGGCGTTCCACCCCGTGATTGTCAGGCGCATTTCGCCGTGCTTGGGGCCGCGGGCCTGGAAGTGGCCGTCAAGGATGCTGAGCGCGCCGCGAAGATACTGCTGATCGTCGCTGGCATAGAACCCGGTGAAGAAGAACAGGTCGACCGCCAGCGAGAGCGTGATCATCGCGGCCAATGCCCAATGCACGTTGGGCGACGAGCGGCGAGTCATATCGGGCGCGTGGCGTCCTTGCGCTGTGCCTGCGCGTGTATCTGTCACGTCGGAAATCTCCATCAACCCCGGGCCCCGAT
Organism: Planctomycetota bacterium; assembly: GCA_018814045.1. Taxonomy (GTDB): domain Bacteria; phylum Planctomycetota; class Phycisphaerae; order UBA1845; family Fen-1342; genus JAHJAR01. The sequence continues at coordinate 1,500 of JAHJAR010000011.1, read as the reverse complement.
TTTACGAGAAACCGGCCAGCTTCTCCCGCGACACCTCTTTACGCGTCCCCAGCAGCGACTTGATCTTCACGATCCTCACGAAGAACCAGCGGAGGTAGCGATACAGAAACGGCCGGATCTCCAACGTGAGCTTCCGCCAGTAGAGGTAGCGATAGCGCCCCTGCTGCTGGAGCCTGATCTTGATCCGGTTCTCGCGGTGGAACTTCCGGACGGCTTTCTCCGGCGAGAGCCTGGCGGCCGCGCGGTTCGGTCCGACCATCTCGGGGCAGAACTCACCGATTTTCTTGAGATACTCGGCGTACGCATACGAGAAGTCGCCGAACGCCACCCGGCGCGTCTGCGACTCGACCACTTCCTCTCGGGTCACCTCCGCCGTTCGTATCCGCTCCTTGCGCTCGAGCGTTCGCATCGCGGCCGCGGCCTGCTCGGAGCGACAGATGATCAGGCTCACTCCGGTGGCGGTGCGGACGGTGCTGGGCAGCCAGGCATCGCCGACGACGATGTCCGCCAGGAAGTTGCTGTGGTTGATGCACAGGTGACAGCGCGGGATGTTGAACGAGCGGTCGAAGGCAACCTGGTAAGCCAGATCGACGCGGCGGTTCACGCGGCATTCGCCTTGCGGCGTCCTGATGCAGAGGCGCCCCACGGGGCCGCCGCCGCGGAATGAGATCTGCTCGATCCGGTCGAAGTCGATCTTCTTGAATTTGCAGATGGCCTTGATGGCGTGGTGGGTGTACTGCCAGCCACAGAGCAGGCCGATCGTGCAGTAGACTCGCTCGGCGAGCTCCGGGCGGACCTTGTAGATGTAGTTGTAGATGCCCTCCAGTTGGCAAGGGATCGCCACCAGCACGAAGTGGCCCGTGTTCTCGCTGAGGATCTGGATCGCCTGGTCAAACACGACGTTGTGATAGATCGAGCCGGGCAGCTGGTCGACCTGGTCGGGATTCGCGATCAGCTTCGGCTCAAACCGCAGCCCCTGAAAGTGTCCAAGTACGATTGCGCCATCAACCTCGTCGCGTGAGAGGAGCTCCAAGAGGAGCTCTTTGATCAAGCCGCCGGAGCTGGCCTGCACGTTCCGTTCGTGATTCGTACTCTGGGCGAGCATGACCGACCGAACGACACCGAGCGGCGTAACGGGCGCGTCGTTGAAGATTTTTGCCTGCAGGAAGTCGAAGTCGACCTGCACCGCCGGGCAGACCGCGGCGGCGTCCCGGCCGCCCGGCCCGTCGGGCTCATACATCTGCTTTTGCCGGTTGAACACGAGCCGCAGACTCCGGTCGGCGTGCACGCACGCACCGCACCCGATGCACAGGTTGTTTGCGATCACGCCACTTAGATCTCTGCGCGGGCGCATCCGCGATCTCCTGGTGGCTGTACCGGGTCCCGGCGTGCGGAGACAGCAAGTGCTGTGCCACGCCTTATCTTTCGGGTAGTAGCGTCGGCCCCCCGCGGCCGACGTAGGTCGTCGAGAGGCGTTCAGCCATCGACGTCGGCCGCGGG
>JAHJAR010000120.1 GCA_018814045.1 Planctomycetota bacterium | reverse complement strand
GTTCGGTCGGGCGAACGGAAACCCGCCATATAACCCGCGGGTCGGTCGTGGCGAGAGACTCAGAGACTTTCGCCCGTGGTGCGACGCCGCGCTGCCGGAAAGGCGCCTCTGTGAGTGGGCATCGGCCGCCAGGAGAGACTCGGCGTGCCCGCTGGGAGTCGTTAACCCCTTGCGAATCCTCGCGATAGAAACGACAACGCCCAGGCGTCTCTGCCCGGGCGTCGTGCGTTAACCGCTCGGTCGCATCATTTCGATACGACGTTTCAACTAGCGGGGGCAGGACTCGAACCTGCGACCTCCGGGTTATGAGCCCGACGAGCTACCAACTGCTCTACCCCGCAATCGTAACCTAAGCCTAGCACGCCTCGCCCGCGTGTCAACCCCACGTGCTGCGTTTTCGTGTAGCGGCGGCGAAGGGGGCACCTCGACCTGCGGCGACCCGGACACGTGGCGCAGCGTGCCGCGTGCCGGTCGCTCAACCGCCCGCGTAGCCGACGATCCTCTCAGTAAGAACAGTCTCATGGAACATCGTCGACGGAAGGGCGTTGTTTCTGCCGCGACCGCAGCTCGCCGGGCGACTCATGCCGTCCAAACGGAAGACATGACTGGCGGTCGCTCTACAATGCGCAAGCTGCGCCGCGTGGTTTGCGCCCCCGGCTCACGCGTCACAACGTACGGCGTCTTCCGTTGCTGAGGCCACTTGAAATGCCGACGAAAAACATCGTAGCGACCCGTGGGCTTCTGAGCGTGTCACTGCTGTGTGTGTGCGGCGGATGTCCGCTGGGGCAGGCGACGAACGATCTCGCGGACGGCCCCGCCAGCGAGGCAACCTGCCCCACCGTTGCCAATGTGCAGAATTGCCCGCTCACTGCTCCGGGATCCGCCGCCGCGGACGGGTGGTGCAGCGACCTCTTCGCCCCTCTGTTCACACACGCGGGAGCCAACGTGTGCTACCGCGGCTACGGGCCAAATGACGGCAGCCAATGCTGCTACACTGCCGACGGCTGTCTCATCGGCGATGACGACCTACCCGCCGCCGGCACGCCCGACGTCATCGGCCCGGCGGCAGGCGAGCGCTGCGACGGCACGTGCGACTGGTTCCGCGAACCGCTGCGGCTGATCGGCCACTGGTTCATCGACGTCATTCTGGCGGGGTTGGGCTACACGCCGGATGGCTGCGCATGCATGCCGTGAGCCGCCACCGCACCAATCACGGCGCCCCCCCCCGCTACGTCGAGGCCCGCGAGGTGATTCGCGACGGCGTCAGGCCAGAGCGAACCCGGCCGCTGCTTCGGCGTGAATGAGGGCCGTGTCAAACAGGGGTACCGGGCTGTCCTCCGGCGCGACGAGCAAGCCGATCTCGGTGCAGCCGAGGATAATGCCGCCAGCCCCCGCTTCTACGAGTTGCCCGATTATCTCGCCAAAACGCGCGCGCGACGCCGCGTTTACGTTACCGCGGCACAGTTCGTCGTAGATCACGGCGTGAACGGCGGCCCGGCCGGGCTCGTCGGGGATCAGCACGTCCAGCCCGTGCCGCTCGATCAGCCGCCCCCGATAGAAACCCTCTTCCATCGTGAACCGCGTCGCCAGAAGGCCCACGCGCGCGAGGCCGGCGGCCTTGATCCGTTTCGCCGTCGCGTCGGCAATGTGCAAGAGCGGGATCTTCACGGCGTTCTGCACCGCGTCCGCCATATTGTGCATCGTGTTTGTGCAGATGACGAGGAAGTCGGCACCGGCACACTCGACGGCCTGCGCGGCGTCAATCATGCGCTGCGTTGCCGCCTCCCACTCGCCGCGATGCTGTAGCGTCTCGATCTCGTCGAAATCGAACGACCAGAGCACGCACTTGGCGGAATGCAGGCCGCCCAGACGCGCCCGCACGGTCTCGTTGATGATGCGATAGTAGGGAACCGTCGATTCCCAGCTCATGCCGCCGATGAGGCCGATGGTTTTCATGGTCGCTGATTGTAGCCCTGCGCGCGTTAAAATTCGCGGGCGTTGTTCTGCGCTTGCCCAATGCCGGCCGCGAGTTTCGTGTGTGCGTCGGCGGGCGACTCGGTTAGAATCCGGCGGAAGAGGCCGCTGTGCCTGCGCGTGGGGCGCCGGATGCCGAATGACGCGCGGCCTGCCAGCCCTTCAAAGGAGCACAACAATGGATGACAGCGTTTACAAAGTGATCGAACTGGTGGGTACCAGCGCAAAATCTTGGGAGGACGCCGCCAAGAATGCCGTCGAAACGGCCGGCAGGAGCCTGGAAGAGCTGCGCGTTGCCGAAGTCGGCAAGCTGGATATGAAGGTCGAGAACGGTAAGGTGGTCGGCTACCGCGCCCGTGTGCATCTGTCGTTCAAATACAGGACTTAAGAGCTGCGCGGCTTGCACACGTGGCGGGAGCGATTGGTCTGGATTTCGCTTTCAGACCGCTCCGCGGCGACAGCTTGCCAGGGTGAGCGCGTCCGGCGCTACAAGCCCGCCCGGCCTGTGCGCAGCCACGCGGCCCAATCAGGGCGGCCGTTCGCTTCGGCACAACTTGCCGCGGCTTCCCAATCGTATGAAACCGCGCTGTTCTCGGCTTGTCAGCCAGCCCCGCCGCGCCAGACAACGCTGTAACGGGCGTGCGGCCTGCCGGCCTGCATGACGTGTGGGCATGGCACGTCATCCTCAAAGGCGGGTAGCCCCACGCTGCCGGGGTTCACGATCAGCCGCCCGCCGGGCAGCCATACGGTGGCTGCGGTCTGATCGTGACCACAGAGCAACACCGGCTGCGCTAGCAGGTCCAACCGCGCCACCAGGTCGTCCGTGCTCCGGGGCACCACTCCGGCTTCGCTCACCTCATGCAGCAGGTATTCGTCGTCGCGTTCGAGCGTCCCGTGACAGAACAGGATGTCCTCGAAGACCGTGCCCGTGATTCCCAGCCCAGCCAACCAGCGCACGTGCTCCGCGGTGAGTTGCTCTCGAACGTACCGTAGCGTCGGCGAATCCGGCGCACCTTCCACGATCATCCGATCCTCATTGCCGCGTACGGTCGCGATGTCGCGATCCATGAGGATCTCTGGCACGGCTCCTGCTCTCGCTTGCCGTTTCGACACGTGCCGCCACCGTTTTCGGCAGGTTCACGTCGCGCCAACGATACGCACCAGCGGGCGATTCGCTCGGCGGCTTCTGACACCCAACTCACCGGAATCGCCGTGGCCTTGTCCGTGAGCGGCAGCGCGCTCGACGCCCTTGGTTACGCCTCAGTACGGGATCGGTGAGGATTCATCATAGCGGAACGGCGCGCGAAACGCGTGACTCCTTTGCCATCAAGGATGAGGGGGTTTTCGGTATGCACATCATTGACAGGCCTTGAGCGGTCATGTAATTTGAATATCTAGTATTCAGACCGTACGGAACGCCAAGCATGGTTGACCGCCACGTGACGAAGGCACTCAAAGCCTCCGCCCGAGGCTACCCGGTGGTGATGGTGACCGGCCCACGCCAATCGGGCAAAATCACACTTGTGCGGGCCGCGTTTCCGGGGCATCGTTACGCCTCGCTCGAAGACCCGGATGCGCGGACGTTTGCCCTGGAGGACCCATGTGGCTTCCTTGGTCAGTTCCGGGGCCGGGGAGAGTGCCTGGGGCCGGGTTGGCAGGGAAATCACTCGCGGAGCACGAGGCGCAGATGCGCATGCCGCGGCGGCTGGACGCGTTGATCGCCGCGGACGTGGACGCCGCCGATGCCCGGCGGCTGCTCAAGCGTCTGCGTCGCACCGGCGATCATCTGTTCACGTTCCTCGACTACCCGCAGATCCCGTTCGAGAACAACTTCGCCGAGCGGCAGATCCGCC
>JAHJAR010000119.1 GCA_018814045.1 Planctomycetota bacterium | reverse complement strand
GGTTGGCGAGCTCCACTTTGCCTACGCCGGCAACGACTACGAGCACGCGCGCTTCCTGCGGTATCTGCAGATCCGTCCCATTGGCCGGATCGAGCCCGCTGCGGCAAGGCGTAGCGCTTGCACAGGAGAACATGCTTGCGGTGACATCCCACACTGCGCTGGCCGACGCTGATTGGCGCACCTAGCGTGAGTTTATTACGCGCTGGGTGTCCAGTGTTCGTTTGCTTCGGTGAAACAGGCGTGAAGGGGCGGCGTCAGGCGTATACACCAACACCGCGTATGTCGGGACGGTGGTGGTGAATATCGGTGATACCGAGGGCTTGGGCGAGCGCCTCGTCGTCGGCTTCCATGGTCTCGAGTTGGTGGGTGGCCTTGGGTCTTCCACGTTGGCCTGTGGCCTCGAGGAAGGTAGTCAGACGGATGCGGGCAAGGCGTCGCAGGAGGGAGCCGGCGGTTCCGGTGAAGACGCCGGCGTGGCGCGCGGTGTGGCGCAGGAGGGCGGCGAGCTGGTAGCCCAGGACACAGGTGAAGAAGTGGACGTGGAGCTTCTGGTCGGTCCAGTGGAACTGGGGTCGTATGGCCAGATGATGGGGATCTTTGAGGTGGCGGAAGGTGTGTTCGACGCTGGCCTGGGCGTGGTAGGCGTGGATGATGTCTTCGGTAGACCAATCGTGGCGGTCGGTCATCAGGATGCGGAAACCGAGCTGGTCTTCGATGTGGTCGAGGGCGGTGCGCTGGGTGCGGAAGCGCAGGGAGAAGCGTCCGGGCTGGTGCTCGTCGAGGGTGGTGTGAAGGAGCCCTGTCATGTACTGCCCTTTGAGCAGGTCGGCGATCTGGGCTTCGAGCTGGTCGCGGCGGCGTGGCCGCGCGCGCGGGTTGGCGAGTTGGCGTTGGAGTTGGCGTAGACGGGTTTTCTTGCGCTCCAGTTCCTGGTAGATGCCGCGCAATTGGCCGCTCTTGAGCCTGTGGCTGATGAACACCACCAGGGTGCGCTGAGCGCCCCACAGGAGGCGCTGATCGCGGTATACCTGCACGGGCGTGCCGTCCAGGTCGATCGCGGTGAAATGCTTTTCGGCGTCGGCGACCAGTTGGCGATGATCGCACGGCCGCAGAGCGCCGACGTAGTGCAGCTGGTGGCGCTGTAGGCGGTGGAGATTGTCGCGCGAGTTATTGCCGCGGTCAAAGACCAGCGTGTGGCGCTCGGGATCCATGCCCAGCTGACGCAGGCGGGTAGCGATCTGCGCGGTGATGTGGGCGAAGACGGTCACATCATGGAGGTTGCCCTGGTAGGTGAGGTGGAATAGCGGCATCAGGTCTTGGCGTGTGACCACCAGGGCCAGGCCGATATGGCGCAGATCGTGGCGCTTCTGCTTGCTCCGGGTCCGTTGGGCGAGGCTGCAGCGGACGTTGGTGGTGGCGATGAAGGTGAAGAAGTTGGTGGTGTCCAAGGCGAGGGTGTCGCTGTCCAGCCGATAACGCTGCTGGATCCGCTGCAGCAGGTCCATTTCAAGGCGCGGAATGGCGTCTTCGGGAAGCGAGTCCATCAGATCCCAGAAATGCTGGCTGTCCAGTGGGGACAGGGCGACGCGCAGGAGGAACTCGCAGCTGGTGGTCTTGGCCCACTCCCACCAGCCCTGCTTGCTGGTGGGCCTACAGGCGCGGCCGATGGCCGCCAGTACCAGCGTCATACCGACGGTAAGCCCATGCCGCAGCGGCTTCTCGGCGAAGTAGGGGCGCTGCGCCTTGACGTATCCGTTGATCAGCTCGACGATCTGCAGGTCGGCGACGAGCTTGAGGAGGGCAGCCACCGCACCATGGGCATACGACTTGACGGCGAGCGGGCCGAGCTGTCCCTGCAGCCGCCGCAGGAGATCCTCCGGTTTGCCCAGGTAGGCCAGGACGACGGGGCGGGGCTTGCCGTTGACCCGGCGCGACTCGACGATGTACCAGTATTTGTGGCCGCGGGAGGTCTTGGCCTGAATCGTCGCCATGCGCAGCCTTTCAGTGTATACACTCCGCTGGCCTGCACTGCCATGATGCGTCCTTCTTCGGCAAATATAGCCATATTCCAGATACACGGCAAGCGGTAATGGGGATCATATTTCAGTGTATACGCGAAGGCAGGCAGAACGACGCACACGCCGGACCCTGGAATCCAGGGCCAATTTGGGCAATCGGCGAGTGCTGAGATGCTCAGAAACGCAGCACGCGTAATAAACTCACGCTAGATGACGCGGGCGCGTCCGGTTTTGGTGGTACTGGTGACGCTGTGCACGTC
>JAHJAR010000118.1 GCA_018814045.1 Planctomycetota bacterium | reverse complement strand
TCCAGGTCACCGCCGATTTTGAGCGCTCCGGTGATATCGTTGCCGATGTCGATCGTGTGCAGCACGTCGCCGCCGACGGCGACCGTGCCGGTGATGTTGTCGAGGGCGATGTCGCCATCCTGGCCGAGGTGACTGGAGATGTTCAGTCCCGCCAGATTGCCGGTGACGCCGGTCGTGGTAAGGTCGATTTCCTTGACCTGCCGCGCACCGTATGTGTGGCCTGAACCCGGCAGGATGGCGACGGTAATCGTCCCGCTGGGCGTGCCGGAGAGACCGATGAGTTCGATATCCGCCGGATCGCCAGTCACATCGTCAAAGCACTCAAACACGAACGTGGCGGCATCGCCATCGGTGATACGAATCGTTCCGGCGTAGTCGTCGATGCTGACCTTTCCAGCATTCCCGCTCAACAGCACGATGTCGCGGGCGCCGCTGGCATTATCGATCACGAAGATGCAGCATAGTATTGCGACTGAAACCAACCGATACATTTGCGTTCTCCTTGTTTGTTATGAGCGAACCACCTTGAATGTCAGCATCAGCGTCGCCAGCGCCAACACAAACGCTGACGGTTCAGGAACCACACCAAAACGCACGTAGTCCCAACGTGACAGGGAAGCCTGTCCGTCGATTCGGTCGCCAAAACTGATGAACGACTGGTTGCTCGCGGCATCTTGGAACGTTCCCTCTTGCACCAACTGACCGTCGATGAAGAAATCGAAATCGACCACGTCGTACGACTCGAATCGGTATGTGTGAAAGACCCCGGGTTCGATATCCCACCAGAGGTTGTCCAGACCGTTCCACGCCAGGTCCGGGCCAAAATAGAAGACCACGAATCCGGGTTCGAACGAGCGTGCGATCGCCACACCCGCGTCGGAGTTCCCGCTCCCCTCGTCGACCAACAGCCGCCACTCGGCGACGTACAACTCACCGGGCTCCGGATCCATCCAGCGCTCCATATTAGCGAGGTCCTCGATACGAGGATCATGGAGCGAGTCGATCACCAGCGCCCCGTCCTCGATCCAGCGGTACGCTTCGCCGTTGTACGTGACGCGCGTCCAGCCTTCGTTCTCGGGGAGATCATTCCCTTCGTACGTAATCCAAAACTGCTCCGCCCCGGCTTGCGCAACCAGCACCCCGAGGACGGCTAGCACAAACATCAGCATTCGCATCGTCGTGTGCTCCTTTGCATTGTGGCCATTCCGGTCCCGAGAAGCGGTTGAACCACCTCGACACAAGCGCGCCTGCGCACAGTCAGACGGATGCGTTGGGTCGATTACCCGACTACCTGGCTGTCAGCCGGCCAGAAATGCTGCGCATGGCGCTAATCTCCCGTGATCTGCCTGGTTACCTGCAGGAGGTCTCCACACCGAGTCCCTCGGCATTGCAGTATAGGCGACGCGTCAACGCATGTCTGAGAGTTCTGTGCGAACGGTGCGCGCCCGGTGCCGGCGATTTGCTCAAGGCCCCCAGGATTGCAGATCGCAAACCGCGTGATCTGGTCGGCCGTGAATACACGGCGGAGGGTGGCACGGGCATGTCGACCGTGAATGCGCGGCGGTTGCGTCGAACGCCTATTACTTGGTCGTTGCGTCGCCGGTGGGTGGATCGATCGGGCCGCGCGGCGGGGCTTCCGTGTCGGGCGCCGTGGGGGCGTTGGGGTCGGGCAGGTCGGGGAGGGTCCGTGTTGGCTGAGCCTCGTCCCGAGCCACAAGGGCGATCTGAGATTCACTCAGTTGCCGGCTGAAGAGCTGCCGAAATGTCTCAACGTTGTTTATGAAGAAGAAGGTCGGTTCGCCGGCCAGGGCCAGTTGTTCGGCTTCGCAGCGGCGCTTGATCATGGGGATGTAGTGCTCTTTGACCACCCAGTCGCAGGTGGGCAGCACGCGGACGCGTGTCCGCACGACGGTCAGCGGCCCCTCCTGGTACGTGGCGATGAACTCGGGCTCACTCTTGACGGCTTCGACACGCTGGTTCAGGTCGCGCCCGACTTCGGCCAGCATACGCTGCACACGTGCGACGTCCACGTCTTCCGCAATCGGAATGTCAACATAGTTGTCGACGTAGCCCGCCGGGTAACGCCGTGATGGGATGCAATGGCTATTGGGGATATTGAGGATCTGTCCGGACGGCGTGCGCAGGACGGTGTACTTGACCGTTATGTTGAGCACGTGGCCGGCCTTGTCGTCGACCTGGAGAAAGTCGCCTATGAAGTAGTGTCCGCCGGCGGCGATGTCGATGCCCTTGACGAAATCTACCACGACCTGCTGGAACATGCCGGCTAGAACAAGGCCGATCACGCCGAGCGCGCCGGCCGAGTGGCCGGGAGAAATGCCGAATTCGGCCAGGATCGTGACGATCGCAAACACCCACACGAGCAGCTTGGCGATGCTGCGGGCGAAGTAGACCAGCGTGCGCACGCGTTTCACACCGGGGGCCACCGTGGTGCCGGCCTGCAACCGCCGACCGAACGCCGCACACGCCCCCGCGATCAGCCACGCCAGCAGGTTGATCGTGATCGTGACGCCGATAGTGACCGCCAGGATGACGGCGATGTTCTGGATGTACGCGTGCTGGACCCAGAAGCGCCGGTTGGCGGCCCGCAGGGCCTCCGCCTCGCGCCGGCATTCGTCGGCCAGAGCCAACTCGATCCAGGCCTGCTCGGAGATGGCGTAGGCGGCGCCCTGCTGTTGATCGACCAGGTCCTCCGCCTGCGCGAGCGCCCGGCGGACCTGGGTGAGTTGCTCGTCGCGCTGCGGCGATGCCGGTTCCGCGTCCACGGCCGCGCGCTCTTCGGCGAGCGTGCTCAAGAGCTGCTGGTAGGTGCTGACGTTGGCCTGCTCAGTGTCGGCGGATGAACGGAGCTCTTCTGTCTGGGCCTGATGGGCGGCGGCCTGGGAATCGAGTTCGGCGACGCGTTGCCGGCGCTGCTCGGGTGTGAGTTCGTCGAGTGTGGCCAGTGTGGCGGCCGCTTCGTCACGCCGCGCCGCAAGGACTTCCTTGCGCTCGGCGGCTCGGCGGCGCTGGTCGGCATAGTGAGTACGCAAGGCGGCGAGTTCGGTCTGCCGTCGCTGGAAGGTCTCTTCGAACTCGAGTTGGGCGAGTCTCGCCTGAGCTTGTTGTGGTGATTGGGTCCGGCGGACCTCGCGTTGGGCTTGGCGCTGTTCGGCGTGGATCTCGTGCAGTTTCGACTCCGCCTCGCGGGCTGTTTCCTTGGCCAATTCCTGCTTGATTTCCGCCTCGCGTTTTTGCTCTTGGACCGCCTGGGTGGTCGTGGGCTGGCTGGCGGGCTGAGTCGAGGCCTGCGATGTCGTGGGCGGACGGGTGGGGGGCGCGTCCTGCTGGGCTGGCGCAGCGGCGGCCACGAGCACGAGCATGGCCAAAACTAGCGTGGGTGGACGCATGAGTCAGTCTCGCATGGCGGCGTTCGCGGGTCGCGGCCGGGGTGGCGACGATCGCGAGAGGCGGTGAGACTACCACGATATCGTGACGGGGGCCATGGTGGAGGCGCGGGTGTGTCTGGTGCCGGGATGACGCGAGGTCTAGACGGTGTGCCCGCGGGGTGGCCAGTTGGAAGCGCACAATCAGATTGGCGGGCGGTCGTTTGACTGACGCCCGGACTGTGATGTGCTCAGCGAGGACGCGGCTTGCGGTGGGGCGGCTGCTTTCCGACGAGGATGCAATCCTGCCAGAACACGCGGACGGTGTAAGCGTCCCCGTTTTCGGCAACCGTGAGCTCCAATTCCTCGGTGCGTGGATGAAGCTCACGCAACAATTCCCCGCGCAGACGAACCATCTCGCGCGCGATTCGCTGGACCTTCACACTGGGTTCGCTCGGTTCCACTGTGTCCCGTTACCTCCCCTGCGGCGGCTGGCCGCTACGTGCTCCCTCTTCGTCACCAAGCAGCGGCTCGAGGATGCCCGCGAGCCGTCCATCAGTACGCCCCTCCTCTATCCTCCTAGTCGCGTTCTGAGCGACGGTGTAACGCACAAATCTGTTTTTTTTCGGGCCGGGTGCCGCGTCGGGCGTTCGGGGCGGGGTGTAGGGCCTTTCGTGGCAGAAAAGCCTTGCCCCGCCCTCGCCGTGGCCCGTAGACTCTGATCATGGGATGGTCTCGTTGCGTTGGGTGTTCCAGTTCACCAGGAAGGAGTGTCAAGATGGCTCGTTACGTTCTGACTTTGTTCGTAGTGCTGGCCGTGTGCGCGCTGCCCGCCTGCAAGTCGACAGATGGTAACAAGGCGGCGACGATCGCCCCCGACCGTCACGCCACGCAAACGGCTTCGCCAATCGAGGACTATCGCCACGAGCGCCTGCGCCAAGCTATGGCAGGTCTGAGTTATGACAGCGGTCGCGTGGCCGTGGATGAGGAATTCGCGGCGACGATTGCGACCCGCGGCGATCATGATGCGGCGGCGGCCGAGTACGAGCTTGGCGAGGACTTGCTGCTCGAACAGAACGATCGCATCGGCGCGATCGCGGCTTTTACGCGGGCAGTGTTGATCTGGCCGGAGGAGGCCAGGTTTTACGATGGTCTGGGGCGGGCACTGCTTTGGAAGGGCAAGGCCAGTGAGGCCATTGCGGCGTTTCGCACGGGTTTGGATCTTGAACCGCAGTCGGTCGAGCTGCACTTCCTGCTTGCGGACACGCTGAATCGCATTGGGGATGCGGCCGGGGCGACCGCTGGCTACGAGACCGTGCTCGAGCTGGATCCTGGACACGCCGCCGCGCACGGACGGCTGGCGCGTTTGTGCTACTACGCCGGCGACGATGAAGGGGCCTGGCGGCACATCGCGGCGGCCGAGCAAGGCGGCGAGGTGCTTCCGGCCCAACTGCCGTTGCTGTTGAAAGGGCAGATGCCACGGCCGACGATCCATCGGCTGACGGGGCCGCAGATTGGCGCGCAGGTTCGCATCGACGTGGCCGGCGGGACATACGCCTCGAACGAAACCACCATCGCATCGGTCGAGCAGACGCCCCTGGAGGTCGTCGCGGCGTGGAACGACTGGCGCGATTCGACCAGCTACGAAGTGGTGCGCATGGGTGTCGCCGTCAGTCTGGACGGCGGGGCGAACTGGACCGATTTCACCGTCCGGCCGCCTGGCCCGAACCAGTCGGGCGTCGAGGGCGATCCGATGACCTGCTACGACAATCGCACCGGCACGCTGTGGGTGGGCGCGATTTCCTTTTCCGGCAACGGCGGCGTGTACGTGGCCCGCAAGATCCCGGGCAGCGCGAGCTTCGAACCCTCGGTCATGGCCCGCGCGACCGGGTCAGCCGACAAGTGCTGGATGGCGGCGGGCGTCGACCCCAATAGCAGTGACCAGACGCGCGTCTACATAGCGTACAACCAGGGTTCGTTGTATTCGACCGACCTCGGTGATACCTGGAGCGGCCCCGTCTCGCTGGGCTCGGGTATCGGGTTCCTGCCGCGCGTGGGTCCGAACGGCGAGGTTTACGTGGCTTACTGGGACTTCGGCTACGGCGTGAAGATGGCACGCAGCTACGACGGCGGTCTGTCATTCACGACGCACACGATCGCCACGCGAATGGACACGTGGAGCACGCAGGATGGCTCGCGGTTCCCCGGGCGTTTCCGAGTTCCGGCGTTGAACTACCTCGCGGTCGATCCGAACGATGGCACGCTCTATTGCATCTACTTCGATACGACCAACAGCTCCGGTGGCAACTACAACACGGACCTCTACTTTACCAAGTCGACCAACCAGGGCACGAACTGGACCACTCCCGTGGTCATCAACGGCGATGCCAACCCGCCCGGCGATCAGTTCTGGCCGTGGCTCGAAGTTGACCAGCAGGGCCGCATCCACGTGCTGTTCTACGATACCCGGCACACCGTGCAGAGCGACAACACCGAGCACGGCATGTTCGACGCGTACTACATGGCCAGTAACGACGGCGGGGCCAGTTGGGCTGAATACCGCCTGACGCCGCAGCCGTTCGACAGCTACTACGATGGTCTGCCGCGTTCGAGCCAGTTCATGGGTGACTATCTGGGGCTGGCGGTGGCCGGCAACCGCGTGTACCCCTGCTACCCCGATTCGCAGAATCTGGACACTGATGTCTACACCAATGTGATCGTGTATCCGTCGGGAATCGTCGGTGACGTGAACTGCGACGGAGAAGTAAACGGCTTCGACATTGACCCGTTCGTTCTGGTCATGGGCACTTCGCAGCCGTATGACGAATACTATGCGCAATACCCCAATTGCGACCACATGTTGGCCGACATCAACGGGGATGGCGACGTAAACGGCTTCGACATCGACGCGTTCGTAGATCTGCTCGGCGGTTGAGCCACCCACTTGGCGTCGCGGCCTACGAGAATGCGCGGCCGGCCCCTCTCCCTTGGGGCCGGCCGTTTTTCGTGGTCCAGTGCCCTGTCTCAAGAGTCTGCCAGAGAATCGGTCAGGCTGAGTTGTCCGCCGCGCGCTTCGCACAGTTCGGCCGGAGTCGCATCGGACTCTGCGATCAGCACTTGGTGGCGTGCAACGCGCCGTAGGAAGCGCCCGATCCTCAAGCGCCGCCAAGATCCTGCCGGGGCAACCCCCGCTTGCGTCGCGATCCATGCTCATCAACCCCCCTCGTGTGAGTGCTTGCGTTCGCCGTCTGACTGAGTGGCATTGCCCGAGGGGACTTCCGTGTGGGCGGCGTCCGCAATTGCCCTGGCCTTGGCCGCGCGACGCATGGCACGCATCATCGCTTCCCGCGCCTGTTGGGCCTCCGCGCGCATGCGCGCCCGATCCCGCGAATCGGTATCTGCCGGCACACGCTCCAGCATCTTCTGCATGGCCGCCTCGGCCGACTCCACGGCTTCCTGGGCGTCCTTCTCAGCCTCAATGGCGTGGCGCTCAGCCGCCTCGGCACGGTCGAGCGCCGCCGCTTGCTGCGCAGCGGGTCCCTCGTCCGGTTCCGTGGTCAGGTCAATCTCTTCGCCGGCGATTGCCAGAGCGGTGACGGGAAGCCGCGAGACGAGGTCCTCGACGCTTCCACCAAACGGGTCGAGTGGTTGGTCGGCCTTGAGACGCATGGGCATGAAGACAATCGTCGCATCCCCCGAACGCTCCGCGATTACGTCGGCGCTGACATCTGCGACCAATACGAGCGCAGCGTCAATGCGAACGTCGTTCAGCATCTCCTGAAGCCGTTCGCGCGTGGCGTCTGCGCCGAGCTCTGGGTCGGCGGCTGCGAGAACGCGTATTGTCGCGTCCGCCCAATCGTGCGTGCGTGTCATGAGGTACGCCATGAGCAGGAGCAGTCGGCTAGTGGCATCGTTCCACCACCAGATGTCAATACGACGGTCTCTCGGCGCCGTTTGGAAAAGCGATTCCCAGTCATCATCCTCGGCTTCGAGGGCAACGACGTTGCGCTGGAGGCGCAAGGCGGCGCGGAGGTACGAGCCGTAGCGGCGCTCGCGGGCCTGGTCGCGGCGCCAAGGCACTTGCTCAAGCCAATTCAGCAGAATGGTATTCGCCTTCAGCGGTCCTACGCCGTAGGCCTGGAGCAGCATTCGAGCACCGAGCAGCGTATCTGGCGTCGCCAAGCAGAGAGGAAACGTATGGAACCCGCCCTCCTTGATCTCACGGCCCAAGGCCTGCTCAACCTCACCGCGCTCTTTTCGAACAACGGGCCCCTCGCCAGTCAGAATCCGCACGGCCGTGGTCAACCCAGCGCCCCCTTCGATCCAGGAGGCAAACCGCAGCAGTCTCTCGCGACGGGCCGCATCATCTGATAACGCCAGGATGTGCGGGCTCCAGTCACGTGGATGCTCCGGCTCCGCGGCCATGGCCAACAGATGTTCCCGAGCACAGCGGAAGTGATGCGCGCGGGTGCTGTCAGCCCAACGGGCCGGCCCTGCGTTACGCTTGACGTACTGAAAGATCCCGAAGAGGACCGCGGCACTGATCGCGGCCGCTGTCAGGTTGATTGCGGCCATAGTCCCGAGGCATAGCAGGCCACCGATGAGGCTGAGTCGTTGGTCGAACCAGCGAAACCGCGGGCGGAAGGATGGGCTGCCGGCCCGGGCTTCGTAGAACGTTGCATAGTTCAGCAGGCCATATGAGACGAGGAAGAACATTGAGACAATTGCGGCGATCATATTCAGGTTGCCTAGCGCGATCGTGACGAGCGCGATTCCCGCGCTGAGCAGTACGCCTCGGCGTGGGTTCTCGGTTGGGCCATGGCCTTTCGCGAACGGTGTCAAAGGGCGGAAGATCTTGTCGCCGGCGAGCGACTGTAGAATGCGGGGCGCACCGAGGTACGACGCCATCGCTGAGGACAGCGTCGCGGCGATCACGCCCGCGTCGATGAGCCATGGCAGGTTCGCGACGCGACGCATTGCATCGTAGTCGGTCGCGAGTTCAGAGAGTGGGAGTGTACCAGCGAATGCAAGTGCGGCGCCGAAGTAGATCAGGGTCGCCAATCCCACCGCGAGGAAAGTCCCCCGCGGCAAGCTGCGTCCCGGCTCGCGGAGGTCGCCGGACATGCTCACGCCCTGCGTGAAGCCAGTGACCGCCGGGAAGAAGATTGCGAACGCCACCCAAAAGCTGGTCCGGTGCTCGCCGGTGAGCCAGGATTGCGCCAGCGTCTCGCCGGACCAATGAGTACCTGCACCCCAGAAGAACGACACGATGGCGCCCGCCAGAACCGCCATGACCACAAACTGGAACCTCGTGGCCACGTCGGCACCGAGCCACGCCAGCAGGAAGAGCAGGGCTGCGGCGCCGCCCGCGATCAGTTGCACGGCAAGTGGATCGTCCCAGCCACTCACGCCGGCCACGGCTTCGCCGAAGCCGAGGCAGTAGAAGGCGATTGACACCGCCTGCGCGAAGAACAGCACGAGCCCGATCGCGCCGCCAAACTCCACGCCGAGGGTCCGCGAGATCAGAAAGTAATCGCCGCCTTTCTTGACCTTTATGTTGGTGGCGATTGCGGATAGCGACAGGCTGGTGAGGACACTGATGAGCGTCGCCAGCGCGACGATCAGGAGTGTCTGAGCCAATCCGGCGGTTCCGACGACGTAGCCGACGCGGCGAAAGAGGATGATTCCGAGGATCGTCAGAACGCTGGGTGTGAAGACGCCGGCAAAGGTCCCGAGGGTGCCGGTCGACACTTGGTTCGAGCGCGTTGGCGGGGCAGTCATATCACCCTCATGCCAGACGGTGCAGTTCCAGCCGCGTGAATCGCAAAGATAATGTTACTGGGATCGCAAACCGCGTACGAGTGGAGGACGGGTCAACGGTTTCGACATCGATGCGTTCGTTGTGCTGCTGGGCGGGTCATGGCGGTCCGGCGCAAGAGCCTTGTAGCGTCCGGGCTCCGTCCCGGACGTAGGTGACGAGTTGCAGTACTACGGCCGAGACAGAGCTCGGCCGCTACAACTGAACGTGTATCACTCTAGCGCGCCTCGATCAATGCGCTGGGTTCGCCGGAAACAACCACACTCTGCACATCAATCTGCCCGTGGCGTACATCGATGAACGGTTTCCCGCGTTTGAGACCGGCGGTGCCGAAGCCGGTCGCGGTCGTGAGGAAGCTGCGGAAGCTGTTACCGATGCGCGAATCGATGTACAGAGTCTTGTCGACCGCGTCGTAGCGCACTCCCGTAAGCCCCTGGAGCAGCGCGTAGCTCGACAGCGCGCGGGCGTACCAGTGGCCGCACTCATACTCGTTGAACGGGTTGCGTACCCGCCCATCATAGCGATCGCGGCAGATGCGGACGATCTCCAGTCCCTCGTCGACCAGCCCCAGCATCATCAGATGCGCGGCGACCTGGTACTCGATCCCCGTCCAGACCTCTTCGCTATAGACAAACGGCAGCGCCGGCGCGCCGCCGTGCGGCCACGTGCACAACAGCAGACCGCCATCGCGGCCCAGGGCGAACGAAGGCCGCTGCGGATTGGCGTGGTCACTGAGGTCGCGCCGCAGGTTGTAGCGGTGGATCGCCGCCAGATTGCTGCGCACCTTCGCCGGGTCGACGATGTCCTGCTCCAGCCCGCAGACGCGCGCCATCCAGAAACCGAGCACGCCGTCCGCCAGACAGCCCGTGCCGTACTGGTACTTGGGCCCCTGTTCGTTCAGGGCGGCGATGATCTCGTTGTACCCCGGTCCGTTGGCGGACGTGTCGAGGGCGTGGAACTCCGCGTCCAGCCCCGCAGTCTGCACCTGCTGAAAGAAGTACTCACCATTGTAGAGCCTGGTCTCGAGGAACTCGCGCCCGCTGTCGCGCAACGTGCGATAGTGCGCCACGTCCTCGCCCAGAGACGAGCCCATCTCGATCGCTGCGGTCAGCGCCCCCAGGTAGAAGCTGGAGCAGTGTCCGTCGGGCCCCCAGTACTCGATGTCATACGTGTTGTGGTGCGGTTCCTCGAGCACGCCGCGCCCGCGCGGATCCCACGTCTTGCTGCAATAATCGAGACTCTGCCGCACCTGGGGCCAGATCGCCCGCAGCCAGGCGTCGTCGCCCGCGATGCGCCACTCGCGGTAGGTCTTCATGATCCCGCCGAGCTGGCCGTCGGCGGCGGCGTGGAACGTGTGTGCGACGGGCCGAATCGGCAGGCACGAGCGGAACGTCTGGTGCCCGCGTTCGTCCTGACTCTCATGGAACTCGGTCTGGCGCAGCGAACGTTCGAGGTCGGGGAACAGGTGACATATGGCCTGGGCGTAGTTCCAGACGTGTGTACACGAACCATGGCAGCAGCCGCTATTGTCGCCACAACCCTCGAAGCACCACAGCCGGCCATCGGTCTGCCGCAACACCGTGGGCGACTTCAGGATCGTCAGATTGGCGGCCACGGCCTCGACGACCTCGGCGGGCAGCGTCGTGTCGTAGAACGCCTCGCGGAACGCCAGCGCGCCGCGCCGCAAGCGCTCATAGTTGTCACGCCAATATGCGACCACCTCGTTGATGCTCTTGAAACGCTCCGCGTACCAGGGCGCGTAATGCTCCGAAACGGGGCAGCACGTCTGCGACGCCGGCGCCCCGGGCCCCTCCGCGACCCAGTCGCCGTAATCAGCGGCTTCGAAATCGTTCAGAACCGTAACGGCCGTGCCCCACTCGGCTTCCTTCTGCATGAGTTCGTCTGCATCGGCCCACTGCCGGTCGACCAGCACGATCTGATCGACGCTGACGTGCCCCCAGGCGCCGCGCTCCTGATCCATGATCCTGATCCGGGCGCGCTGTCCCTTCAAGTCGGCCACTTCCCACGTGCACCACTCCAACCGCTCGGCGTCCTTACCGGTGGCTGTACGAACCGCCTCGTCACCAACCAGCAATTGGATGCACGTCTTTCCGGGATGGTCCCCACCACCGATGAGGAACTGGACGTAGTCGTGCGTAAGCTCGAACTCCGGCGAGGTCAACGTGCCGATCGCGCCATCGCCCGACGGATCGAACGTATTCACCAGTCCCTGGCCGCGGAACCCTGTCACCTCCTGCTGGCCCGGGCCGCTGCCGTGGGACGGCCCCGCGCTGAACGCCGGAGACTCTGCATCACGCCCAATGCGCAGCTTCGTGCGCGGGACATACCACGCGATCAGCAGGCGCACGGTGCGCTCCTCGCCCGGTTGCAGCGTGAACGGCGTGAACAGTGACGCGCCCGGGCAAGGCCCCTCTTGTGGGGGATTGGCGACCAGCCGGCCTTCCTGAACGTTCCGCCAGGCGAGTGTCACCGCGTCCCACCAGCCGCCCTTGAACCAGCAGTGATCCACGACGGTATTGTCGTTGTCGACGAACACCGCGAAGCCACCCTCGTGTTCGGGGTTCGCCTCAGTGCCCGCCTGCCAGAGCACAAAGCCGTTGTCGATCGGCAGGATCGTGTCTCCACTTCCGCCCACGCGCATGAAATTCTTCGCGTGGTACGAAAAGACCGCCTCGACCGGCTTGCGGCCGGTGTTCTTGAAGCGGTATTCCAGCCCCCCCACGGGTAGGCTCGAATCGTCGGCGGCCCCGGGCAGAAACGGACTCCAGCCCGCGAGCTCCACCTCCAGCGGGATTTCCCTGTCGTTGAGCGTCACCGTGGCAAACGGGAAGCGCGGCAGGAACTTCGCCTCGTCGAAACGCGGCAGCCCATACGTCTTGCCCGCCGCACCGTTGCCCGTCCCACCAGCGCCAAAGACCTTCCAATCCGGGACCGGCCCTTCGAGGATCTTCGCCGTGTTGCCGGTTGGCGTGCGAACGCAGATGGCGGCGAACGAGAACGGCTCGTTGAAGAACTGGATCTGGTTTCGTACGGAAACGTGCGATATGGCACCAGTGCCCTCCAGACAGATCATTCCAGCACCAATGCCGCCGATGGGAAACGCAACGCGGTTGAGGTTCTCGCCGGCATAGGAGCCGTTGTACGCATGTCGGCGCGCGGGGCCGCGCCGGACGGGCGCGGCGCAGCCGACCAGCAACAGGTCGAGAATTAAGCAGGTGAGAGCGGTGGCGGCGAAGCTGCGGGGAATGCGTCTCATGGTTGGGCGTCCTCATCTGACGGTGAAGCAAGTACGAATCCGGGAGCACCGGCAGAACCGCCGGCCCGGTGCCGCATGGCACGGCATGCGAGAATCTAACACACGTATCGGCCGCTGAACACCGCCTCACATCCACCATATGCAAGGATGCGAACAGCTTTGGGTCGTCCGCCGTAACCCGCTGGCGAAGATGGCCTCGGGGGACTAGGCTGCCGCGGTCGAGGCCGGCCGGCACCGGCCCCGTAGGACGACCGTAACTCTCCCAAGGGCGGTTTGGCGAGCGGCACTTTGTCCAGAGCCTGGAGGATTATCCCGTGCGTTTCTCGTTTCTCATGATTGCCTGTGTGGTCCTTGCGGCCTGCTGCGCAACGCTTGCCCTTGCGGCGGAACGAGTGCCGCTGTCAGCGCTTGATCTCTCCCAAATGAAGCAAGGTTGGGGAAGGCCACAGATTGACAAGTCCATCACGGGCAAGCCTCTGCGCATCGCTGGGCAGACTTTTGCTACTGGTGTCGGCTCACACGCCGACAGTGTCCTCCGCGTGCGACTCGACGGACAAGCGACCCGCTTTACCGCCTGGGTCGGCGTCGATGACGGGGCCGATGGGCACGGCAGCATCGTCGTCCTGGTCTACGGCGACGGCAAACACCTGTTCCACAGCGGAGTCATGAAATGTGGCGAGCCGGCCAAACGCGTCGACGTCGATCTGTCCGGCACCAACGTCGCGCTGCTTGCCTGCACCTCGGCCGGAGACGGCATCAACTGGGACCACGTCGACTGGGCCGAGGCCGAATTCCACATGCTCGGTGACACCAGGCCACGCGCCGTCGGTCCGCCGCGCGAAGAACGCGTGATTCTCACGCCGAAGCCCCGGCCGGAGCCGAAGATCAACGGCCCGAAGGTCTACGGTGCCCGCCCCGGCCGACCGTTCATATACCGCATCCCCTGCACCGGACAGCGACCGCTGGCCTTCGCCGCCGAGCAACTGCCGGAGTCGCTCGAGCTTGACCGGGAAACGGGCATTATCACCGGGACCGTACCGCAGAAACGCGGTGAGTACGCGATTACTCTGCGGGCGCGCAACCCACACGGGCAGGCAGCACGCCCATTCAAGCTGATCATCGGGGACACGCTCGCGCTCACGCCCCCCATGGGCTGGAATAGTTGGTACATTCACTACGATCACGTCACCGAGGCGCATATGCGCGCCGCCGCCGACACCATGATCGCCTCCGGCATGGCCGACTACGGGTATCAATACGTCAACATCGACGATTGCTGGATGAAGAAGCGGGGCGACGAGCCATACCGCGCTGCGGACGGTACGCTGCTCACCAACGACAAGTTCCCCGACATCGGCGGCATGGTCGACCACATTCACAGCAAAGGCCTGCGCGCCGGCACGTACATCTCGCCCGGGCCATGGACCTGCGCCGGCTATGTCGGCAGCTACCAGCACGAGCAGGCCGACGCCCGGCAGTTCGCACAATGGGGCTTCGATTTCCTGAAGTACGACTGGTGCACGTACGAGCAGGTCGCGACCGGCGCAGGCCTGGAACGCTTGCAGCGGCCATACCGGCAAATGAGCGCGATTCTGAAGACACTCAAGCGCGACATCGTGCTGAACCTCTGCCAATACGGCCTGGGCGAGGTTTGGACCTGGGGGGGCACCGTCGGCGGTCACTGCTGGCGCACCACCGACGACCTCGGGAACCAACCCGGCGCCCTGCTGCCAGGCTTCTACGACATCGGCCTGAGCAATGCCCGGCACTGGCAATACGCCAAGCCCGGGCAGTGGAACGACCCCGACTACATCCTGATCGGTTGGGTCAGCAACTCGTCCAGCCTGGGCGAAGGGCAGCCCACCACTCTGACGCCCAACGAACAGTACAGCTACATGTCCATGTGGTGCCTGATGGCCGCACCGCTGGTCTTCTCCGGCGACATGGCCAAACTCGACGAGTTCACGCTCAACGTGCTCTGCAACGCCGAGGTGATCGACGTCGATCAGGATCCGCTCGGACAACAGGCCCGCATCGTTACTCAGACCGACGAGCTGTTGATCCTGGCCAAGCCGCTGGAAGACGGCACGCTGGCGGTGGGACTGTTCAACCTCGGCGAGGCCGAGCGGCCCATCACGGTGAAATGGGACGATCTCGGCTTGAGCGGAAAGTGGGTCGCACGTGACCCGTGGCGCCAGGTCGATCTCGGGACGTTCGAGGGCCAGTTCGAAGCCAGTGTTGCCCGGCATGGCGTGGCCCTGGTACGCCTACGGCCCGCGGGCTGACGCGTGCCATCAGCCATCCGCAGTCCAGCCCGAAACAGGCCCACTGCCGCCAAACAGACTTGGACGAAGACGCTGGAAGCAACGCCAGTTGCTTCCTGGCAGCAGACTCGCTGTCCGCCCCGCGATTCACTGCGACGGCTGCCCGGGATACGCGGCCTGTATCGCAAGCATGCCGTATGCCGTCGTCAATACCGGCAGACCTTCCATCCAACGGTCGGCCTCGTTGACCCAACTGCCCTCGCTGCGCTGCAATTCCGCTAACTTGCTTGCCAACTCGTGCCGCCAGTTATGTCGGCGGCCGGCCTGGTCGGCGATCTCAGGCTCGCCCCACGCCGCCATCGCCCGCGCGAACACGTGGTAGTAGTAGTAGACCCCCTGCTGCGATTGCTGGGCGGGCATGTTGGGATTGAAGTCCAGCGTCCAGTAGCGGCGAATCCAGTCCAACGCCGCCTTCACCCGCGGATCGTCGCGCGCCAGGCCAGCGTACAGCATGCTCTTGAAGCCGGCGTAGGTCATGCTGCCGTAGCTGCGCAGCTCCGGCCGACCGTTGACCTCCCAGAATCCAGCCTTGCTTTCACCACCGTTGGCCGGCGTATACACGAAGCCGCCGTCGGTCGAGTTCTTGGCGAAAGCCTGGTCGTTGCTCTCGCCGCGCATCTGGCAGCGTTGGATGAACGCCAGCGCCTTCTTATAAACCGGATCATCCTTGGGCAACCCGCTGTCACGCAGCGCCTCCAGCATCATCTGCGTGTTCGACAGGTCCGGCCGCTTGTGCTGCCCATAGCCGGCCCCGCCATACCAGGCGTCGTCGACCGATCTCGCCTCACCCTCGTCCCATTGACTGTCCTTGAGGAACTTCTGCGCCGCGGTGATTTGCTCTTGCCACTGCGGGTCATTAAGGGCCGCGAGCGCCGCTAGGGCCACACTCGTTTCGTAGTTCTTCAGCAGACCCTCGGCCGAATAGATGCCGCCGTCTTCGCGCTGGAACTTGCGCATGAAGTCCAAACCGCGCCGCACGGCCGTGTGCTGCGGCCCGATGGCCGGCTCCTGGATCAGCGCCTTAAGCACCAACCCGGTGACGCCCGGGCCGGCCTGCGACGCCCAACCGCCGTCCTTCTCCTGCGCGGCGACAAGATATTTGGCTGCCCGGGTGTTCAGCTCCCGCGCCTGCCTGGCAGGCGGATCAAGCGTAGCCTGGGCGGTTTTCTCGCCGGTCTGCGCGCCGCTGGTCGCCGCGAACAAGAACAAGCAGAGTGTCGTGCAGATGAGTCTCATGTGCGTCGGTCCCCTTTCTCCGGAGGCGCCGCCACCACGGCAGCGCTGCCCGCTATTCTGACGTGACCACGCGCTATTTCAATCGGCTGCTGACGGCCTGCGCGCGTCCTGCGTCCGGGACAGAGCCCGGTCGCTGCCACGGAGTACCGGTCGCGTGAAATCCGTGGGGTGGCGCTGCGTTAATCGTACCCCAGCCTTTCCAGCCGATCCTCATCTAGACCGAAATGATGGCCGATCTCGTGCAGCACGGTGATTCTGATCTCCTCGACCAACTCGTCCCACGTCGCACACATCTCGCACAAGGCGGCACGGAAAACCAGGATGCGGTCCGGCAACTGCCCGCTATGCTGCACGCTTTGATCCTCCAGCGGCACGCCCACATAGAGCCCGAGAATGTCGTCGGGCACGTCGTATTCATCCAATAGGTCGGCGCTCGGGCGCGCCCGCACTTCGATCACGATGTTGTCGAGATAGGGGCGAAACTCGCCCGGCACCGCGGCCAGGGCCTCTTCCACGGCGCGGTCGAACTCGGCGTCCGAGACGGTTATCATCGCTGTTGATCCTGTGGCTCCATGCAACGGCGGCCCCGCAGCCGCCTCGACAATAGACGGCAGGAGTATAGACCGTGCGCGAGAAGATGACACACCGCCGCGACCTCACGCCCGCCCTGACGCTCTCCGCGTTATGGCTGGCTGTCCTCAGCGGCTGCGCCCCGACGTCCTTTCTGGTCACCCCGGTGTCCGGGCCATTCAGACTCGAAGAGCGGGTGCTCCAACGCGAGAGCCCCTGGGCCCGCAAGAAGATCGCTTTGTTGGACGTGGACGGCGTCTTGCAGAACGCGCGCGAATCGTCGCTGCTCGGATTCGTCGGCGAGAACCCCGTCGCCCTGTTCAAGGAGAAGCTCGACAAGGCCGCCGCTGACAAGAACGTCAAGGCCGTCGTGCTGCGCATCAACTCCCCGGGCGGCAGCGTTACTGCCAGCGATCTGATGTACACCGAACTGCGCCGCTTCCGCCAGCAGACCGGCAAGCCCGTCATCGCCTGCATGCTCGATCTCGCTACGTCGGGCGGCTACTACCTCGCCTGCGCCGCCGATCGCGTCTACGCCCACCCCACGACCGTCACCGGCAGCATCGGCGTGATCATGATTGCTCCTGACGTGTCGGGAACGATGAAGCTGGTGGGTATCCGGGCGAATGTGTTCAAGAGCGGCGCAATGAAGGACGCCGGTTCACCCTTCCGGGAAATGACCGAGCAGGATAGGGCAGTTTTCCAGACTATGGTGGAGCAGATGTACGCGCGCTTCCTCGAAGTCGTTAGTGCCGCGCGTCCGAATCTGGGCGCAGAGCGCCTGCGGGAACTGGCCGACGGCCGCGTCTACCTGGCGCCCACGGCCAAGGAGCACGGACTGATCGACGAGATCGGCACGCTGCCCGATGCCGTTCAGGCAGCGAAGCAGGCCGCCGGCCTGACCGGTGAGAGAACCCTGCTGGTGTCCTACGCGCGTCCCCTGGGCCACCGGCCCAATGCCTACGCTAACAGCGCGCCTCCGCCCCCACAGGTGAACGTCGTCAATCTTCCCCTCCCATCCTGGCTGAGCAGTCCGAGCCCGCAGTTTCTGTACCTGTGGGCACCCGCTTGGTAAGCCCCCGCGCTGGTCTGAGCCCGGACGCTGTGGATGATGAGCGGGAGCCTTGGCGCGCGCGCCTAACAGAGCC
Source organism: Planctomycetota bacterium (assembly GCA_018814045.1). Taxonomy (GTDB): domain Bacteria; phylum Planctomycetota; class Phycisphaerae; order UBA1845; family Fen-1342; genus JAHJAR01. The sequence continues at coordinate 814 of JAHJAR010000118.1, read as the reverse complement.
GAGCCGCGACCGTTAGGGAGCGGTTCAGTCGGATTGCGCAGGGTCTCTCACGCAACCGCTCCCTGACGGTCGCGGCTCAGAAAGTCGCGCTGATTGCGAGACAGTACCCCAGGCCTGTGCGAGCGACTACATTAGCGCCGCTTGCGTTTCCGGCGTTTGCCGTGGTTGTGGCCGTTGCCGTTGCCGTTGCCATTCTCACCAAACAGGCCGGCCGCGGCCTCCGGCGTTTCGTTTTGCGGCACGATGACCGTGGACTCGTCGCCGTTCAGCGCTTCGCCGTCATCCTCGTCGGCCGCGTCGCTAGTGCTGGCGGCCGCTCGCGATACGCTGCTGTCGGGTGCGATCGGCTTGCCATCCTCGTCCAGCACAACGTCCGCGTCGGCCGTACGGCGCCGGGCGATCGAGCGTAAGTCGCGCAGTAGCCGCTCCTCGCTTTGTCCGGTGAGATTGGCCAAGGCTTCGGCCACGTCGGGAATGTAGCGCCCAAAGATATCGCGGCGTTGTGCTTCCATCCTCTGTCGCCGCCGGCGCCGGACATACGTAGCCAACTTGCGGCCGCATTCCTGCAACGCCAGCCGCGTTTCCTTGCGAATCTCGTCGTAGTCGGCGACGGCTTCCTTGCTCTCCGAGGTGAACGGCACCCAAACGCTGGCCATGTGGAGCATGACCACCAGCGGCCCCACCGGCAGGTTGCCGCCCGGTTGCGAGAGACTGTAGTTGCGCCAATCGACGTCGCTGACGGATTTGAACAGCGCGCAGCCGGACTGCTGATACAGCAGCGGGACGCGGTTGGCGAAGCGAATCACCCGCGCGG
>JAHJAR010000117.1 GCA_018814045.1 Planctomycetota bacterium | reverse complement strand
GCAGTACGTGTTCTCGCCCGGGTGCATCGGGACGTTGCCCGCATACACATAGTGCACCCCCGCGCCCAGCGCGATCTCGCGGCAACGCTCCAGCGTCTTGACCGGCGTGCGCGGCAAATTCGTCACGCGGTACGTCGGGTGCCCGGAGGTTGTGCGGGTCAGTGCCCGCTTTCATCGTGGGCTCAAGCGGGCTGTGTGGCCGCCGGCCGCGTCGTGGCCTGCCACTGCTCGAGCTTCGCCCGCCATTCGGCGGCCTTTGTGTCGTGGCCTTTGTCCGGCTCGGCAGCGTGCCAGGCGTCGTAGAGTTCCACTGAGCTCCGGAGCACGCCGCGCCAGTGCATACGCCGACTTGGCTCCGAGCGCTCGCATTGTTCGACCGCATCGGCTAGCAGCGGCTCGGCGTCGGCGTGCCGTCCGAGCGCCGCGAGGGTCCGAGAAAGCCCGATCTGAGGATAGAGCATGCGCGGGTGGCCGGCGGGTAGGATACGGTGGAACATCGCCAATGCCGCTTCGAACTTGGGCAGCGCCTCCGCGGGCCGGCCAAGGGAATACAGGCAAGTGGCCGCGTTGTTCAGGCTCGTCGCCACGCTGCGATGGTTGCCGGGGAAGAGTCGCTGGCGCATCTCCAGCGCCGCCTCGTGCCTGGACAGCGCTTCCGCCGGCTGGCCAAGGGACTCGAGGCAGTGGCCCACACTGGACAGGCTCGCGGCCACGAGGGGATGGTCGCCGGGAAAGAGGCGCCCGAACATGTCTAGGGCCATGTTGAGCTTGGGCAGCGCCTCCTCTGGGCGGCCCAGGGATACCAGGCCTCCGCCCGCGCTCATCAGAGCCTGCGCCACGGAGGGATGGTCGTCGGGAAAAAGGCGTTGGTACATCTCCAGCGCCGCTTCATACCTGGGCAGCGCCTCGTCACGGCGACCCAGGGAATTCAGGCAAGAGGCGACGTTGTTCAGACTCAGTGCTACGTGAGCGTGGTCGCCTTCAAAAAGGCGTTGGCGCATCTCCAGTGCCGCTTCATGTTCGGGCAGTGCCTCTGCCCACTTGCCCAGGGAATAGAGGCAGACTCCCACGTTGTTCAAACCCAACGCCACATCAGGGTGGTCACCGGGAAAGATGCGCTTCTTCATCTCCAGCGCCGCTTCGTACTTGGGCAGCGCCTCCGCCGGCCGGCCAAGGCGTTGCACGCAAGAAGCGACGTTGTTCAAGCTCGTGGCTACGTGGGGATGGTCGCCGGGGAAGAGCCGTTGGAGCATCTCCGCCGCAGCTTCGTACTTGGGCAGCGCCTCCTGGGACCGGCCGAGAGAGTCCAAGCAGTACGCCACGTTGTTCAGGCTGTTCGCCACCGCGGAATCATCGCCGGGAGAGAGACGTTGCAGCATTTCCAGCGCCGCTTCATGCTTGGGCAGCGCCTCCGCGGAGCGCCCCAGAGAATCCAGGCAAACCGCCACATGGCTCAGGTTGACGGCGATATCGGGATGGTCGCCGAGGTGAAACTCTCGGTTGATCGCCAGCGCCTGTTCGGCAACGTGCAGCGCCCGTTGCGGGCGCGCGTTTCCATTCAAGATCTGAGCGATCGTTAGCCGCAGGGCAGCGTCCGTCTCCGGCTGATCCTTCAGTTCGCCTGCGTCAAGAAGCTCGATGGCCTGTTCCATCGCGCCCGTTACCAGAAACCCCTGCGTCCCACCCTGGTTGGGATCGGAGGACACCAGCGCGGTGGTCACCAGTTTGTTGATCGCCTCGGCCTTTTCGCGCTCGTGTTCTGCTTCGGCGCGGGCGGCTACCTCACGCTCTAGGGCGTCCTCCGCTTGCTTACGGGCGCGGCTCTGTTCAGACTCTGCCCGCCGCGCGTTGCGGGCCTCATTCTCCGAGCGCAGATATAGCGCCGTGCTCGTGGCCGCGCTACCGACCAGCAGCACTAGAAACGCCGCCGCCGTGATTACTGCGGCGCGGTAGCGGCGCAGCGACTTCTTCAGCACATACCAGCCGCTGTCGCGCTTGGCTTCGATCGGCTCGCCGGCGAGGTAGTGGCGGACGTCGCGGGCCAACTCGCCCGCCGACTGGTAGCGCCGCTCGCGCTCCTTGCTCAGGCACTTGAGGACTATGGTGTCGATCTCGTCGTTGAGCCGGCCGGCACGGCCGCCGGCGGCCAGGCGAATCGTGCTGGGTCTGGCCGGTACGGCCTTCAGGATGTTGTCGAGCACATCGTGCATGTTCCCGACCACTTCGTAGGGGAAGCGGCCGGTCAACAGGTAGTAGAGGATCACGCCGAGCGAATACACGTCGGTGCGGATGTCGATCTTGCTCGGGACGGCCTCGGCCTGCTCTGGCGACGCCCAGGGCAACGAGCCGAAGAACTGGCCGGTCAGGCTCATCACCTGTGGCCGCGTTCCCTCGGTTACCTCCCCGGTCACGATCTTCGCCAAACCAAAATCCAGGACGTGCGGCTGGCCCTCCGGGTCGATACGGATGTTGCCGGGCTTGAGATCGCGGTGGATCACACCGCGCAGGTGGGCGGCGTTGACGGCGTCGCAGATCTGGGCAAACAACCGCAGCGTATCGTCGATCGAAGGCTTGGCGAGCAGCACATGCTCGTCCAGCGCCCGGCCGGAGATGTAGTCCATCACGAAATAGAAGCTGCCGGCGGCGGCACCGCTGTCATGGATGGTGACGATGTTGGGGTGCTGAAGTTGGCCCAGGACCTGCACTTCGCGCTCGAAACGCGCCCGGTCAGCCGGCCCCACGAACGGCCCCTCCTTCATCACCTTGATCGCGACGCGGCGCTTGGTCGACTTCTGCACGGCCTGATACACGACGCCCTGTCCACCCCGGCTGAGCTCGCGCGTCAGTTCGTAGCCCTCAATCTGAGGACCAGCCGGTGCGGTTCGTCCGTCGGCTGGATCGCCCGGGGTTGAAAGTGTCGCGTCGACCCCGGCGAGCAGTTCTTCCACCTCGGCCTGCAACGCCGGATTGTTGGCGCAGAGTTCGCTCAGCTTCTCCGCCCACTGTTCCCGCGGCAGGTCCACGAGTTGGTCAAAGATCTCCCGGGCGGCCACGAATCGCTCTCGGCTCGCACTCATGCTGTTTCCCCATTGAGTCTGTGCCGTACCCACGCACACGCTTCCAGCGGCCATCCTCCGCGATACCGGCCCGCCTTCACTAATGTGCCACCTCCACCCGCGCGGTTCAGCGCGCGTGCATCCGGGCTACTGGCGCTCGGGTGCCGGCGGCCACAAACTGACAGATCGTGCACTGCGCTCAAGCACTCCGCGGCTTGAATGCCAGGGCCTGTTGTTGTGACCAGACGCCGGGAATCGCCGTGCCGCACTTCGGGCAGCAACCGTCCTTGATCCTGTTCGACGCCACGCGAAAGCCGACGCGGCTGAT
>JAHJAR010000116.1 GCA_018814045.1 Planctomycetota bacterium | reverse complement strand
GGAATGCCGCAGATGGTCGTGTAGCGCGGTAGCGGGACCATGTCGTCGCCGTGGCCGCCCATCAACAAAGCGTTGACGTCTTCGACGCTGCACCCGACCTCCCGGGCGATAAACGAGCAGTAGCGGGCGATGTCGAGCACGCCGGCCTGGCCGACGACGCGGTCGGTTGGGAAGCCTGAAGTCTTCCAGGCCGCGTAGACCATCGCGTCCAGCGGGTTGGAGACGACGATCAGGATCGCATCCGGGCTGCGTTCGACCGCTTTGGCGGTTACGTTGGCCACGATCTTGACGTTCGTTTCGAGCAACTCGTCGCGGCTCATGCCCGGCTTGCGCGGGATGCCGGAGGTGATTATGATCACGTCGCTGCCGGCTGACTCGTCATACCCGTTGGACCCGACGAGGTTCACGTCGTAGCCCGCGACGGGTGAGGCCTCGTAGAGATCCAAGGCTTTGCCCTGCGGCATCCCCTCGACGATGTCGACCAGGACGATGTCGCCCAACTCCTTGCTGGCGGCGTACTGCGCGCACGTTTCGCCAACGTGACCTGCTCCGATAATCGTGATCTTCGCTCGTCTCATGGCATGTGCCTCTCTATTGACTTGTGGCCAATCCGTTCCGGCCGCGACGCAGAACTCTCCCAAGTGCGACCCATAACCAGATTGTAGCGGCCGGCTGCTGATTAGGCCACCGAGGCGGATGTTCGTGAGTTCCACACAGGCACTACGCGCCGCGCGGCCTATACGCCCTGCGGCGGCGCGCGCGATGACCGGCGTCCCCACCGGCGGTGGGCGGCGCCACACTCCTGACGGGAGGCGAGGAACGGCGTCCCGGGTGCTCTGTTCGCTCGGAAGGTAATGCCCGCGCGCCCCGAAGAGACGTGAGGTCTGAACGCCCGCGCGCGTCAGACGAGCCCATCCTAATCCGCGGAAGCGACCGGGCGCCAACCTGTGCCCGACGCTTCCGCGGCTGTGATTCGCTCGGTGCAAGTTCCGGCCGAAGGTCCCGTGCTCGTGTCTGCTGTACGGTCCTTTCGGGTTGCCCCGGCGGTGGGTGCCGGGCGCGGAGGCCCGCGCACCCACCGGACGCCAAGGCGTGACCCGCAAGCCACCCTCAGTCTCATTCTGCCAATCTCCGCACAGGCAGCCGTTCCCCGCGCGGCCACCCGTTGGTTCGCTGCTCAGCAAGGCGCGCCGGGGCGCGCCGGTTTGAGGAAACAGCCGGGTGCGGACCAGCCGCACCCGGTGCTTCCCGGAGGAGGGAGAAGCGCCCGCCCGAGGTCGTGCAGCCCACGCGTTCCAACGCCGGTTCTCCCTGTTGATCACTTTGGTACTCGTTGGTGCCGGCCTTGGCAGCGCGTTGGCCCATGGCCAGCGGACCCGGTCGTGTATACGCTTCCAGCAATTCAATCAGAGTCGCCATGCTGCCGAATTCGGAGGCACAGCGCTCGATCCGCCCACCGTCACGCAGGAAGAACGTGACGTAGACGCGCTTGTTCCCGAACAACTGGTAGCGCAGAACGACCGACCCATCGCCCAGTGGGAGACGCTCACCCTCATGCTCTCGAAGTCTCGCCGAATCCCAGCTACTGCATTTCATCGCTACGCCTCCCAAACCGGGTGGCAACGCCAGGTCGTCGTGTCTCCGCAACACGCTCATTGTTCCGCCTCACTCCATATAGGACGCGCGCTACTTGCATTTCGCGGTAGCCCGTCAGCAAAAAAGTGAATGGAAGTGGCTTGGAACCTATCCCAGAACTTCTTCTAAGCCGCGACCGTCAGGGAGCAGTTGTGTCGAGAACCGGCCGGCGCCGTCGGCAACTGCTCCCTGACGGTCGCGGCGCGGGTTTGAATACGATGCCGTAATTGTGAGCCACTACATCAGCGCGGCGGAGCAGTGCTGTCACACGCGTCAGGGGCCATTCCAGGCGCGCCAGCCGGGCCGCAGAGGCACGCCCCCCGGGCGCATTAGGCCAACATGCCCGCAGGCGCAGCGTGGCAGCGAGTTTCCATCCCAACTGTCCCCGCGCAACGAGCCAGCAGCCGCCCCCATAGCCGCGAAAGAGCTGCTGCCGCGTGTGGGCCGCGCTCAGCACGCGCGCCGCGGCGCTGCGCAGGCGGTGAGGCGTGTCCCGCGGGAGTCTCCAGGAGACCGCCGAAAAGACCGCCTGAACCTAACCCCATGATATTCAAGAGCTTATCTGGGCAGGCGGACAGTGCAGCGCCAGGCATTCTGCGCAGCGCGCGTCTTATGAACTTCGGATGGTACTGGCACCACCACCCTCTGGCGGCCGTTCCCTCGTCTCGGTCGTCAGCGGAGCAACAAGGGAGAACACGAATCATGTGCGGTTTTTCGGCACCGTCGCTGGTATTCGTCCGTATAAATCTATGTGGCCCGGGCCGGAAATGTGCCCGCTTCCGCCAGTGCACTTCCGCCCGCGAACACTGCTCCTATGCAGGGAGAACGTCATGAAAGCGCTGTTGGTGAGAGCAATCATCGCCGTCTTTGCACTCCTCTTTGTGGTGACTTTGGTGGGTTGCGACGAGTACAACCAGTACACCGGTGATACGGGTACCAAGTTGCTCTCCGATGCGAAGCACCGCTTCGGTATCGCCGGCGCCCCCGATCTCACCTCGCTCAGCGACGGAACCATCTGGGTCGAACCCCTTTGCAGCGGTGTTGTGCCTAGGTGAGACGCCTGAGCATGCGTGCGCGGGCGCCAGCGCCAGCCCGGCAGACGCCCGTGCGTCTCGGCGTGCGGCAGGACAGCTTTACGGGGAGGGCGACGCGATGCTCCTGGAGAGCGATGGCGCGAAGGAAAGACGCGACCGGGCGCTGGCGATCATCCGACAGCACGGCGGCGGGGTGGAGCAACTGATCAACGACCCCGGCAGCACCCGCACTCGCCAGGTCGTCGAACTGCTGGTCTGGAACGAAGTCCCAAGCCGCGCCCCGCTTCCGGCCGGCGACGGCGGACGAGACGCCGACACGGCCTTTGTACGCCGCGTGTGCAGCAAACTCATGGTCGATCTGCGTTACCTCGGCGACCTGGCGGATCTGCCAGCCGCGCAGAAGGAACGGATTCTGCTCCGGGCGGTGAGCAAGTGGTGCTACCGTACTGCCGGTGAAAAGGCGCAGCGCAATGCGCAGGGCACGTCGCGCAGCCCCCGCGAGGCATATCTGCCACGACCGGACGAGGTCCTGGACCGGCACCACCCGGCACCCTTGAGCGATGAGGAAGCGCAGGCCCGCTGGGCTGAACTGCTCGAGCAAGCCGCGCCGTCTCGGTTGGCGCGGCTGGCCACGCGCCTCGCGCTATACGTCGAGGACGCCGCCGATCTGGAGGACTTGCTCAACTGCGAGCAGCGTTTTGACGTTGGCCGGCTTTCGCGTACGCTGGGCTGCACCAGGGCCCAGGTGCGCGAGCTGCTTGCCGTCTGGCGCAGGGAGATCTGCAAAGTGAAAGCGATGGTCCCGCGTGCATTTCGGGATGTGTACCAGCGTCTGAACCGGTTGGCCGCCGCGTCTTTCCAGGGGCTGGCGGATTGGGACCTGCGGTGCGAGCTGTTCGACATCAGCCGCTCGCTGGCGTTTGCCTTCGGGCCCGAAGATGCTGACGCGCGGGCCGTCAAACCGCTGGAGGCCCTGGAGTTCAACACCACCGTCGACCTGCTACTCGACGAGCGCTCTTTCTCGGAACGGCCGGAACAACGCACCGTGCTCGAGCAGTTGATGCAGAGCATTGTACACGTGCGCGAGGCACTACAGGCCGGCGACACCAACCGCGCTTTCGCGCATAGCGCCCGGCTCGTCCTGGAAGCGGCCCGCGTGCAACACCATGCCGGTCCGGCGCGGCTCCAGATTCTCCAGGCCTACACCTATTTCCTGCGGCTAGCCGGCTGGTTTGAGCAGGTCGTGCAGGGGGAACGGGCCATCGCCGAACGCTGCAACGCGCTCGTGCGCGAGAAGGGCCCTGAGATTCTGGATCGAGCGGCCGAGTTCGAGAGCGGCGAAACCCTGCGGCGGGTCAGAACGTACGCCGGTTTGAACCAACTCACCTGCCGGTTTAATCACATTCTGACGAGCGCGCCGCAACAGCGTTTCGTGGTCAGAGACTACGACGGCCTGGTGGCACTGGTCCCGCACTACGAGAGATTGTTGCGCGACGATCCGGAGGCGGACTTCGTTTACAGCGAGTTGCTTGTTCTGCGGGCGCACATTGCCCGGGCGGCGTACAACCTGCATCGTTCCGCGAGAGGGGCGCCGGCCAAGCAGCGCTGGCAGGCAGAGCGCGACCGACAGCGGGCTGCGCTGTTGGAGTTTGTCGAGAAGCACTTTTTCACGTCCGACTTCCCGGCCGAAAACGCGCGGCGCCTGGTCGATGCCACGGCGGAAGCAGCGGAGGGCTACGCCGCCGAGCGCGCGCTCGACATCCTGGAGGAGACGTTCGCCGGCTGGCCAGCCATTGTGACCGAGCTGCGTGCCACACGGCTGGCCGCCCTGCAATATCCGCTTCGCCCGTGACCAGCGGAGAGAAGCCGCCGCCGCTTGTATCGCGCGTTCTCTGAACGCGTTTCCAGCGCCCATCACCAACTGCACCCCGAGACCTTATACTACCTAATTCGCTGTTGCCGCGAGCGGCAGGCCCGCTGAGTCAGGGAAACGGAAGATCGCCAGGATGGCCCGAGATACCACACATCCGGCGCGGAAATGCAAGCAGACGTCCGCGGGATCGACCAGGAAGAAGGCACCCGTTGCAGCGCGCGCCGGGCGCGGCCGCACGCCCCGGGCTGGCAGGCCCTCCATCGGCGTCCCGGCCGTCACGAACGGAGACGTGTGCTGGCTGACGATTCGTGGCGCCGCGCACAACAACCTGAAGAACATCGACGCCGCGTTCCCGCTCGGGCGATTCACGTGCGTGACGGGGGTCAGCGGCTCCGGTAAGAGCTCGTTGGTCGCCGACATCCTCTACAAGGCCCTGGCCCGCGAGCTGAACGCGGCGAACACGACCGCCGCGGCGCATGCCGGAATCGACGGCCTGGAGTATCTTGACAAGGTGATTGCGATCGACCAGTCGCCGATCGGTCGCACGCCGCGCAGCAATCCCGTCACGTATATCAAGCTGTTCGACGAGATACGCGACCTGTTTGCCAAGCTGCCGGACAGCAAGCTGCGGGGCTACAAACCCGGCCGTTTCAGCTTCAATGTGGCCACCGGCCGGCGCGGCGGTGGACGCTGCGCGGCCTGCGACGGCCACGGCGCCAACCGCCTCGAGATGGAGTTTCTGTCCGACGTGTGGGTGCGCTGCCCGGTCTGCGGCGGCCGGCGCTTCAGCCGCGAGACACTTCAGATCCGCTACAAGGGGCAATCTATCGCCGAAGTGCTCGACATGGACGTGCAGCAGGCGCTCGAGCACTTCGAGAACATCCCGCGCATCCGCGGCATGCTCCAGACGCTCCACGACGTCGGCCTCGATTACATCAAGCTCGGCCAACCCAGCACGACGCTTTCGGGCGGCGAGGCACAGCGCATCAAGCTGGCCCGCGAGTTGGTCAAGCGTGCGACCGGCCGTACGCTCTACCTGCTGGACGAGCCCACAACCGGCCTGCACTTCGACGATATCCGCAAGCTCCTGACGGTGCTGCACGGCTTCGTTGACGCCGGCAACACGGTGGTGGTGATCGAGCACAACCTCGACGTGATCAAGACCGCTGATTGGCTCATTGATCTGGGGCCGGAAGGCGGTGATGCCGGCGGTCGCATCGTCGTCGACGGCACGCCGGAGGACGTGGCGGCCTGTGCCCGCTCTTACACGGGCCAGGCCTTGCGCGCAGTGCTTGCTACGGAGATACCGGCGCCCGCGCGCGACAGTTCTGCAGAACCCGCCGGCGCGCCGCCAGAGCAGCGCGCGGCAGCGCAGCAGGGCGGCCCGAGCATGACTGCGCCGCGCACCGATGCGGTCGTCGTGAGCGGCGCGCGGCAGCACAATCTGAAGGACCTCACGGTCTCTTTCCCGCGCAACCAGATCACGGTTTGCACGGGCGTGAGCGGCTCCGGCAAGACGAGCTTCGCCATCGACACGGTCTTCACCGAAGGTTACCGCCGCTACGTCGAATCGCTGTCGGCTTATGCGCGGCAGTTCCTGGGCCAGATGGCCAAGCCGCGGGTCGACCACGTGCACGGTCTGTCGCCAGCCATTTGCATCGAGCAAAAGGCCGCCAGCAAGAGCCCGCGTTCGACGGTCGGTACGATCACGGAGATCTACGATTACCTGCGCGTGCTCTGGGCGCGGATCGGCACGCCCTACTGCCCCCACTGCCAGATTCCGGTCGGAACGCAGACCGTGGATGAGATCTGCGAGCGCGTCATGGCCCTGGCTGACGGCTCGCCGATCATCATCCTGGCGCCGCTTGCGCTGGGCGACGGCGAAACGTACGCCACCGTGTTCAGCCGGCTGAAGCGCTCTGGCTACACGCGCGTGTGGATCGACGTGAAGATCGAGCTCGCCGCCCAGGCGACTACGGTCGATCCGCGGCGCAAGCACCGCGTGGAGGTCGTCGTCGATCGCACGCTCGTGCGCAGCCGGTCACGCGGGCGAATCAGCGAGAGCGTCGAGCACGCCCTGGCGCTCGGTAACGGCACGATGACGCTGCTGGTCGAGGCCATCGAAACCGTCCATGAGGAGGACAGCACGCCCACTGCGCGCGGAACCGCGCCGCAGCCCCGGCGGGCGTCGGCGGCGCCGCATGACCAACCCGCGCTGCCTGACGATGCACCCCGACTGCGCGTCGAGCATTCCCCGCAGCGCGAGTTCAGATACTCGCAGAAGCTCGCCTGCACGACGTGCGGCGCGAGCTTCGAGGAACTGTCGTCGCACCACTTCAGCTTCAACAGCCAACTGGGCTGGTGCGATACGTGCGAAGGACTGGGCATCCAGCGCGGCGCCCCGGCGGCCGCCATCATCAGGCAGCCCGAGCGCTCGCTGCTGAACGGGGCGGTGGCCGGGTGGCCGGCCATTCGGGCGGGCTCGCCCCTGGGCCGCTTGCTGACCGCCCTGTGTGGCCACCTGGGTGTTGACGTCAACGCCCCTCTCTCAACCTGGTCGGCCGCCCAGAAGCGGGTGTTGATGTTCGGGTCCACCGGCGATTGGATTGACGGGAGCGCGGCGTTCCCCGCGGCGGCACGCCCCACACCGGAATCATCCACGCCGTCGGTGCGATTCCATTGGCGCGGTTTCTTCCCGGCCATCGACGGGGCGACCCGGAGTAGCTGGATGTTGCGCCACCGCCTGCACAACGTAGTCACCGACATCCCCTGCGTCGCGTGCCGCGGTGGCCGCTTGCAGCCGACGGCAGCCGCAGTACGCCTGGAGACGGACGCCGCGCGCGGCGCGGGCCGCACGATCGTTGACGTTTGTGAGCTCACCCTGCGCGACTGCGCCGCGTTTTTCGACCGACTGAAGCTCGACCATCGGCAGCGCCAAATCGCGGGCGAGCTGCTCAAGGAGATTCGCAGCCGGCTTCGGTTCCTGATCGATGTCGGTTTGGACTACCTCACGCTCCATCGCGCCGCGCCGACCCTGTCCGGCGGCGAGGCCCAGCGCATCCGCCTCGCCAGCCAGATCGGCAGCGGGTTGTCCGGCGTGCTGTACGTGCTCGACGAACCCACCATCGGCCTGCATCCGCGTGACAACCAACGGCTGGTCAGGGCTCTGGCTCGGTTACGCAACCTGGGTAATACGCTCCTGCTCGTCGAGCATGACCGCGACGTGATCCGCAGCGCGGACCAGTTGCTCGACTTCGGCCCACGGGCCGGCAGCGCCGGCGGCGAGATCGTCGCCCAAGGCTCCCTGCGTGATCTTCTCGACACTAATCAGTCCGCTGCCAAACGCGGCCAGACCGCCGACGGTGCGAAAACGGCCGACGGCACCGACGAAGCCACCCGCTCGCTTACGCGCAGCTACCTCTCGGGCACAACGGAGATTCCCATCCCTACGAACCGGCGCGCGGTTGAGATTCCGGCCGCGGCCTGGTCCCGCCCGCCGGACGCCGCCGAGGATGACGCTGTGGCGCCGGCGCGCCCAGCGGCCAGAGAGCATCGTCAGACGGCCGGCGCCGCCCGCTGCGGTCGCCGCGCCGGCTCGCGCACGGAGCGCGTGAAGCCGGGTCTGCTCACGGTTCACGGTGCCCGGCAGCACAATCTGAAGAACGTCACGATTCCGCTGCCGCTCGGGCGATTCGTATGCGTGACCGGGGTTTCCGGCTCGGGCAAGAGCTCGCTGGTCAACGATATCGTCTGGCCCGCGCTGGCGCGCGAGTTGCAGCGGGCCAACCTGACCCCCGGCGATTTCGACGGTCTGAGTGGTGTGCAACACGTCGACAAGGTCATCAACGTCGACCAGTCACCCATCGGCAACACGCCCTCCAGTAATCCCGCGACCTACACAGGCGTGTTCGCCTGGATTCGCGAGCTGTTCGCGCGCATCCCGGATAGCAAAGTGCGCGGCTATCACGCCAACCGCTTCAGCTTCAACCGCCCCGGGGGGCGCTGTGAGGCTTGTCAGGGCTACGGTCAGAAGTGCATCGAGATGCACTTCATGCCGGACGTCTGGATCGAGTGCGAGACCTGCCGCGGCCGCCGCTACAGCCCGGAGACGCTCGACATCCGCTTCAAAGGCAAGAACATCGCCGATGTGCTCGACATGCGCGTCGCCGAGGCGCTCGAGCTTTTTGCGAATGTGCCGCGCGTGCGGCGGATGCTCCAGACCCTTGCCGACGTCGGACTCGACTACGTGCAACTCGGACAGCCGGCGCCGACGCTTTCGGGCGGCGAGGCCCAGCGCGTCAAGTTGGCGGCCGAACTCGGCAAGCCCGACACCGGGCGCACGTTCTACATCCTCGACGAGCCCACCACCGGGCTGCACTTCGACGACATCCGCAAGCTGCTGGCGGTTGTGCACCGGCTGGTCGACCTGGGCAACACCGTGCTCGTCGTCGAGCACAACCTCGACGTACTCAAGTGTGCGGATTGGATCATCGACCTCGGGCCAGAGGCTGGCGACGAAGGCGGATATGTCGTCGCGGCCGGCACGCCGGAGGAACTTGTTAGTGGCACCGCCGCAAAGCGGGCGCAGTGTGGGCAGAATAGCGCGTCGCGCACGGAAGACGAGGGATCCGCGCCGCCCTTTCCCTCGCACACCGCGGTTGCGTTGCGCCCCGTACTCGCGGCCGGACTTTGCGCGGAGCGAACCGTCTTCGATCCCGCCCAGCGCGCCGCGCTCGAACTGGAGAGCGAGCGTGGCGGGTTGGGGCAGGTCGGACGCGGCACCCAGATGCCCTGGCAGGTGGATGGGCGTAGATGGCACCTGTCGCAACGCACCAGCCGCGCCGCGCAACCCACGCGTTGGGAGTCGGCGGCCCTGGAGTACGTCGAGAAACTCGTCCAGCAGGCGGGCGACTTCGCCCCCACGAACTGGAATAACCGCGCCAGTGTCGAGATAACGGCACGTGGCGCGGATGCCTGGTTCCTACATGCGTTGACCGGCGGCGAATGGTTGCTCGAACTCTACTTCCACGCGCCGCGCGACGCATTCGACTGGCTCAAGCTCGAGGCCCAGCTTGGCCTTAGGACTCTGGACGAGCGCGACGACCTGCCGACGTATGGCGATTGGGCGCGCGTGGACGTTCGCCGGCGCCGTGGGGCCTTCGACGCCGTCGTCGTCTACGTGCATGACAAGGCTGAGATCAGCACGCCCGGCTTCCGCAAGTTCATCAAGCAGGCGGCCTCGGCCTACCTGAAGGCGGTCCGGGTCGCCCCGGCCCGGCCAAGCGACAAGTCGCGGCCCGCCGGCGCAGGCAGCAGGAGGAAGAAGGCGAGATGATCGAGGCGCTTCCCCGGCGGGCGTTGTTCCGCTTTGAAATCCCGCTTTACTACCAGGCCGCGATGCCGCGCATGGATGGCAATCTGCGCAAGTGGGCGCCGCACTACCTGTTGCCGCCGTTGGTGGAGATCGAGGGCCAGCCGCCGTTTGCCGACGTGTACTGTGCCTGGAACGAGGACCACCTGATGGTGGCGTTCGACATTCCGCACCGCCGGGGACCGCTGTGTTGCGATCCGGTGCATTGGTGGAAGGACGACGGGTTGCGGCTCTGCATCGATACGCGCGACGCGCGCGACGTAAAGCGGGCCACACGCTTCTGCCACTTCTTCTACCTGCTGCCCAGTGGTGGCGGCGCCAGCCGCAAACACCCCGTCGTCGGTGTGCACCGCATGAGCCACGCCAAGGAGCCGCCGCCGAATGTCGACGTTTCAAAGATCAAGGTCGGCCTGCACGTTGAGCGCAGCGGCTATGCCCTGGAAGCGGCCATTCCGGCTGTGTGCCTGAACGGCTGGAACCCCGCCGAGCACCCCCGCATCGGCATCTTCTACAAGGTCAAGGACACCTGCCACGGCGAGCAGCACCTGACCGTCAACGACGAGCTCGGCTGGAACATGGACCCCAGCACCTGGGCCACCGGCGTGCTGGTGCGCTAGCATCGTATCCAGTTGACTGGTTTCGAGTACCGTAAGGTCCATGACCAGCGACACTTGCAACAGACCGTCACGAGAAGCCGCTTGGACAGACGCCAGTGGAGCCTCCAGACATCCTGACCTGCCGGGGTTCATTTTTGACCATTTATTTTCGGTCCGCGGTTTGACGTGGAAGCGGAGGGTGAAGGCGGTTTCGGGGATGGTTGGGTCGCGGGCGTTCAGTTGCTCACACAGGGACATGAGCGCCGTGGTGTAGCGCGGGGCGCTGAGTTGATTGAAATGGACATGGAGCTGGCCGTTGGATAGGGAGAGATCGCCGGGGGTCTGGAAGAGTTCGCGGACCACCGCCCGGCCCTCGAAGTCCTGGCGGCGCAGGACGCCGGCAAGCATTTCGGTCAGTTGCGTTTCGACGTCGCAGGCGCACATCTTGATCGTGTCGGTCAGAAGCTTGCGTTCGTACGTCAGCTTTACCGGATCGCCATCACTGACATCACCGAGCCGGACCTGTCGGGGCGTGTCGCGGCGCTGTTGGCAGAGACGTTCGTACGGATCGCGCGCCTGCTCAACCGTAGCGGCGCAGCGCTCCCGCTCGGCGGACGGGGCGTTCGCGAGGCTGACCCGCCCGTAGGCGGCTTCGGCCTTTTGAAGCTCGGCCCGCGCGGCCTGCAGCTCTTTGTCGAGGGCACGCCAGGCCGGATCGACACCCGTGAGTTGCTCGGGACGCTTGATGCGGAGCAAGGCCATCATGAAAAGCATCCAGACGGTGGCCCGCAAACCGTACCAGCCGTTCTGGAGCCGCCCGTACACCCGACGGGCTTCTTCCATCAGCCCGCTGGTCGGCAGCAACGCCACGCCCAGCAGAACGCCGGCCATGGGAACGTCTCGCGCCGGCGCGAATTCGACCGGCGCCTCTTCGATCAAACCCAGTCGCGTCGCGAACTGCTCGAGCGGCGAGGCGTAGGCGATGCTCGTCGCCTCGACTTCGGAATGCACGTCGACTGTCAGGGGTTCGGTTGCCCCGGATGGCTCACCCTCGGAATCGGCATCCGCCGGCTCGTCGTTCTCAAAGGGCAGCCTGCCGGTCGGCTCCACCACGCGACGGGTCAAACCGCGTTCACGCAACACGCGGTTGACGGTCGAGGGCGAGATCCCCAGGCGATCGGCAATCGCCTGATGCGACTGCCCCTTCTTCCGCAGAGCCGCGATTCGATTGGCCACGCCACGCGTAGCCTTCCGCCGTCCGGTGGGACCCTTGGGCTTGCCGAGCAGCCCACCGATGCCCGCGCGCGCAACCACTTGGCGGGCGCGGCAGAGCGCGGAGACGCTCAGCCCGAACGCCGCCGCGACGTCGTTCTGTCTGGCCAGTCCCGCTTCGATCAGTTGTACGGCGGCGAACTTGTGATTGACTTTGTCCAAACGGTCGCAGGAATAGAAGGGCAGCAGGCCATAGAAGATTGCCCGCACCTCACCGTCATCCCGATACCAGACGCGTTCGTTGATCGCCACGCCGCCCTCGGGCAACCCCCACGCCCCGTCCAGTTGTCCTTGACTCTCAGCCATTCGACCCATTTGAAGGTGACTCCGCCATTGCCGCTGGCCTCAACAGAATTGTCACCTACTGTGACGGCTCTCGCGGGCATCACCTGTCCAAAAGCCCCTATAAATGAAGTGAAACACCGCCGCAGGTCAGGATGTCTGGACTCAGCGACCCACTGGCCGTTCAGGCGGTTCCAAACCTGCTTTCGCACCCTCCGACCCTGGTAATCATACGTGCAGGCCACCATTTTGTCGCCATCTTCCGGCGTGTCGGCGGGCACGACCGTGACCAGCCGGTTCTCGGCGTCCCAGGTGAACTTCTGCTGCAAAAGGCCGATGCTGCTGCCGCCGCCGAAGAGCTGGATAAACGTGTCGAGGTCGAAGCCGTTTACGACGCCGTCGCCGTTCACGTCGGCGTGCAGGCAGTTGCAGTTGGGATACTGGGCGTAATAGTCATCGCAATCTTGCAGCGCGAGCGTGAAGCCATCAACGTCGAACCCGTTGATGACGCCGTCGCAGTTCATATCGCCCGCGACGAAGCTGTTGACCAGGTTGCCGTCGGCGTCGCACTCGAATCGCTGCGCCGTGCCTGTGTGGCACTCCTCATCGGTACTGCGTGAGCAGCGCCGTCAGCTCTGGGCACTCGCGATCGGAAAAGTAAGCGAGAACGTTCTCGACAACGCAATAGGGATTAACGTTAACGGGATACCTCACGGCCCTTTCGTGCATTGCACTAACGTCACCTTCTGCCAGCACAAAGATCCTCTGTGACAGATCCGGCAGTATAACAACGAGCGAATCCGGCTCGGGCGTTACGTGAGTCTCAATTCGCGTGTCGACAAAAAGTGTGGCCTCGTGCACCGTCGCCTTTGGTACTTGCCAGCGACACAGATCGCGGCTCTCCACGATGGCGAGAACTGCGATGTTCGCGTCATGGTCAAAGAACAGGTATCTTCCACGCTTGTCGCTCAACATGCTGTTCGCCGTTGGTGTGCCCCTTTTGTTCAGGCTGTGGAAGAGGGGATGATGACGCCGTGTTGGTGGCGAGGACGTTCGGGTGCTTTGTGGGCATGCAGGAGAGGTCAACAGGACAAGAAGCAACAACACAGCAAGCAGCACCCACAAGTGGGGCCACATTATCCGATCTAACGGCATAGCGGAACCTCCGGTACGATTTCCGCAATCGTCAATGGTATCTGCTCCCACGAGCCAATCCAGACATTGAACGGGGGCCCGCTGTATGGTTCGGCGCAGCATTTCGTACCGCAGCCATGTACTTCACACTCATCGGCGACCTCACCACCAGAGTATCCAACGCGCGCCCACGAAACGCGGCAAGCGGTGCTGCCCTGTCCAATGGGCGCCGCCTCAATGTACTGAAGGAGCCCCGCATTGAACGCGGCGCGATAGCCGCTTACAACTCCGGCAGTCCAAGTCCACGTATGAATGAACCCAGGAACAAGCCGAGAGCTGCAATCCTGATACATATTGACGCCGTATATATTGAATGCGAGCTTTAGCCACTCGGATTTGCGCTCATTGCAGAGCTTGTTCAACCGGCCCCAGAGAATGTAGTTCATTTCATTGGCGCGATAGCATCTGCCAGAATACTGAACTGTGCCCAGACATGTTCCGGTACCACATCCCGGTGCTAGTGCTCCGACCAATGGTGACTTGCGCCAGTCCTTCTTCGAGCCCAGGTCTGCCAGAGCATCGATGTCCCAACCAGTTATCGTGTTGTGGATCGCGAAGCAGACGTCACTTAGCTCGCGGTTGCACTGGGGTGGTGCAGGGGGCGGGATGGCCGCGAACATCGGATCGACACGAGCGAGGGCATCCTCGATGTGTGACCGAATCTCGGGGCCGCAGCATCCGTTTTTACCGTGAGGACTACCGGTTGTTTGATCTTGGCGTCCGTCGGGGTCAAAGCGGGTTACTGGGTTGTTCTGAAAGGCCGCGTATAGACCGCGCGAGGCCTCCTCGCCCAACGGATCCCGATTCAGCCAGCGTCCCAGCCGGGGGCTGTAAT
Source organism: Planctomycetota bacterium (assembly GCA_018814045.1). Taxonomy (GTDB): domain Bacteria; phylum Planctomycetota; class Phycisphaerae; order UBA1845; family Fen-1342; genus JAHJAR01. The sequence goes on along the minus strand of JAHJAR010000116.1, from coordinate 441 downwards.
AGCGGTTCTTCGCGTAGAGCAACCCTGTCTCTGCGTCGAACTGGTGCGTGCTGAACTGGAAGGGCTGCTCCGATTCGCCCTGTGCGGGCTCGTTTGTCCGGTTGCCGTACGGGTCGTACTCGTAGCGGGCGACCAGTCGGTCATCGTGCCATTCGTCGGCCGTTGCTCCCTCGTAGCCGGTTTCCCAAGCCACGAGCTGGCCGACGTTGCCATTGGCGTCGTAGAAATACACGTATTCGCCGGGGCCGCCCTGGATTGTGGCGTCCTCGACCGACAAGAGACCCCCAATTCCACCGGCTCCCTCACGGTCGCGGCTCAGATCCAAGCCCCACGTGTACGTACGCAACACGGCGTCGTTGTCGTTGCCGTCCAGTTCCATCAGCAGCAACCAGCCGTCCCAGACGAATTTGACGTCCGCTTCCACGACCCACTGGCCGTTTT
>JAHJAR010000115.1 GCA_018814045.1 Planctomycetota bacterium | reverse complement strand
GGGGGGGGGGGGGGGGGGGGGGGGGGGGGGTGGCACTCCCGGGCCGGCCGCGCGGCATATCGGGCCTGCAGGGGTATGTGCGGCCAGTGGGCGGTGTCATCGGGCGGCGCCTGGAACGTCCCACAAAAGTTCCTGAACTCCGGTTTGCCTTTCGCTTTTCGCGGTCCTAGCATCGAATGGACTCCGCCATGGTTCTGCGCCACGAGAAGCGCGCCCAGTGTGGAACATGTCCAAGCTCTGTGGTAGTGCCCCAAACTCCACGGAGGGCGGTGATGTTTGCCGTCAGGTGCTTGGGGTGCGCTGTAACTGTGTCGGTTACAGGGCGAGTTATCGACTGCTCTGATGAGGGAGAGCGGGGTAACGGGTTAGGTTCCCTGTTCGGGGGGCCCGTGCCATCTAGGTAAGGAAGGTTCATCACTATTCTCAGGAGGTACGAAGTATGAAACGCACTCTCGCATTGTTGGCGGTGGTTGCGCTGGTTGCCGCGCCGGCGTCCGCCCAGGGCCTGCGGTTGTTCTTCGACACGGATGGTTCCGTGCCGACGAACGGGCTGGCCAACCAGAACCTCGAGTTCCCCTTTGGATGGGGCGGCACCGTCTACCTGTGGGCTGAGATGGTCAATCCTGGCGGACAGGTGGCCTACAACGCCGTCGGCTTTAACATCCAGGCCGCTGGCGACGTCCAGATTCAGGGCGGGACCTTGTACAACTCGATGCTGCCGAGCTACACCAACCGCTGGGACAGCGTCAACTACACCGGGTCCTACCCGACCACCTATGCCAAGACCTACAAGCCCTTCTACGTCGGCACCATGAGCCCGCCGCGCGGCGTGACCAACGTCTACGGCACCGCCGATGTGGACTACTACACCGACGGCGCCCGCGAGTTCGTCCGCATGGGCGAGTTCCAAATCCAGGAAGTTGCCGGTAGCGCGCTGTACCTGCAAGTCGGTGATCTGGCCATCGTCCGGGCGACGGCCGGTGTGGCCGAGCCGGTCTACTTCGGCTTTGGCGACGAAGGCGATGGGCTGATGGGTAACAGCTTCAACCAGAACAGCTCCATCCCCGAGATCACTTTCACGCCTGAGCCGGCCAGCCTGCTGCTGCTGGGCCTCGGTGCTTTGGCGCTGCGTCGCCGCTAATCCTGCGCGGCTGCGTTGAGACACGAAATCGAGCAGAGCCGGACGTCATGTCCGGCTCTGTTTTCTTTTACCCCCAAATGACGCGCGGAGACGGGGTACCCGCCCAGTTCAGATTCGTAGAACCTATCCCAAGACTCCTTCCGAGTTCTCATGGGGCTTCCGCCGCACCCACGGGGGATGAAAAGCCGAATTTACGGAGCAGCCGCGACCGTCAGAAGGGAGCAGTTGCCGAAAAACCGCTTGCTTACGCGCGCGGCTCGGTTCTGCTGCCCACCTCGAGACGGTTCTGGCGAAGGTTCTAGTAACCTGAAACACCACTCGCTCGCTCAGCCGCAGATACCCAGGGGGGGGTTGGGCCTGAGTTTGGGCCGCGAGTGCCTGCGCGCGGCCCAACCACGGCAACCGCTTCTGACGGTCGCGGCTCGGTTATGCTCGTGTCGCGGCGCGGGGTCGATTACGGCTCGGTCATGGATAGGGGGCGTCTATGCCTGGATCGCGGCGGGCGGTTGGGCGGTTGGACGGTCATGATCGGTTACGCCGGTTTGCCGAGATCGCCGACCCTTCATACCATGCCACAATCAGCTAGGGCGAGGAGATTGCCCAAACTGGGTGGTGCCCGGCAAGTCAGATTCAAAGGAGGAGAGGAATGCAGTCCCATTGTGTTGCCGCAAGGAGTTCGTCTCGACTGGTTCTGGTGGCAGGTTTATTGATAGCGTGGTCTGCCGTGCCGCTCGCGGCCCAAACGTTGCCCGGCGACTACCTCGTCATATCGCGCAGCTATGGCACCGTGTATTCCGTGGACCCCACGACGGGCCTGATCCGCGGGTTGATGTCCGGCCTCGAGCTGCGCGACCAGTCGGGCACGATCCGTGGCGACGGAGACGCGCTCTCCGGATCGTTCCGCACCTCGCTGGCCATCGCACAGGACGGTGACTTCCTGGCACGCTTCGGCCAGGGAGAAACCAGTTTCGGTCTCGCGTCGATCTCGGCGGCGTACGGCCACCGCACCGTGCTTGCCGGCACGACCGAGCCGGCGTGGTTCGAGTGTGGCCACGTCATCGCCCTGGACGACGCTACGGTCCTGACCACGGCCGACGACTGGTACACGGAGCCGCCGCCGGGCGAAGGCCGCATCCTGGCCTACGATCTTGAGCTCGCCACCACAACGGTCGTGACCGGCGCCGGCATCGGCGATGGCCCGGCACTCAAGCTTCCGCGCGGATTGGCGCAGCTCGACGCGCAGACCCTGCTCGTGGCGGAAACGGACCTCCAGACGTTCCCCAGCGGAGCCGGCCTTTTCATGGTCGACCAGCAAACCGGCGACCGCACCTTCCTGAGCCGACTGACCCCCTGGCCGTTCACGCGTCAGGTCATCATCGACGGACAGCCCGCCGGTGAAGTGACTTTGGGCGACGACGAGGGCGGTGTCGGCCCGGTCAGCAATCTGCAAGCCCGGTCAGTGACGGTGATCGACGGCCGGATCGTGGTGGGTGTCGCGATCAAGCTCCTCGACGAGAGCTACAACGGCGGTCTGCTCGAGATCGACCCCGCCACGGGTGACCGCACGCTGTTGGTCGGCCAGGCGCTCGTCGATGACGGCACCGCTCAGACCGTGGTCAGTGCCGTGCCGGCGAACTGGGCGACGGTACCCTTCCTCGACTGCCCGATCGGCTTGCTGGAGACAGATATCGGTCGCCTGGCGTTCACCTGTCTATTCGAATCCGGTTCCATCTTTGAATACGACCTCGCGACGAACGAGCTGTTCGAGATCGCGGACCTCGCGACGCAGCTCGACCCCGTGTTTCTGGACGGACTGCAGCTCAGCGGGCTCGCCATTTCGCGCGTGCATTTCCTCGCCGGCGATGTGAATTGTGACGGCGAGATCAACGGCTTCGATATCGATGCGTTCATCGTGGCGCTGCAGAGCACACCGCCGGACCACGCGACGTACTACGCCGTGTACCCCGACTGCCACGTCGAGAACGCCGACTGCAACGGCGACGGTCTGATCAACGGCTTCGATATCAACGTGTTCGTGGCTCTGCTAGGCGCGTGAGCGCCGAACGCACGAGGAGCCGGACGCCATATCCGGCTCCTCGTTTCCTGGCGCTTATATCTTCGAATTGAAGTAGCGGCGTTTACTTCTCCTTGCCCCAGAGCTGGGCCAGCTCGATCAGCACTTTGACGGCCGACTCCATTTGCTCGAGGCAGGCGAACTCGAGCGGCGAGTGGAAGTTGTGCATGCCCGTGGACAGGTTGGGCGTGGGCAGCCCCATCTCGCTCAGCCGCGAGCCGTCCGTGCCGCCGCGGATCGACTGGAACTTCGGCTCGATGCCGGCGTTGCGGTAAGCCTGTTCGGCGAGTTTGACGGCGCGCGGTTCTTTCTTGAGGTACTCGATCATGTTGCGGTACTGCTTTTTGACCGCGACATCGATCTTGGCCTTGGGGTGCTCGGCCATGACGGCCTTCGCGAGGTCCTGGAGGATCTTGGCCTCTTCCTCAAGCTCGCTGGTTACGAAGCTGCGGAGCAGGATCTTGATCGTGGCCTTGTCGACCCCGCCTTCTAGAACATACGGATGCAGGAAACCATCGCGCCCACCGGTCATCTCGGGGGATTTCTCCTGCGGCAGGCGGGCGAGGAAGTGGCCGGCGATGCGGATGGCGTTGACCATCTTGTCCTTGGCGAAACCGGGGTGAATGTTGAAGCCCGTGATGGTCACCGTGGCCAGATCGGCCGAGAAGGTTTCGTTCTCGAGACCGCCGCCGCTCTCGCCGTCGAGCGTATAGGCGGCGGTGGCGTTGATCTTCTGGATATCGACCTTATCGGTGCCGCGGCCGACCTCTTCGTCGCACGTGAACCCGACGCGGATCGGGCCGTGCTTGATGGCGGGGTTTTTGAGCAAGTGCTCGGCGGCGGTCATGATGACGGCGATCCCGGCCTTGTCATCGGCCCCGAGCAGAGTGGTGCCGTCCGAGGTGATGATCGTCTTGCCCTTGAGTTCTTTCAGATCGGGGAATTCGTCGACCTTGATCACTTTGGTGGGATCTCCCGGCAGGTTGATGTTCTGGCCGTCGTAGTTCTTGTGGAGCGTGGGCTTGACGTGCTTGCCAGAAGCCTCGGGTGAGGTGTCCTGGTGGGCCAACCAGGCGATCGTGGGAGCGCCGTCGACGTTGCCAGGGATGGTTGCCAGCACGACCCCGCCTTCCTCGTGCGTGACGTTCGCGGCGCCGAGGGCCTTCAACTCTGCGGTGAGCATCTTCCCCAGCTCGAGCTGCCCGGGCGAACTCGGGTAGTCCTTGGTCTCCTCGACCGCGGTCGTTTCCACCTTCACATAGCGACAGAATCGATCGAGCAACGTATCCACAGTGCATCTCCACTAGCAAGAACGTGTTGTTTCCCTGCCCGCGGCGTGGATTTCCGTTCCCGTGGTGCGCGGCGAGAGGCCCTTTCGGCCATGTCGGGCGTGCCAAGCGGCGTCCACGCGGGCACGGAGACAGCGTAGCGGCGAAACCGCGCTGAGGCAAACGGCGCGGCGGGAGGCGGAGCGTATTGGGGCTGAGGGTAGGAGGGGTCGAGGATGTCGCGGTGCCCGCCTGCGCGGAGGGAGGCGTGACCCTCTGCGCGGGCTCGGACGCGCGGGGCGGCGGGAGTGGCCGGACTTGCTGAAAGTGCTGTCGATTGCTAGGCTTACTATTTCTAGCGGAGGCAATCCTGCCGCCCTGGGCGCTTGGTGGATGAGGTCGCCTGACCCCGGAGCGCATCAACACAAGGGACATTGTAGCCATGGCACAGTCCAGCAGCAGCAACGAGAAGAAGAGCCCGTTGCAAGAGATCACGCAGCCCTTCATCGATCTGTTTCACGCCCCGCGGGCATTGTGGGGCATCAACCTCGCCTACGTGATCGAGGGCATGGTCTACTTCGGGATGCTGGGCTACTTGGCGATGCACTTCGCGGACTTCATCTTCCAGCGCGTCGAGCACGCCGACGAGTGGTCGCACATCATGGTGATGATGCTCACCGGGGGCATCACCCTCGCGATGGCTCTGCTGGGGTTCATTCCCGACAAACGCGGCGTTCGCTTCGCGCTCATAACAGCCTTCGTTTTCATGCTCATTGGCCGCGTCTTGTGGGCGGGTGCCCCCAATCTGCTGGGGCTCGAACCGGCCCGGCCAGGGGTCTTCGCCAGCGACAGGGTGAGCTTACACATCACCGGGATAGAAACCCAAGACGGTGTGAAGACCATTACGGAGGCGACGGTCATCGCCAATGACGAAGGGGCCTCCGGTGCGGCGGATTACCTGGCACTCGATCTCGCGCAGGGCGAGGGAATCGCCCCCAGCGCGGAACTCGAGTCCCGGTTGGTCAGCCTAAGCCAGGCTACCATCGTGGAGGGCAAGGAACAGACCTGGCAAGTGGAGTACGGGAGCAAGCCCGTCACCGCCTATTTGTTCGCGCACTCGGCGGAGCATCTGGGCCTCTGTATCGGTGCCGTCGTTTCCGTGGACAGAGCCTACGTGAGCTACCGGGAGTGGAAGGACAAGGGGGACAAGAAGGAGTGGGTCATTCGGGCCCACTGGACGGAGGACTTCAGCCAAGTCGACACATCGGCGTGTACGCAGGAGGAGAAAGACAAAGCCCGCCAGGCCAAGGACGACGCCGAAGACGTCGAGTCGATGCTGAGAAGCAAGGAACGCTGGCCGGTTGCCGCGGAGACCGACGCCGTGGCGGCGGCGGCGACCGTCGACATCGCAGGGCTCCGCGAGTTGGACGACGGCAAGGTCAACGTTGTTCTGCGCGACGTCCAAGTCAGCTATGTCCGCAACGGCGGCTACTTCCTCCAGGCCGAGCAGGACGGACCGGCCATCTATGCCTTCGTCAGCCCGAAGTGGTCACCGCTGCACATCGTCACGCTGTGCGGCATGATGTTGGTGGTTATCGGCTACGGCATGTATCAACCCGCCGCGTACGCGGGTGTACGTAAGTTCACCACGCCCAAGACCGCAGCGATGGGCTTCGCGATGCTCTACGCGCTGATGAACCTCGGTGGCTGGTTCCCGACGTTCGCGTTCCTCGTCCGTGACGACGATTGGCTGGGCTTGGGCATTCCGGGCATGTACTGGGTGTACACCGGTTTCACGTTGATCGCGTTGATCGTGACGTTCCTTATCCTCAGTCCCCTGACGATACGCAAGGCTATCGACACGGCCAAGGAAGAAACCGCCCGTATCGAGGCCGAGGAGGAAGTGAAAAAGGGCGCGTCCAAACCCGCACTGGACACGAAAGCCCAGATCGCGGACGTACCCGTCGTCGCCGAGGTGGTCCGCGAGCGCATCAAGCCGCACATGTGGGTGTTCTGGTTGGCTGGTATGGGGCTGCTCCTGTTCAAGGGTGAAGCCCCCTGGTACTTCACATGGGAAGAGGCGCTGTGGCGGTGGATCGTCGCCGGGATCATATTCGTTTCACCGTTGGCATTCGCGCTCATCCGACCCGCGCATCGCTGGCTGGCGCGCTATCCGCTGTCGGACGGGAAGTTCGCGTTCTTCATCTTTGCCCTGATCCCGGTTCAGACGCTGTTCACGTACAACTGGTTCATCTTGCCGCAGTACATCAGCCGCGCCTTCGAGGGCTGGATCGGGAGGTACTTCGAGATCGCCGCCAACGCCAACCCGATCCTAATCTTCATCGCCGTCCCGATCATCGTCGCGCTGACGCAGAAGGCCAAGGTCTACAACATGATGATCATCGGGACCTTCATCATGGCGGCGCCCGCGTTTCTGCTGGTGTTCGGACCGCACTGGTGGACGCTGCTGGGATACCTCCTGATCATGACCATCGGCGAGGCGATGTGGCAGCCGCGGTTTCTCCAGTACGCCGCCGAGATTGCCCCGGAGGGTCGCACGGGCGAGTACATGGGCGTAGCCCAACTCCCGTGGTTTCTGACCAAGGTCCTGGTCCCGCTACTGTACTCCGGCCGGCTGATGGACCGGTACTGCCCAGCCGATGGCCCGAAGAACACGGAAGTCATGTGGCTCATCTTCGGCTGCATCGCGATGATGTCGAGCGTCATGCTCATGCTCGCCAAGCGCTGGGTCGGCAAAGACTTCAAGACGAAGCACGCGTAGTGACGGGTTTTCCACGGCGGGAGCCTGCGCCGGCCGCTCCACTGGATCCGAGCCCGAAGCGCGAGCGAGGGGTGCGGCTGAGTTCAACGTCGGTGCGGATGCCCTCGTTGGCGCTTCGGGCTCTGTGTGCGATTGCCGCTGGCGCGTGAATCCGGCGCACACCGATCCCCTTTCTGGAACGCGAATCGCGCCGGGTCATTTAGAGCGGCTGACATAGCTTCGGCCTGAGCTTCAGCCGCGAGCGTAAGCGCGAACCGGCTGGCTTTGGAAATCGCCCCCTGACGGGTCGCGGCTCGGCTCTGGCAACCGCGCCCCTACAATCGCGGCTCGGTTCCGGCAACCGCTCCCTGACGGTCGCGGCTCGGAAAACCACTTCCCTGACGGTCGCGGCTGCTCCGTAAATCCGGATTTCACCCCCCGTGGGTGCGGCGCAAGCCCCATGAGAACTAGGTTCTCGGTTCTGTTGGGCGCTCTTGGACTCCGGAGGCAACGCTTTCCGCATGCCACCCTCTTTCCAGCGCTTGCCCGAGATGGTAGTTTTAGCGCCCGAATACCCAAACCGCCGGGCCAGACGGTGGTGCGCTACCGGTTCGGCGTAGACGTGGTCCGATTGTCGAAAGGGAGAGCCGATGGCAGAGCCCCAGGAGTTCACCAAGTTCCCGGAAAACGCCTATCGCGAGCTGAAGCCGGGCGAAGAGTACGTCCCCATGGTCCCGCCCACGGCGAGTGTGCCGGAGATCACCACGCGGATGATCGTCTTCGGCCTGGTCATGAACGTCATCTTCTCGGTCGCGGCCACCTTCCTGGCGCTCAAGGCCGGGCAGGGGATCGAGACGGCCATCCCGATCTCGATTCTGGCGGTGGGCCTGTCGGGCTTCCTGCTAAAAGCCGGCGGCCGGGGCAACTCGATCCTCGAGAACGTCTATATCCTGGCGATCAGCACGACCTCGGGCTACATCGCGGGCGGCATGTGCTTCACCATGCCGGCCTTGTACATCCTCAGCCTCAACACGAATCTGGGGATGAGCAATCTCTCGCTCTTCCTCCAAATCGCGTTCGTGCCCTTCCTGGGCGCGATTCTCGGCATCATCTTTCTGGTTCCGTTCCGCCGGTATTTCGTCAAGGAGATGCACGGCAAGCTGCCGTTCCCGGAGGCAACGGCGACGAACGAGATTCTGGTGACGGGTGCCTCGGGCAGCACCAGCCAGGCCTGGATTCTGATCTACTCCTTCGTCCTCTCAGCCGTTTACACCTTCGTGGCCACCGGGCTAAAGCTGTTCAGCGACAAGTTCACCACCGGCATGGCTAAGCTCGAGGCGGTTGGGAGGGAGTCGGTGGAGACGCTGGCCTTCGGCGCTCCCGGCTTGTTCGCGACGCTAACGACCAAGGTCAAGGCGGTCATCTCGATGGGGGCCGGGGCCTACTATCTGGGACTGGGGTACATCATCGGCCTGCGCTACGCGTCGATCATCTGTGCTGGTTCGTTCCTGTCGGTTCTAGTGATCACGCCGATGCTCGGCCAACTGGAGCTCGAGTCCCTGCGAACCATCAACCCCGCCGTAGAATCGACGAGTGCACACGATATCTGGCACCAGATCCCGCGCATCATGGGCATCGGAGCGATCTTCACCGCCGGCGTGCTCTCGATCATCAAGATGGGCAAGGTGATCGTGATGGCGCTGCGCCAGGCGTTGGGCGGCATCCTCAAGGGCAAGAGCGGTCAGGCCGCACCTGTCCGCACCGACGAGGACATCAGCTACCCCACGATGGGCATCCTCGGCATCCTGACCGTTATCGCCATGGCCGTGTTCTTCCGCACAGTGGTCTTCAACGACATGGCTAACGCGAACTGGCTGACGTTCATGGCGGTGCTGATCGTCCTGGTGATCGCGTTCCTGTTCACGACCGTCTCGGCCTGGTGCATCGCGATGATCTCGGTCACGCCGATCTCCGGCATGACGGTCACGACGATCATCATCACCGCCGTGCTGCTGGCCTGGGCGGGTCTGCCGCGCGGCGACCACGGGATGCTGGCCACACTGCTGGTGGGCGGCGTAGTCTGCACCGCGTTGGGGATGGCCGGCGGGCTGATCACGAACTTCAAGCTGGCTTATTGGCTCGGGGCTAGTCCCCGCAAGGTCGCCTGGAACGCGATCATCGGCTCGTTCGTCTCGGTGATCTTCATCTGCCTGACAATCATGGTGCTGAACAAGAACCCCGGTTACACGGGTGACGGCGCCTTGGACGCCCCACAGGCCAACATGATGGCCGGAGCCTTACGGAGCTTCCTGGGCACCGGCGAAGTGCCCTGGTTGCTGTACGGCGTCGGCGTGGTGATGGCCCTGACGGTCGAGTTGGTCGGCATCTCGGCGCTGGCCTTCGGGCTGGGCATGTACCTGCCCATATACATCAACGTACCGATTCTGATCGGCGCCTTCGTGGCCCTGCTCGTCAAGAAGAGCACCAAGCAAGAGAAACTCGGCAAGGCCCGCACGAACAAGGGCATTCTGATCGCCTCCGGCTTGATCGCCGGCGGTGCGATCATGGAAGTCCTGGTCAGCTTCACGGGCGCCATCGACGAGTTGTGGTTGGGCAAGCAGACCATGGTCGGAACCGAGGAGCAACTCGTCGGCAAGATCATGCCGTTCCTCGATTGCAGCGGTCGCATGATCGACGCCGGCTGGGATCCCGAGAAGCTGGCCCGCACACAGAACTGGCTGGGCCTGATCCTGTTCCTCGGCTTGTGCATCTTCATGTACATCGATTGCCGCCGGGCGAAACCGGAACTCGGTGAGGGCGGCGAGCTGGGTTAGGCGACCCACCTGCGTCGTATTGAATCCACGGGGCCGGTCACCTTTCACGCGAGAGGTGACGGGCCCTCTGCGTTCAGCCACGCTGCGCACCTACTTTTGCCATCGTCGTCGTTGTTCCGGCCGCCAACGTCACGCCATTCCCGCCGTATAATCTAGCTACTCTCCCGCGCTGGGTTGTTGAAACCTCGCGGACGCCGTGCGCGACGCGCGAAACGGCGCGAGTTCGCCGGCCATACCGGCATGTTTGGCGTCAACACCAGGTGGCGAGGAGCAACCGCTTGATCGCGAATACTCGTTTAGACATGCGGTCCAGTTCGATTACTCAACTGGACGAAAAAGGCAGAGTGGCCGGCGACCTGCCCTGCGTGAGTTGCGGGTATAATCTGTACACGCTTTCCGCGGCTGGCGCCTGTCCCGAATGCAATGCACCTGTCCATCAGTCACTGCAGGGGGACGATCTGCGTTTTGCGCCGCGGGCGTGGCTACGCCAGGTGCGTAACGGGATGGTCATGTTGCAGTGCGGCTTCGGGGCGGCCTTTCTGTTTCCGGCAGCGCTGATATTCCTGTTCACAGTCGAAGCAGTGATTCTCCGAGCGGAGCCAGTGGTCTTCCCATACGTAGCGATTACGGCCGCCGGTGTTTGTCTGATCGCGGTGTGCGTGGCATTCGTCGGGCTCCTGTGGGCCACGGTGCCTGACCCGACATACGGCTTGCGTCCGGAGGGCCGGTCTGTACGCAGAATCACCCGCTGGTCGGCGCTACTCCTGGCGGTTGCCGTCGCCGGAAACATCGCCGCCCGAGTTGGAGCGTTCGCGGGATACGCGCTGACACCTCTCTGGGGACTCGGCCTCGGGCTCATTACGGCGGTCTTGTTTGTGCTTCTCGGTGCCAGCTTCACGCGTTTCCTGGTCAGGCTACTCGCTCGTCATCCTGCGAGCCAAGGCGTCAGAGCCGCCCGGGTTGCCAATGGCGCCATGGTCATCCTGCTGTGCGTCATGCCCGTGTACGCGTTCTCAGTATTCACGTGTGGCGCGTGGAACGTCGGCTGTGACCTCGCCGGCGTCCTGTTTCTCGTGGTCGTAATCGCCGCGCTCCTGAGTCTGGGCATGCTCTGGCTTGCCACTCGAAGGGCATCTCGCGAACTGTCGCAGCTAATCCACTGATTGGCTTGAGCAGTCAACTGTGGCTCTTCGATCTACAAATGGAAATGGTGGATAGGCCCGTCGGGCCATAGACAGGTGCCATCGCCCTTGAAGCCACTGGCCCCACCGATCCTGTCGCCATTCCCCGCCGAACTATGATATGATTGCCGCTTCGACGTTTACCGGGAGTACGCGCCCATGCACGAATCATCCTGTTCCCGCCGTGGTTTCCTGTCCCGCAGCCTGGGGGCGACGGCCGGCCTTGCGCTGGCCGGCGGGATTTCGAAGATGTCACCAGCGGCCCAACAAGACCAGAAAGAGACGCAGCAGATGAGCAAGAAATTCGAAATCTCGCTCGCGGCCTGGTCGGTCCACAAGCTCTTCTACGCCGGCAAGCTCCAGCAGCTCGACATGCCCAAGCTCTGCCGCGAGGAGTTCGATATCTCCGGGCTGGAACTGGTCAACAGCTTTTTCCCCAGCCCGCAGTTCATGTACTGCCAGAACCTGCTCAAGCGGGCCAAGGACCACGGCGTCAAGATCCTGCTGATCATGTGTGATGGCGAGGGCGACATGGCTCACCCGGACAAGGCCGTCCGCCGCCAGGCCGTCCGCAACCACCGCAAGTGGCTCGATGTCGCCGCCGTCCTCGGCTGCCACTCGATCCGCTGCAACAGCGGAAATGGACAAGCCGGCGACAGCGACGCGATCAACCGCTGCGCGGAGAGCTTCGCCGAACTGGTGGCGATGGCGCAACCGGACAAGATCAACGTGATCATCGAGAATCACGGCGGGCTCTCATCCGACCCGGCTTCGTTGGTCGCCGTCATGAAGAAAGTCAATGATCCGCTGTTCGGCACTCTGCCGGATTTCGGCAACTTTCCGGCTAGTGTGGACAGCTACGAGGCCGTGCGGCAGATGATGCCGTATGCCAAGGCCGTCAGCGCGAAGTGCTATGACTTCGATGAATCCGGCAACGAGGCGCAGATCGACTACGCCCGCATGATGCAGGTCGTGCTGGACGCCGGGTACCGCGGGTTTGTCGGAATCGAGTACGAGGGCAAGCGGCTGAGTGAAATCGAGGGTGTCAAAGCCTGCCGGAAGCTGCTCGAACGCTTCCAATAGCGTGGTGGCCGGCGTGCTGGCCGGCGGCGGCGTGCGGCCACGAGCGCCGCGCCTTCTCGCCCTGTGCAGTTGCACGCCACCACCGCAGCACCACCATTATACGCTGCAGCGTGTTTTCGTATAATGTCGCCGACGCGCTGCGATTGGGCGCGTACAGGTGACCATGGCACAGGCAGCGTTCATCCTGATTCTCACAGCCGACGAGGCCCGCGGAAAGAGCCTGCACGACTCGCTGCGCGCGAGGCATGGACACTCCTGCCGCGTCGTCGCCAGCCTGGATGAAGCGTTGGCGTCGATCCGCGCCAAAGCGCCCGACGTGGTGCTCACGGATGCGCAGTTGGGTGGCGACGACCCGGCCCCTCCGTTGGCCGAATTGCTCGACGCCCTGGCTCGTGACGCGACCTTGATGACGTTGGGCGATGGTCCAGCCGTGCGCACGCGTCACATCCGCCTAAACCGGCTGGCCGCTGAGACCGATGCGGAACGGCTGGTCAGCTCGATTGGCCGTGCCGCCACGCAAGCCGTGGCGCGGCGCGAGGACCGGTTGCTCAAGCAGTCCATCGAGGCGCACCGCTACGAAGTCTTCGAAGGCATCGTCGGCGAATCGCCCGCGATGCAGAAGATCGTCGAGCGCATCAAGAAGGCCGCCCGCAACAAGCTTACCGTGTTGATCCTGGGCGAAACCGGGACCGGCAAGGATCTGATCGCCGAGGCCATCCACCGTCGTTCCGACCGCGCCACGAAGCCGATGAAGACGGTCAACTGCGCCGGTCTGAACGAGAGCTTGCTGGAAAGCGAGTTGTTCGGACACGTCAAGGGCTCCTTCACCGGGGCCATTGTGGATCGCAAGGGGTATTTCGTGGCTGCCGACGGCGGCTCGTTGTTTCTGGACGAGATCGGTGACATGCCCCTGACGATGCAGGCCAAGCTGCTGCGCGCGCTGGAGCGGCGCGAGATCACGCCGGTCGGCTCGACCGATGTCAAACGGGTGGATGTGCGCGTGATCGCCGCGACGAACGCCGACTTGTCCAGCCTGGTTGCGGACAAGAGTTTTCGCGACGATCTCTATTATCGCCTCAACCAGTGGGTGATCGACGTACCGCCCGTGCGTGACCGTCGGCAGGACATCCCGCTGCTGGTGCATCATCTCCTGCAACGTGCTAATGAGACCCACAGCGTTCACGTACCGGGTTGCTCCAGCGAGGCGCTGGGCTACCTCACCAAGTACTTTTGGCCGGGGAACGTACGTGAGATGGCGAACGTGATCGAGGCCCTCGCGGTCGAGGTAGCCGAGCGGCAGATCGAGACGGATGATCTCCCGGAGCGCATCCGCGGCACGCGCGATCTCGTACCCGCGGCGGCCAGCGGCATGGTCGGTCTGACCATGGCCCAGGTTGAGCGCATGATGATCGAGCGCACGCTACAGGCCACCAAGGGCAACCGCGAGCAAGCCGCCAAGGTCCTCGACATCGGCACGCGCACGCTGTACCGCAAGATCAAGGAGTACGGCCTGTAGGCCGTGTAGGCCCGCCCGCCCGCCGACAACTTAATACATTCGCAGAGGCCCGGCCGCCGCCGGCTGGGGCGCGCGCCGGGTGAGCATCGCCGACAATATCTTGACAGCATTCGCCGGCTTCCGTATGCTCACTGTTGAGGATGGCAGTTCACTTTGCTGGGGGATGAGGCGCTTGCGAGGAGGCGGTTCCAATGGCTAGTTGGCGACACTTGGTGTCTGTAGTCGTGTTGACGGTGGCGGCGGCGGCGGCGGCGGCGGCTCTCGCGCAGGAAACCCGTTTTCGCACACCAGTTGACGGACCGGACGTCTTCGGCGGATACGCGTCGACGCACGTGCTTGTGCGCCTCGTGCCGGGTGTCCAGCCTGAACCGGCGGATGCCGGGCGGGCCGCGCTGGTCAAAGCGCAGGCCACGCCAACCGAGCAGGACCGTGAAGCGGCCCTGGCCGATCTGCTGGCGCACTGGCAGGTGACGGCCATCCGGCCGACCGCCGACCCGCAACCACAGAACGTCCGACTGGCCCGGCAACTCGGGCTCGACCGCCACTACACGATCCGTGTGCCCCGTGGCTCCGACACGCCGGCTCTGGTTGCTGAACTACGCGACTTCCCGACGCACATCGAATTGGCCGAGTTGGACGGCGTTGGCGGAACTCTGCAGACCTTCCCCAATGACACTTATTTCGGTAACCAGTACTCCCTGCACAACACCGGGCAGAATATCCAGGGCCAGACCGGTACCCCCGATGCAGACATCGACGCCCCCGAAGCCTGGGAGTTGCATACCGGCACCGCTGACGTCGTTCTGGCCATCATCGACAGCGGCGTGAGTCACAGCCACCCGGACTTGGCCGGCAAGCTGTTGCCGGGGCGCAACACCTACGATGGCAACGACGACGCCGACGATAGCTGGTTGATCTCGCACGGCTCGCACTGCGCCGGCATTGCAGCCGCCATCAGCAACAACGGCCAGGGCATCGCCGGCGTGAGTTGGGGTGCCCTGATAATGCCGGTAAAGGTCACCAGTGACTTGGGCACCGGCGAGGAATCAAACTGCGCGAATGGCGTGATCTGGGCGGCCGACCACGGTGCCAACGTGGGGTCGATGAGCCTCGGTTACGACGAGGGCACCACCTATTTTCATGACGCGATCACGTACGCCCATCAGCAGGGGATGGTGCTTTGCGTTGCGACGGGCAACACGGCCGGGGCCGACATCTTCTTCCCGGCCCGCTGGCCCGAGACGATCGCGGTCGGTGCGACCGACAACCGCGACAACCTGGCCGACTTCACCACCACCGGACCAGAGATGTCCGTGGCCGCACCGGGCGTGGACAACTACTCGTGCTGGGACACGCTCTTCAACCCCGACACGTACACCTACGAATCCGGCACGTCGATGGCTTGCCCCCACGTTGCCGGCCTGGCTTGCCTGGTCTGGTCGGCCAACCTGTCGCTGACCAACGATGAGGTGCGCACCATCATCGAGTCCACTGCCGACGACAAAGGGCCGGCGGGCTGGGACGAGCAATTTGGCCACGGCCGCATCAACGCCCGGGCCGCCGTGCAAGCGGCGTTGGAGCCGCAGTACGATCTGGGCGACCTGAACTGCGACGGGTTGGTCAACGGCTTTGACATCGATCATTTCATCCAGGCCTTGGATGACATGGCGGCGTATATCGCGGACCACGACGGCGACCCCTATCCCCCGTGCGATCCGTGGCTGGCCGACATCAACCAGGATGGCTACGTGAACGGCTTCGACATCGATGCCTTCGTGGCCCTGCTGGGGTAGTGGCGGCGAGCAGCGTGGATCGGACGCGTCAGGAGTAGCGGCACTCTTGCGCGAACTCGGCGTACCACGCCAGGTGCTGGGCCGGAGTGTCGAAAAAGTGGTCGCTGGGTGACATGATGTAACCGCCGCGGGGACCGAGCTCGGCGAAGAGCCGCTGCACTTCCTGTCGGATCGCCGCGCGCGAGCCGCAATCCAGGACCTGGAACTGATTGAGCCCGCCGATCAGGCACACCTGCTGACCGATGCGTTCCTTGATCTCGGCTGGCCGGGCGTCGCCGCCCATGCCGGGCGGAGTCAGGGTCTCGCTGGCGTCGCAGCCGTTTTCGACGATCAGTTCGAGTAGCGGCATCATTCCCCCGCAGGTGTGGTAGACGACCGGGAAGCCGAGGGCGTGCAAGGCGTCGTGCTGCCGGCGATCGTAGGGCAGGCAGAACTCGCGGAAGAGCGCGGGCGAAATGCACGTGCTCGAGCCCGCGCCGCCGCCGGTCTCGATCAGGTCGTACTTGGCGCCGGGTAGCGACTCGGAGATGAACTGGAGCTTCTTACGTTGTAGTGCGCGCAGGAAACAGTGCACCCAGTCCGGGTCTCTGAACGTGGCCCGGATCAGGTGCTCGAGACCGAAGTACTCGCACGCGTCCTGCCAGCAACCGCCCTGTTGTCCACAAACGAAGCCGCGCATGATGCCATCGTCGCCGAGCCGCGCGTACTCGCGATCCAACGCGTCGCGGTCGAGCCGGGGGACGGGGAGGTATTTGTCCAGCAGTTCGACGTCTGCGGATCTCTTGATCAGGTGTTCACGGGTCCAGACGGTAATCGGGCTCTCTTCGCGCACCTGTGTGAGGATCCCGCCGGGCGTGGTGATCGTAACGTGATGCAGATAGCGGCCGCCGCCCAGGCTGGCGGTCTCGATCTGCCGCTGCCAGTGCGGCGACTCGGGCTCACTCAGCGGGCTGCACGTCAAGGAGGCGTCAAGGCCAAAGCGGCGAAAGGCCTCGAGAGCGTCAATTCCGCCGAGGTAGGTGTTGAGGTGATAGTCCTGCCACTGGTGCACGGTTGCCGGAACGCGATCGGGTGTTTCGCGTCGCAAGGCACGCAACATACGTTCTTTGGAGGTCACGGCGCCGGAGCCCCATCTTTGATGGGTGGTTCGTAGCGTTCGTAATAGCCGAGCAGGTCACCGGCCTCGTTGCGTACCGCCCGCATGAAGATGCGGTGCTTCTCATTGTCGGTGATGAGGCGTTCCTGCTCACCCTGCTGCAGCGCGGTCAGGATCGCGTGTATCTGCCGTTGCGAGTCTTGGTTGTGGCAGTCCATGAGCGAGCGCCCCAACAGCGCCGCGCCTTCCTCGTAATGCGCAAGGGCAGCCTTGTTCATGTAGCGAATGATGTGGTTCGTGTCGGCGAACAGGAAGGGGTCTTTCAGACTGTCGAGCAGAGCGTTCATCGAGGCGGCGTCGGTCATGGCGGCTCCCTGGGCGCGAATCGGCGCCCTCAAGCTGCGCGGCCAGTCTATCACACCGCTTCGGTTCGTTGAATCCTGGTGTAGTAACTCGTTGAAAACCGAACATTTGTGGGGTTAGACAGGCGTCTCGCCAGTTGCTGCAATGGGCAAGACACCCGTTCCCCCGAGGCTGTTGTCACCGTGCCTTACCTCACCATTTGCGCGACACGCGTGGCGCGGGCCCAAAACGACGCCAATCCCGGCACAGATTGCAGTATAATGGTCGGGAGTTTGCGCGAGGAGAGCCCTATGCCACGCTTAGTGACGCTTGTCGTGATTATCGGAACATTCGTCGGGTGCCAGCCCAAGCCAGACGCGATTCAGCCAATGCCAATCGCCTCGCCGGCCTGGGCGGGGATTGGTGCGGATGCTACCGCGGAGCCGACGTACACGAGGCTGCCGACCGAAGTGCGGACGTCGCCGCGCGCGACGAACAAGGCGAAGTTTGGTCCGCCGCCGCCGGGGTACTTCCGCATCGTCGGTGGAGCCGTTCCGGGTTGGCAGCCGGAAGACATGTTCAAAGCGGCGCCGCGCGGGGCGAGTTGGCACTTGCTGGGGCCGCGGCCGATCATCGACGAGTACTGGAGCGGGACCGACGACGCCAGCGGTCGCGTGGTCTCGATCGCCCCGCATCCGAGCGATCCGAACACGGTTTACATTGCGTCGGCCTCCGGGGGCATCTGGAAAACAGTTGACAAAGGGAGCACGTGGGTTCCGCTGACAGATGAGTTGGCGACGCTCAATCACGGAGCCGTGGCGCTCGACCCGAGCAATCCTGACACAGTCTACGCCGGGACCGGGGAATACACGACGGGCAGCAACGGCGACGGGCTGTTTCGCTCAACGGATGGGGGTCAGAGCTGGATACAGATCGCCACCGAAGCACAGGTGGGCGGGCGGTGCAGCAAGGTCGCGATTGCCCCGGATGATCCGTTGCGCATCTACGTAACCGGCAGCAGCGGCTGCGCTCGCAGCACCGACGGGGGTAACACGTGGACGATGCAGATCACCGGCTCATGCTCCGACCTGGCGCTGAACCCGCTGGACCCGAGCGTGGTTTACGTGGCACAGAACGGCATCGCGGTGTACCGTTCGCTCGATGGGGGTGACTCCTTCATCAAGCTCACCAATGGTCTGCCAACCGACGATGTGCGGCGGATTCTGCTGGCGATCGCTCCCTCGAATCCGGACGTTGTCTATACCGCAATCATCAACAGCAGCGCCGGGCTGCGCGGTCTGTATCGAAGTGCCGATGGCGGAGACAGTTGGGTGGAGCAGGTCAACACCCCCGACTTCCCCTACCCGCAGGGCTGGTACGATGCGTGCATAGCGGTCGATCCGACCGATGAGGACGTGGTATACGCGGGCGGGGTTTTTCCGAGCTATGCGGTCGCGGGCGTGATCAAGACCATGGACGGTGGAGCGTCGTGGACTGACATCACCATCGACAATTTCGGGCACCAACTGCACCCGGACCAGCACACCATCGCATTCGGTCCGGATGGCACGTTGTGGGTCGGCAACGATGGCGGCGTGTGGAAGAGCATCACCGACGGGCAGGCCTGGCTCAACACCAACGCGACCCTGACGGTGACGCAGAACTACCAGATTGCGTTGCATCCCAGCGATCCGGCGCAGTTGCTGGGTGGCACCCAAGACAATGGGACCGTCGGACGCGAACTGGACGTGTTGGAATGGCCGCAGGTGATCGGTGGTGACGGGGGCTTCGCGGCGTATGACCACGAGTACCCCATACGCCGCTATACAACCTACGTGTACCTGACCGTCTTTCGGGCAGTCGGTGGCAGCGTGACCGACATCAGCGGGCCCTGGGACAACGATTCACGCGGCTGGATTGCACCGCTGGTTATGGCCCCGGACGATCCGTACACGTTGTATGGCGGAACGAACCGCGTCTGGCGCACGAACAACGCCCACGAGAACGCTGACTGGACACCGATCAGCGGGACGGAAGTCGGGGCCGGGGGAACGCTGACCGCGATCGCCGTCGCACCGAGTGCCCCCCAGACGATCTACACTGGCAGCACGACCGGCAAGGTGTTCGTCACGGCTGACGCGGCGAAGTGGTTCGAGCGTTCTGCGGGCCTGCCCGGCGGGCAAATCACCGATATCTGCGTCGCGCTCACCGATCCAGGTCGCGCATATGTCGCCTTCAACCGGACCACCGGCACACGCATCGCGCGGACGGATGACTATGGCGTGAGCTGGAGTGCCGCGACCGGCGATTTGCCGTACGGCGTGGCGACGAAGGCGCTGGACGTCGACTGGCGTTTCGATCCACCGCACCTCTACTGCGGCTGCGGGGCGGGCGTGTACGAATCGCACGACGGCGGCGTAACCTGGACCAAGGATGGCAGCGACCTCCCCAACGTCAACATCGGCGACATTCGGATCGACTTCGCGCAGGCGACGGTCACGGCGGGAACCTATGGGCGTGGTGCTTGGCGCAAGGACCTGCCGCCCGCGGGCGTTCCGGGAGATCTGAACTGCGACGGAGCGGTGGACGGCTTCGACATTGACCCGTTCGTGCTGGTAATGGGCGGGCAGGAGCCGCACGACGAGTACTATGGCCAGTATCCGAACTGCGACCATATGTTGGCCGACGTTAATGGCGACGGACTGGTCAATGGCTTCGACATAGATGCGTTTGTGGGATTGCTGGGTGGTTAGGATAGTGGCGCACCCGGCGTCGGCGCGGTCCGGAATCGCGGTAACGCCGTCGCCGGGGACGCCGATTTTGGAGAGATTCGATGAGTAGGCGCGCTGTGGGACTAGGGCTGGTGGCGGGGTTGGTGCTTGGCTGGGGGCTGCATTGCGCCGCGGCACAAACGGAATCGACGCCCGGTGCCGCGCCGCGGCAGGATGGACGGCTCATCCCGCGGCTGGAATGGACTGCGCCGCACGGGGAGCAGCCCGGCACGTACGCCGACTATGTGACCGAACACCCGTTGCGGCCGGCGCGCTTCTCCGCCCAGCGCGTGTGGGCGCCGTTCGACGGAGCCGCTGGCCCCGGTGGCCGCTCGGCCACAGATGTATCCATTCTCGCGGATGCGGACCTATACCCGCAGATTCTGGCCAGGTTCGACGAGTACGTCAGTGACCTCGTGGCCGCTGGTTATGGCGTCTACTCGGCGACGGTGGAAGGTGGCACGCCGGCGGATATCAAAGCCTGGGTGCAGGGTCGCTACGACGCCGGCAGCCGCGGAGTTGTCTTCGTGGGCGATGTCACGGCGGCGTGGGCAGAGGTATCGGGCAGCGTGTTTCCGAGCGATCTGTTTTACATGGACCTGGACGGCTATTGGGCGGATACCGACCAGGATGGCGACTACGAGACGCACAGTGCCGGTTCGGGTGACGAGGGGCCGGAGTTGTACGTGGCCCGGATCTATGCGCACTCGCTCAACTACGACAGCGAAGCGAACATGGTCAACGGGTACTTCGCGAAGGCCCACGCCTATCGCGCGGGGTTGCTGACACAGCCCTGGCGCGGTCTGGAGTACATCGACGACGACTGGTACACAATGGACGTGCACCTGGACGAGGTCTACGCCGACGATATCGCCCACCATGACTTCGGCTATGAGACGACCGGGGCGGATTACCTGAACCAGATGGACCTGGGGCAGCATTTTGTGCAAGTTTGCGCGCATAGCTATTCGGGCGGGCATCATTTCAGTTGGCGGCCGACGGAATCGGCGGTGTATGCGCACGTGTACGTCCACAGTCCCTGGGAGCGGGACGTCTGTCTGCTGTTGGGCAGCGACGACGGGATCAAGGTCTGGCTGAACGGGGACCAAGTCTGCGCGTACAACGTCTATCAGGATTGGATCCTGGACCAGTGGTGCGAGTACGTGACCTTGCAGGAAGGCTGGAACTCGCTGCTGTGCAAGATCAGCCAGGGCGGCGGCGGGCACGAGTTCTCTGCCCGCCTGGTCGACACGGTCTTCGAGACCATCCCTGACCTGGAGTATCAACTCGATAACCCGGACACGCACGGTTATGAGTCCAAGTACATCCGCAGTTGGCTGTTGAACGGGTTTCACCAGGACAGCGCGCCCAATTTCAGCAACTTCCTGAGCACCAACTACCTCGGCACCGACGAGGCGACGCTCAACCCGCAGGAGGGTGAACAGGCCGGCGGCCAGACCTGGACGCACTTTGCCTCGGGAGGCGACTTCGTGGACCTGGGGCAGCACTGCGGCAATGCGGACTATGGCGTGTGCTATGCCTCTGCGCGCGTGCAGGCCGATGCGGAGAAGACCTGCCAATTGTGGCTGGGCTATGACGACGGGGCGCGCGTGTGGCTGAACGGGAGCGAGATCCTCTACCACCATCGCTATGGCGGCTATCAGGCCGACATGCGCAAGCTGGACCTTACGCTGACGCCGGGCGAAAACCGCCTGCTGCTCAAGATATCCGAGTACAGTGGCTCGCACGGTTTCGGGGCGCGCTTCTGCTACGCGGACGGCTCAGGCGTCCAGGGCCTGGAATACGACCCCATGCCGACGCCGACTACGTACGTTGGGACATGGCTTCTGAACGGGCCGTACGGCAACGCGGACGGGGGCACACGTCTGAGTCAGGACTACCTGGGGGGCGAAGCGAACGTGCGTCCCAGCACCGGGGACGGCGCCCCGCAGGGCACTTGGCAGCGGGGTCAGCGCGATGGTTGTCCGTTCGACCTGGTGGCGCACTACAACCAGGGCGATTGGGTCTTCTCGCAGACCATCCAGGATCGCGATCCGCCGGTGTTGTTCTACAACCTGTTCGCCTGTGGTCCGGGCTGCTTCACTGACACGAACTACCTGGCCGGAGCGTACATTTTCAACACGACCTATGGCCTGATTACGATGGCTTCATCCAAGAGCGGGAGCATGTTGAACTTCCACGATTTCACGCGCCCGCTCGGCGAGGGTAAGAGCGTCGGGACAGCGTTCCACGACTGGTTCGATGCGCAGGCCCCGTTCGAGCTGTGGGAGCGCGAGTGGTACTACGGCATGATCCTGAACGGCGATCCGACCCTGCGCCCGATGCGCCGCGGCGACCTGAACTGCGATGGCCTGGTCAACGGCTTCGACATCGATGCCTTCGTGCTGTTGCTGAACGACGTGGAACCATACGACGACTATTACGCCGTGTACCCCAATTGCCAGCACATGTCAGCGGACGTCAACCTCGATGGCGCGGTCAATGGTTTTGACATCGACGCGTTCGTGCTGTTGCTGGGCGGGTAGCCGCCCGCGGTGAGGCGCCACGATCGTATGAGACCGAGGGAGCGGTTGCCAGAGCGGGCCCGTCGGCACGCTCCCGGCCGCACCCCCGCTCGCGTTCAAGTCCTGTAGGCCGCTCTGAGTGCTTGGCTAACCCGAAGTTCCGTGCTTGGCGAGGCTGATTCTGCATTGAGATCAGGCCGTGCGGGCTCACAAACGGCATTTCTGCGAGATCTGCAGACTACAAAAGGTAGTCATGTTTATTCCTATTATTCCCGTGCAAAGGCCGTAGTGCACTATTGACAAAGGGT
>JAHJAR010000114.1 GCA_018814045.1 Planctomycetota bacterium | reverse complement strand
CGGGTGGTGGGCCGCTTTCGATCCAACCCGCGCGGCTTTGGCTTCGTTATTCCCGACATACCTAACTCGCATGGCGACCTGTTCGTCCCGCCCGGCCACTCGGGCGATGCCGTCACCGGCGATACGGTGGCCGTCGAGGTGCTGAAGCGCGGCAAGCGCGACGGCCGACTGATGTACGAGGGCCGCATCGTCGAGATCATCGAGCGCGGACAAAGCCGGTTCGTGGGCGAACTGTGCCGGGAGCTGAACCGCTGGTTCGTGCGGCCGGACGGCAACATACTGCACGTGCCCATCTTCGTGGGTGATCCGGGAGCCAAACGCGCCCGTAGCGGCGACCAGGTGGTCGTCGAGATCATCGAGTACCCCTCAAGCGGCCACGACGCCCGTGGCGTGATCACCAAGGTGTTAGGTAAGCGCGGCGATCCGGGCGTCGATGCGCAGAGCATCATCCACCAGTACCAGTTGCCGGACGAATTCCCCGCTGCCGTTGCCAAAGAAGCCGCGCGTGTCGTGGCGTCCTACGATCCCGGGGCGGCCGCCAACGGGTGGGAGGACTTGCGCGCTCTGAACGTAATCACCATCGATCCCGATGACGCCCGTGATTTTGACGACGCCATTTCGATAACTGAGCTGGCCGACGGCCGGCTGGAACTGGGTGTGCACATCGCCGACGTGTCGCACTTCGTTCAGCCGGGCGGCGCGCTGGACGTTGAAGCCCGCGAGCGAGCCAACAGCGTCTACTTCCCGCAACTGGTCATTCCCATGCTTCCGGAAGTGCTCTCCAACGGAGTATGCAGCCTTCAGGAAAAACAGCCCCGGCTGACCAAGAGCGCGTTCATCACCTACGACACCGCCGGGCGGCGCGTCGCGACGCGTTTCGCAAACACGGTTGTCTGCTCGGCCAAGCGGCTGACGTATGGGCAGGTGACGCAGATCCTTGCGGGCAAAGTTGGACGCTATGCGAAGAAGGTTGCCGCTTTGGTGCGACAGATGGATGCGCTGGCTCGGACGATCCGGCGACGCCGATTGGCCAACGGCATGCTGGTGCTGGACCTGCCGGAGGTTGAGGTGCTGTTCGACGAGGAGGGGCGGGTGACCGGCGTCGAGCCGGCGGACACGAGCTTCTCGCACACGATTATTGAGATGTTCATGGTGGAAGCCAACGAGGTGGTGGCCGAGCTGCTGGCCGGCCTGAGCGTGCCTGCTCTACGCCGCGTGCACCCACCGCCCGACGAGGCCGCGACGCAGCCGCTGAACCGGTTCCTACGAGCCCTGGGACTACCTCCGGTCAAAGGAATGGACCGCGCGGCGTTGCAGCCGTTGCTGGAGAAGGTAAAGGGTCGGCCGGAGTCATTCGCCGTCAACCTTGCGATCCTGAAGTCGCTCGAGCAGGCGGCGTACGAGCCCTCTCCAGTAGGGCACTTCGCGCTGGCCAGCGAGAACTACACGCACTTCACCTCGCCGATCCGCCGGTACCCGGATCTGACCGTCCACCGGCTGCTGGACGCATACATGCGGGGCGGATTCAAGAAACGCCGCCGCCGGGTGGAGGTGCCCACACTCGACGAGTGCAAAGAAGTAGGCGCGCACTGCAGCCGCAATGAGCGCCGGGCGGAGGCGGCCGAGCGTGAACTTGAGCTAGTCTATATCCTGCGGCTGCTCGAACAGCACGTTGGCGACGAATTCGAAGGGATCGTCACGGGGGTGACCAACTTCGGCGTCTTCGTCCAGTTGTCCAGGTATCTGGTGGAGGGACTGCTGCGATTCAGCGATCTGCCCGACGACTGGTGGGAAGTGGACAGCGCGGCCGGCTGCGTAATCGGCCAGCGGACGCGCCGGCGGCTCAAGATCGGCGACCCTGTGCGGGTGGCCATCGCCTCCATCGACCTGGCGGACCGGAAACTGGATCTGGCCTTGGCCGAGGGACCGGCAGGTGCGATATCGCGGATCGCCCTGCCGCCCAAGACGGGCAGGAAACAGGGGACCAGGCGCGTCGAGAAGGCTGCGCCCGCGACGCGGCGGCGGAAGAAGTGATCGCCTGTCGCGAGCGACTTCCAGCGGTGCAGGCTGTAAGTCGGCGCGATGCCGCCGCATGTTCGTGCCCGGGAACATTCGTCCTCCTCGTCGCGGCATGCTGCCACCCAAACGGAAGGACGATCGTTTCTGAGCGGACCTCGATGACCCGCGAGCCACGCCGCCGAGTTCCCAGCCTTGGACTCTACCGCTGCGAAATCTGCCCCGTGGGGGAGCGATTGATGTGCGCATATTCTTGCCTGCGCAGCGTTCCTTCTTGGTCGCGCGGACTACCCGACACTGGGCCCTTGACTTGCAACTAATTTGCAACTAAAACCGCGTGCAACATGCTCAGCATGCGCAACATGCAGAGGTGTTTCGGTGTCCCTAAGGTGTTGTGCTTTCTGTAACTTGCGGATACTGCAGTATTTGTGACTTGTGAACCGATCGGGCTCATAACCCGGAGGTCGCAGGTTCGAGTCCTGCCCCCGCTAATCTAAAGGCCTGTTGCTGCGGGAGTTAGCGACGGGCCGTTTTGTTGTCCGGACTGGCTGCAACTGATTTGCAACTATTCGGGCCGCGAGCCGGCGGCTCATGGACTTCACTTCGTTTTCATCGTTCCAGTTTCCATGCAGGTCCTATCAGGACGGCGATGAATCACTGTGAGTTTCTCCTCTCATCCGGAAGAGCGGCTGATTCGCGGTTCGGGTTTCAGCTTGTGCGTTTCTTTGTGCGCGGCGGGCG
>JAHJAR010000113.1 GCA_018814045.1 Planctomycetota bacterium | reverse complement strand
AGTCGCCCCGGCGGGACTGAGGTCCACCCACGATGCCGCTGTGCCGCTCCACAGACTGGCGCGCTGGACGCCGCCCACATCGGCCCAGCCCACCTGCTGGCCGCCGTACACGCCGTTGGCCCACGAGTCGCTTATCCCGCCGGCGGGGCTGAGGTCCACCCACGACGCCGCCGTGCCGCTCCACAGGCTGGCGCGCTGGACGCCGCCCACGACGGCAAAGCCCACCTGCTGGCCATCGTACACGCCGAGGGCATACGAGTAGGTCGCCTCGGCGGGGTGCAGGTACACCAACGACGACGCCGAGCCAATCCACAGGCTGGCACGAGAGGTGTCGCCCAGGGAGGCAGCGCCCACCTGCTGGTTCCCGTACACGCCTCTGGCATGCGACCAAGTCGCCCCGGCGGGACTGAGGTCCACCCACGATGCCGCTGTGCCGCTCCACAGGCTGGCGCGATTGACGCCACCCACATCGGCATAGCCCACCTGCTGGCCGCCGCCCACGCCGAAGGCCTCCGAGTACGTCACCCCGGCGGGATGGAGGTTCACCACCGACCACACGTCGGCATGGGCGGTCACCGTCAGCGCCCCGACAATGGCCGCCGCAAACGTCAGCACCATGAACGCGCCCAAGAACCGCGTGTGATGTGACATGATTTTCTCCTTTCCGCAGTGCCAATCGGTTGTCGAGTTGCTCAGCGGTGGCGGCTACTTCCGGTGGCGGCCGAGCAGTGCGAAGCCGGCCAGACCCGCGACCAGCATCAACCCGCAGGCCGGCGGCTCCGGCACGACCCACATCAGCGCCTCCTCGCGTCCAGCCGTGGCGTTGTATCCGCGGCCGGCGACGTAAGTAAAAACCCCATCATCCCAAATTCCGCGCGCTTCGGACGAGGTGAAGTTCGATAGCAGGAGCTGTGTGTCGGAATCGAACGGCATATGGCACTACCTTGGTGACGGGCCGCCTACTCCCAACGCCGCCGGTAGTGTGAAGCGGCATCGGGGGCAGGCGCTTGGCGGGGATCAGCCGCCGTCCCGGTCCCATCGTACCGCAGATCGAGTTCTATTGCCATGAAGGTGAGAGCGGACACGCGGTCTGGGACGGTGAGACCACGGCCCGGTCAGCCGGTCCAGTTATTCCAACAACTGGCCATGAAAGGGGGCGGACGGGGGCAGAAAGTCCTCCAGTCGCCCGAATCTCGTCGCGAACGCTTCGGATTCCTCCCGGCGCTCATTGGTCGTCACGTCCACGGGTTTTCCAATGGTGTACGCCAGCACGACCTTGGCCGCCTTCACGTCGCCGTTCTCTGCTCTCGTTGCCAGTGCATCGAAGATTCGTTCCAGCCGCTCTACGGGAACGGCATTCATCGCAGCCTGTCGCAGCTTGGCGACTTGTACGCACTGTGGATTGCCCGGACCGCCACGATTGCCCGGCAGGAAGCGTCCATCCGGGCCGTGTTCGGGACCGTTACTCCCGTTTGGAAACGGCGGGTCTCTCATAGGGTCTTCCCTTCCAGCAACCGCCGCACGGCTTCGGCCCGCTCGGCGTCGGTCAGCGGCAGCCGGGCGAGCATGGCGACGGCTTCGGCGAAGTGCTCGCCCGTCAAGCCTGCGGCCTCGGGCCTTGGCGTGGCATCGGACCGCGTTTGCCGAGGTGAATCTGCCGAATCTGCTGCGCTTTTTGCTGCCCCTGGTTTGGGAAGTGGCTGTTTTTGTTCGGTTTCAGGGGGAGTGTTCAAGTCCTGTAACGCCCAGTCGGACATCTTCCAGCACTTCGCATCCAGTCGCATTCCTTTGCAGAGACCCGCAAGACGCGGTTTTCTCTGCGCGCGCGTCTTCGTGTTGCGACCCCGTGCGAGCCCTTGCGTGCGCCTGCTGCACCGGATTCTGCAGCGCTTTCGCTGCTCGCTCGAAGTGCTCGTCTGTCACTTGCAGGTAGTGCTTCATCGCCACGGGCTGGCTGTTGCCGAGCCAGGCGCAGACCACGTGCAACGTCCACTCCTCCGCCAGTTCGGTTTGCCGCGTTGACCGGAGGTTCTGCCACAACTTCGGCCAAGGCTCCAGACCGGCCCCCTTGACTATCCGCCGAAGCTGAGGCCCGAGGTTGCTGCCACGGCCGTACCGGGTAATCATGTGTTCGCTCCCCGGCTCCGCCAACTCGAAGTACTCCCGCAAGTGTGGCAACAGCTCGGGGAAGAACCGTTCGGCGAGACACGCCGACAGCTTGGATGATTCGCGGACACGTCAATCCTCGTCGGGCAAGCCAAACCGCCTGAATCCGCCTGGCCAGCCGAGCATCGGCTGTCGCACGGTAGATCGTGTCTAACTCGTCGACCCCGTGATCTTCCGAAACGTCCGTAGCGACCTCCTTGCCAAAGAATCGAAACCCTCGCTCACCATGAACTATATCGGACATGTCACGATAGCGCATCAACCTTGTGCGCTGGGTCTGATTCCGCTGGAGGGACCTGAGGCAGGTCGGGCTCGAAGCGACCACGGCTTGGCCGCCGCCGCCGTGCAGCGGGCCCTCCGCCGGGGACATCCGAGGCCGGGCACCCGGCTTCGGCCCGTGGGCGAGACCGCCACCGGTCGCGGTGTACGATGAACTTCTCCTTCCTCGGGGTGGCTGGTTTTCAAACGCCTCTGAGTGGCTGGATTTGCGGGTTCTCCCGCACTTTTGGTGATTTGGCTGGATTCTGCGTGCTTGGCGAATAACCCGCTGGTACGTTGGAGGTCGATCTGACCGTCACGTATCAGTCAGCAGTCGAGCATGTGCGATGTCACGGCGTTGGCATTTCAGGGT
>JAHJAR010000112.1 GCA_018814045.1 Planctomycetota bacterium | reverse complement strand
CGGCAATCGTGCGAGTTCTGCCGATGAACCAGCCATGGGATGTGTTCAACAATATCCGCTCCCATTAGTATGTCTACGTCAGTCGCTGGGATGACAACGCCGTTTCGGTGATTCGCACATCCGACGACACGGTGGTGGCTGATATCTCGGTTGGGAACTACGCCGCCGGCTTGGTGATCACACCGGATGGCCGCTACGTGTACGTGGCCGAGCGGGACGATGGTACGGTCGCCGTAATTCGCACGTCGGACAACACCGTCGTCGAGAGGATTCCGGTTGGTACCTGGCCGTGGAAGCTGGCGATAACGCCGAATGGCTGCTTCGTGTATGTGACGAACAATAGCGAGGGCACGGTGTCGGTGATCTGCACCTCCCAGAACACCGTGATCGACACGATATCCGTCGGCAACCGGCCATCCGGCCTGGCGATTACGCCTGACGGAAACAACGTCTACGTCACCAACCGGTACGACGGCATGGTCTCGGTCATCGGTTGTCCGTAGTCGATCGCATTCCGCCGGTGCGGCCGGAACGGGCACACGCGCCGGGTCGAGCGGTTGCGCTCGGCCCGGCGTGGCGTGCAATCGCCCCCTGCGGGGGCTCCGTGGGCTTAGACGACCTTGACCACGGGCTGGCGCCCGTGGCTATTGTCAAGCGCCCTGCGGGCTCCATTGGCGCCGGCAGTGGCGCGGCTCTGCTGTCTGAGGGCTCCCTTGCCGTCGCCAGAGTCCTGAAGGGGCGGCAGAGAATAGTCACGGGCGCAAGCCCATGTTAGGCTTGAACGTAGGCGGCGGCATTGGCGGTGGAACGCCTGATAGTAGCCACGGGCGCAAGCCCGTGGTAAGCTGCCTGCCCAGATCCCGAGCCCCCGCAGGGGGCGACTGAAGGCGGCGCAATGGGACACACCTACAGCAACCTGCTCGTCCACGTCATCTTCAGCACCAAGAACCGAACGCCCTCAATAACACCACCCATCCGCACGCGCCTCTACGAATACCTGGGCGGCGTCGCCCGCAAGGAGTTTGGCCGCGCTCTCACGATCGGTGGAACGCCGGATCATCTACATGCGTTGGTGTCGCTCAACGCCGACGTGTCAATCGCCGAGGCGCTGCGGAAATGGAAGAGCCTGTCGTCGGGCTGGGTTCACAAGAGCTTTTCCGATGCGCAGGCGTTTGCCTGGCAGGCTGGCTACGGAGCATTCAGCGTCAGTCAATCCAATGTCGCTGCCGTTCGAGCTTACATCGCGCGCCAGGAAGAGCACCATCGGCGCGTCACATTCGACGAGGAGCTGCGGACGTTCCTCGAGCGGCATGGCGTGCCGTACGACCCAGACCACCTGTTGTGATTGAGCCGGCCATCGCCCCCTGCGGGGGCTCCGTAGGCTTCGACGACCTTGACCACGGGCTGGCGCCCATGGCTATTGTGAATCGCCCTGCGGGCTCTGTTGGTCTTTACGGCCCCGACCACGGGCTGGCGCCCATGGCTATTGTCAATCGCCCTGCGGGCTCTGTTGGTCTTTACGGCCCCGACCACGGGCTGGCGCCCGTGGCTATTGTCAATTGCCCCGCGGGCTCAATGGGCGGCAGTCGAGTCTCTCAAGGAGACGACTGAGATTAGCCACGGGCGCAAGCCCGTGGAACGGTGATCGTCGCCAAGCCGAGCCTCCACAGGGGGCGACTGAAGGACGCATAGTCGGACACCCGTATGACACACGAAGACGGTGTAGCCGCGCTGCCAGTTGGCGAACGTCGGATACGTTCACGCACCGACGCGCTACTCGACGTATTCGTAATTCTGGATGATCGGATGCCAACGCTGCTGCCAGTATTCTTCCAGCCGCCCGGTGACTTCAGATTCGCCAGGTCTGAATTCGCGGATATTGAGGTTGCGATCGACGACCAGCGTACCGCCGCCGGGTTGCGCCTCCGGGTGTCGGGATAGGGTGATTGAAAGCCAGGGCCCAGAATCGTCGGGCCGCGGGAACTCGCCCGACGAGAAGCAGTCGTCGATGCGGGCGCAATCGGAAGCTACCGGATTGACCGATTCGTTCGCGCCGGCGGGATAGTAAGCCGAACGGTCAGTGGGCAAGTCTAGAAAGATGTACGCGTACGGCCGGGCCGCCGGGATGGGCGGCAGAAAACCCGCACGAGGTGGCCCCAGTCCCGCCATGTCGCGCGGATCCAGGATCATCGCCACGCTGACGATGGCGTACTGAGTATAGCGCGGCCCGCGATACTCCGGTGGCACGGGATCACCTTGTCCGTCCAGCTTGTTGTTCACGCCCCACGTCAGGATCGCCGCGTCGCCGATTTCGAAGAAATCGGGCAGGACTTCGAGGCTCGAGATTGCCCCCGCATGCCAAAACGCGCTGCGCACCTCGGCTGTGTTCGGGTCAATCACGAAGATCCCGCTTGCGTACGCGCTGATGTCGTGGCCGACAGCTATTAGCTCGTCGCCGGGGATGCCATCCAGATCGTACACTCTAAGCGTACGGCATGCCCATTTGCGCGGCGGGCCGGCGTCAGGCCAACGATGGCCATCGGAGAGGTCTTTAGCCCAGAGTTCGCTACCACTGCCATCGAATAGGAACAAGGCGTTACCGCTGCTGCCCAACGGGCGCTCGATGCCAGCCGCAATCCCGATCCGACCTTGTCCGTCCAAATCGACCTCAACGCAGTCGGTGATGGTCTCAACCCCCCGCGGAAACTCGTGCAGCAGGTACCAGGTGTTGTTGTAGCCGTATCGAACCAAGAGACGCCTCGAGTTGGCTTCGTCTATCTTCACGCCGGTTATGGCTTCGCGTGTCGGCGTGCTTGCCACCTCTTGCGAGAGTCGCTCTGATGTAGGTGGTTTGCCGATGAGCCAAGCACCGCTTGCGGTGAGCGCGACCAGAACGATGACCACTACCGCTCCGATGGCCCGGCGGCGCGCCCGGCGCCGCCGTTCGACGGAGTGAATAGGCTGTTGCGCCTCGAGCAGTTCCAAGGCTGTCTTCGCCGACGCCAGTCGATCCTCCGGCTGCTTCGCCATCAACCGCAACGCCACGCTCGCCAGCACTGGATCGACATCCCTGTCTATGCTGCGCGGGTCCGCCGGCTCGTTGTTCAGAATCTGGTGAATCGTCGCCGTCGGCGTGTCGGCGTGGAAAGGCGTGCGCCCGGTCAGCATCTCGTAGAGCACTACGCCCGCCGAGTAGAGGTCCGTGCGGTGGTCGACGTCGGCGGCGCCACGGGCTTGCTCGGGGCTCATGTATTCCGGCGTACCAAGCACCGAGTCGGCCGCCGTCAGCGTGGTCTGCCCGCCGCGCACGCGGGCCAGGCCGAAGTCGGCGAGTTTGATGGAGAGGCAACGAGGCGACGCGGCAGCGAGGCAACGAGGCGTAGTGTCAGAGCAGCCGTCCGCGCAGTTGGTGTCGGGTAATCTCCCCTTGTTGCCTTGTCGCCTTGTTGCCTGGGTGCCTTGCCACTCGTTGCCTGGTTGCCTGGTTGCCTTCTGCCCGATCGAGCAGAATGTTGGCCGACTTCACATCGCGATGAATCAGCCCCGCCTCGTGGGCGGCGGCGAGGGCGCTCAGCAGTTGGCGGAAGATCTCGCGGATAGCCTCAGTGGACAAGCCGACAGGAGGTGGCGCCGATATGCCGGGTGACACTGATGTGCCGGATGGCAGCGCACTACTGGGTGGCAGCGGCGTCTCGCCGGTAGGATGACCGGTACGGAGCTCCGGTGCTGCGTCGGCCCCGCGCTGACGCTTGGGGTTCTGATCGGGGGCGGCCGCTGCATTTGCCGGCGGGACGCCGATGCTACCCTGGACATCGTCGCCAGCCGGGACGCCGATGCTACCCGGTCTTTTTGAGTCCTCTGGGCTACGGGGCTTTGCAGAGCGGATCACTTGGGCCAGCGAGGGGCCGGGGACGTACTCCATTGCGATGTAGTGGACGCCGCGCTCCTGGCCGATGGCGTAAACGGTGACGATGTGCGGGTGCCGCAAGGCCGCGGCGGCGCGGGCTTCGCGGGCAAAACGTGCCAGCGCGGCGGCGTCGCCGGCCAGGTCCGGCCGCAGGATCTTCAGCGCGACGGTACTCCCGAGGCTCTCCTCGCGCGCCTTGAGCACGATCCCCATCCCGCCGCGCCCGAGGTAGTCGACGATCTTGTACGCCCCGAGCTGGGCCAGATATTCCGGCTCGTCGCACGCTTCCAGAATGCCGCGGGAAATCAGGTTGGCGATGGACTCGCCGGGTTGGCGCAGCGTCTGGAGCCGGGCGAGATGGCGCCGGAGGTCATCGGCGAGATCGGGGTAACGCGCGAGCAGTGCGCCCTCCGACGCCGACTCGCCACGTGCTACCAGGTCAAGATGCTCGTTCAACACGCGACCGATGCGTTCGTCGCGGGCCGCATTGACGGACGACATGTCCTGCTCGCCAGCCAAGAGCCACCATGCGCTCGGAGGCTTGTTCGTTGCTACATGCTACCCCCAGTATACAGACTGCGTGCGTACTGACCAACGCTTGCGCGTCGGCAACCGGGCTTGGCGCTCAGTCCATCCCGCGCGCGCAGCAAAGTACCAAGGTAGGCCAGGTCATCGACCGCGCGCACCTACTACCCCACATTCGTCGGTGGCGATGCGAGGACACGCTTCCGCCGCCCGAATTCCGGCGCTTCTTTGATGCACGTGCCGAGGATGCCGAGTGACTTGGTGAAGGCGCTCCAGCCGCTTTTGTGGAGCGTGTGCGGCGTATCGCCGACGTTGGGGTAGCCGGCTTCGTTGCGTTCGGCCTTCTCCCAGTGCTCGAAGAGCCGGCCCCACTCGCTGCCGAGCACGGCGTCCATCATCTTGCGGGCGCGGGTCGGGTACCAGAAGCTGTCGTGGTAGATCACGCTGGCGATGTACGCCCAGGGGGCCAGCACCGTCTTGAGCGACCACTCGATCGGCTTCTTCAACGGGCCCCAGTAGATACGGTGCTGCATCCTGCTCGCGAAGGTCATCTTCTGGAACGGGCCGACGAAGTGCCAGTTCTGCGCGGCGGCTTCCTGGTCACCGACGATCTCGATCTCACGCGGGTCGCCGCAACCGAGGCCCAGGTCGTTGGCCAGCTTGATGAACTTGATCGAAAGCGGATCGAAGCCCATCAGCTTGGCCGCGACGGCGTCGATCGCGACCTGATCGGCACTGGCCAGGATCACGTTCTTGACGTGCGGGATCATGCAGCGCGGCCCGGGGCCGTCGCCGGCGAAAGTCCCGTCCATCACCGCAAAGACGCCGCGATGGATCTTCTTCTGGATCATCAGCAGATCGACCAGCGTCTCGTGGATGACCGGGTGCGTCCAATGCCGGCGTTCGTTCAACAGTCCGCCGAAGGCGTTCTTCATCGCGCCGGTGGTGGTGGTGAAAATGTGCGTCTTCACCGTCGGCAAGTGAATGATGTTCTCGCCGATGAAGCGGCGAGGGATCATGAACCCCTGCGGGTAAACCTCGTTGAGGCACAGGAACTTGTCGGTCAGGTCGCCGACTGCATCCCGGATGGTGATCCACTCCTCGCCCTCGTACAGGTGCACGTTGCGCAGGTTGTGGGCCTCGACGACGTTGAGCTGCTTGTTCTCGCGTTCGCCGAAATGGGCGTCGATCACCACGGTGCGATTGTGGCAGGCGTGGATCAGGTCGGGGTCGTAGCCGTCGCGCTTCATGGCCCTGATCACCCCCTCGAGCTGCCACGGCGTGGTCGAGCTGCCTGGGAAGAAGAAGTGCCAGGAGATGTTGACCTTCAAGGCGGTGTCGGCGTCACGGGCCACGACATCCTGATAACCGGCGAGGTTCAGCAGTTCGTGATAGTCCTTCAGGACCGTCGCCGGCGTGGTGCGCAGTACTGCGACTTTCGCTTTCGACATACGGGATACTCCCGAGCGTAAGGGCGCCCAACAGAACCGAGCCGCGACCGTAAGGGAGCGGTTGCCAGAGCCGGGCCGATGCCGCGCACACGCCTGCGCTCCCTCTTGGGTTCAAGTTCTGTCAGTCGCTCCGAAGCGGCGTATCGTATTCCCAGGCGCGCACATCCTCAACCAGACCGGTCGCACGAGTGTGCTGTCTATACGTCGGATCATGTCGCTGGTGCGAATAAACGCTTCCTGCCCGCGTTCGTCTAGGTGGATCACGCGGCCGCCGGCGGTCGTGACAAGCGAGCCTTGAACGGAGTGGCTACCATGAAAACGATCTGTATTACTCTTGCAGCAACGTTGGTGCTGGGTGCGGCGGCCAATATGGCGCCAGGTGCGATAACTGATCCGGGCTGGACTACGAACTCGCACCAAGACCCTCCTACGCCGCAGGTTACCCCAACACAAGATGAAGCCAACCAGCCGTTACCCGCGCCCGAACGGCAAGCACACGGCCAGCGTGGCGGAGGGCGCGAACTCCAGCGCGGACCGCGGGATCGTGGCCCACGCCACGAGCGTGGCCTGCGCGAGCACTTCGACCGGGGACAGCGCCGGGCAGCCATGGCACCTCTGGACCGCGGCGAACGCTTCCCCCGCGCTGCGCGCTGCCCGTGGAATCCCGGAGACGAGCGCATGGGGCCCCGCTGCCCGGCCGCGCGGCGCCTGGGCCGGCAGTTCTCCTTCTCGCCCAGAATGCGCACGCTCCAGCCGGACCAGTGGCGCGACAGCGGCCAAGCGCAACAGCGGTTTGGCGGCCGCGCGCTCCGCGATTTCGGTCCCCGCGCCACGCGTGCTCTGCGGCGCGGCCCGCAGCAGATGCAGCGCGGCAAAATGTTCGGCGGACCAGATGGCCGCCCGCGGTTCGACCGCCAGCGACGCGCCCGCCGCAGCTTGGACGGACGCGGCGGGCAGCCCAGTCAGGATGAATGGCAGCGAGATGTCAAGCAGTTCCGCGGGCAGATGCGTGAACTGCAAGGCCGACTTGAGCGAATCGAGAGACAACTGATGCAGGATCAACCGTAGCCCCCCGAGGCTCTCTGCTTCAACGCGCATAGGCCCGGATCGTCGGACTCAAGCGCCTGCGGGCACCAGGGCCCGCACGATCCGGGCCGTCCCTCCTTCCCGCCCTGCGGCTGGCTTCGCAGAGCCGCATCAGCAGACACGCCAGTATTCGCCTCCGGCAGAAATCGGGTGGGTGGTCCATGGCCTCAGCCCTGGGGGACACGACCTCGACTGCCGAATTCGCGTACCCCACCTCTGCAGATGTGGGCCACCCATTCTATGCTGTTCACATCCAGCGGCGGGGCCGAAACCCACCTCGCGCGCCCGACTCTGATTGGGTGACACTCATGCGCGCTCGGCCATCTGGGCGGCTGATCCCTTGCCCGCGGCGAGAACTCGTCGGGGACGTTCGTGTGGACTGCTCCGGCAATCACACGCGTGACCGAAGTGAACCCTGTCTCGGTCCCTGCCCCCAAACCTGACAAGGCTGCAAGCACACAACCGGCCCGGACGGTGCGAACTCGTGGGAGCTGCACGATCCGGGCCGGTTGGTGCCGCGACGGGAAGGTGGCGTCGGTCGCTAGCGGCGGCAAAGGACGATGCGCTGCCGCTGCACTTCCCGCGTGAGCTTGTGCTTAATCACAACCACGCGTCGCTGGCCGGACGTGTGCGTGCTGGTCGAAGCCCGCGCGTGGCCGGCAGGATCCGCTTCGGCCGCAGCAGAAGCACTCGCGCCATAGCCGGTGCTGACGCGGCCGCCCGCGCTTGCCGAGCTTTGGACAAGGCCGCGGCTATCCGCGCGGCCAACGCTGGTCGACGTGCGCCCGTCGCGCCCAATGCTCAGGTTGAACGTCGACGCGTGCGCCGTGCCGGCCGGGGTCGAGACCGCATGGCTGACCGACAACGACAACCCGTCTTCGTCCACTCCGACGGCGACGCCACGGGCCAGGTTGATGCGCCCGCTCTGAGTATCGGTGCGGGCGAATCCAACGTCTCCTGAATACCGCGCCGTCGCGGCGGCGGAATCACTGCCAGGCCGGCGGCCGCCGCTGACCGAGGCCGAAGTCTCCGCCTCAGACCCGATCGCCATGCTGGTCAGCAGCAGCGAAACCGCCGTGGTGGTCGAAAGCGTTGCGAAACGGTTCATGGTACATCTCCTAAGCAACTGGCCGATGATGTTCTCTTGCGAACCGGCAATTCGTGTGGGGCGCCGGGCACCGTTGCCCGACGCCCCTGGTGGCCCCCGGAGCTATCGGCGCACTCTGATCACGGTCGCGCTGGTGAAGCTACGGCCGCCGTTCCGCGCGCGGCTCTCAGCAATCACGGTTGCATGACTGCTCCGGCTGTAGCCGCTGATACTCACGCCCACGCCGTTGGCGTGTGCCTGCGCATGCGGTTGGGCGTCACTGCGCGTGCTCACGCGGCTGTGGGCCTGACCTCCGGCAGTGTCGGCCAGAGCGTCGCTGACACTGCGCGCGTTGCTGCCGAGGCGGCTGTGTGCCACGGCGCGGCTGTCACTGGTGGCGTGGCCATAGTTGCTCAGCGCGGTCGCGTACGAGCGGCTGTCAGCCAATCCACCATGAGTGGCCCGGGCCAGCGCGGCGCTGTTGCTGATGGCTACGCCGCCGATGGCTGCCGCAATACTCTCGCTGTCGGCCACCGCGTGGCCGCCGAAGATGCCGCGGGCATCCGCCGTGGAGTTACTGACCGCCAGGCCGCGAACAGCGCTGGCCACCGCGCGGCTGTCGGCGCAACCGTTGGCCCCGCCATACGCAGTGCTGTTGGCGACCGCGCGGCCGCCCTGCGTGGCGCCGGCGATGGCGGTGGAACTCGCGTTGCCCACCGCCGTGGCAGTCGCACTGGCGCTGCCGCCGTTGGTAGCGATGGCGATCGCGGTTGCCTCGCCGGCGTGGCAGGCGGCGGCTCCCGCCAGAGCCGTTCCAATAGCGATTACGAGCAGGCGTTTCATGACTATCCTCCTTCCGGCCTCAACCTGGCCGGGCTCGTGGTTTCCGCCGACACTGACGGGGGGAAGAGGAGCTTTATTCACGCCGCCGGAGGGGGAAATCGGCCGCCGAAGCGATTATTCTCAGCAATGCCATAATGGCGCGATTCGACTGAATAGGATGAGTAGCCAGAACGTCGACATTACGGAGCTGCGCCTTATCGAACGGGCAACGGCGGGCGAGCGCGACGCGCAGCGCGAGCTGTTCGAACGTTACCGCACGCCGGCATATCAGGTTGCGCTGCGGATCACGGGGCGCCCGGAGGACGCCCTCGACGTGGTACAGGACAGCTTCATGCGCGCCTTTGAGAGACTGTCTGGCTTTCAGTTCGAAGCCGGCTTCAAGACCTGGTTTCTGCGCATCGTCACCAACCGCGCCCTCGACCTGCTGCGCTCCCGCAAGGTGCGCCGCGCCGTTCCGATCGATCACGACGACGAACCCGGTTTCGAGCCCGCCGCGCGCGACGGGGCGCAAGGATCCGAGGATCCAGGTGCCGCGCTCGAACGGGGCGAACTGGCCGAGCGCCTGCATGGAGCTGTAGCCACACTTCCGCTTGAGCAGCGCGCGGTATTCGCCCTGCACGCAGCCAGCGAGATGACCTACGGGCAGATCGCTGAGGTGCTGGGTATTCCCGTAGGGACGGTAATGAGCCGTCTGTATCACGCCCGCCGCCGACTACGCGCCCTGCTACCCGACCTGGCCCCACCCGGATTAGCTTCCGATGCGGATTGAAGCTAGGAGCCGCGTCTTCATACCGA
The DNA here is from genome assembly GCA_018814045.1 of Planctomycetota bacterium. Classification (GTDB taxonomy): domain Bacteria; phylum Planctomycetota; class Phycisphaerae; order UBA1845; family Fen-1342; genus JAHJAR01. The sequence continues at coordinate 20,215 of JAHJAR010000112.1, read as the reverse complement.
TCCCAGATAGAAGTGGCGTCCGTGCACGTGGCGTCCGGGCCCCGTACCGGACGTTTGAGCCCAGCATGCCACGGCCGCTACCTCACAGAAGCAGCCCCAGTGTCCCGAATCCGAAGTTCGTTTAACAACCTGGATCGAAGAGCCGCGGGCTTCAGCCCGCGCGGCGCCGCGCAGGCTGAAGCCTGCGGCTCTTTCAGTGAGCGAGACTCTTGTACCGAATTTCGGACTCAGGACACTAGGCCGGATTCCATACGTGACGTCGTCGAGAGCTGAACGGAGCGGAGAATCAGCCGGTCGGACCGGTTTGATCCGGCCGGCGTGCAAATCCGTGGAAGGCCTGAAGCAGCTTGCGGTGCCGGCGCTTGTGAGAACCGAAGCCGAGTTGGTCCATCTCGCGCAGCGCCTGTTCGGCCGCGACGCCCTGGATGCGAACCCGGAACAACGCGCAGAACAGCAGCGTCCGCTGCTGGCCCAGCCGGCAGTGAACCAGGACCGGGTGGCGGCCCGGCTCGCGCATCAGGTCGAGGAACTGCTCGACTTGCTCGGCCGTCGGCGGGTTCTTGTGATTACAGGGGAGCGAGACGAATTCGACGTTCCGCCCCTGGCATACCCCCCGCTCGGCTTGCTCCCACGCATCCGGATCAGCCACCGTTCGAACGCCGCGCAGACTGACCACGGTCCGCAAGGCGTGGCGGTCGATGAGTTCCCCCAACTGGTCCGGCGTCGGCTGTCCACAGCGGTAGAGCACGCCCGCGTGTACGACTCCATAGTGTCGCATGCCATCAAACGGAGCGCGAAACAGGCGCCGGATGAACCGGGGCACGTTCACCAAATAGCCCTCGCGAACGACTTCCACTCGCCAGGAGGTGCTCGATGAACCACTACGAGCCGGCGGCGACGCGCAACGCGGCGCGGCTCTCCGCCACCTTCTCTCCGACCTTGTCGACTAGCGTGATTTTAACCACATATTCTCCGGGGGAAAGGCTCGCTGGAAGCCGAACGAGGCGGGGAATGAAACAATCTTGGCGGCGGTTGCGGCAGCGATCGATGATGTCCGTGTCCTTGATCTCCAGAACCGTATCGCCCGCAGCGGTAAGAAGCGTTGTCCGCATGTCGAAACGCGTGTAGTACAGCCCATCATTGGCCTGCTCGGCGGCGAAATCACGCACTTCGCAGTAGACCACGAACTCGCCGGGCATCCCGGCCAGGAAGCGCGGTGGATCGATCGGCTCATACTGACCGAAACCGCGCACCTCGCGGCAGATGGCGATTGTGGGGATGCTCAGGTCGCTGAAGTGCCGCAACTGCCCCATCAGTTGCTCGACCTCCCGCAGCACGGCCGGCGCACCGCGCCCCAGGTCCCCCAGATGTGTCTCGCGAATCGCGATCAGGGCCTCGATGAGGCGCGTGGCCATCTCCTGTTGCTCGTGCGAGACGAGCGCCAGCGGCTCGCGAGCCCGTTCATAGTCTCCGGCAACCAGGTGCAGGATGCGCGCATCGAGCTGCTCCTGGAAAGAGCCCTCGTGTGCCTCACATCGCCATTGGGACAGGAATTGCCGCAGAGAGAGCGGGGCATTGGCCGCACTCGCGGGGCTATTGACGCCGGACCCCGGCCCCTGCGCGGTCGGTGCCGCAAGATCCACAGTCGCCTCGCCGCGCACGCTCACGCCCGTGAGCGTCGGCGGGGAAATCACGGCCGGCTCCTCCGTGGGCGGCAGTTCCGCGACAGTATCGCGGGTCTCCTCCGTCGTCGCCTGCGCGGGCGTTCCCACGTCCTCCGGCTGGTCGGATGGGGGGATCCGGGCGGGCGGGTTGGCGCTCAACGGTACGTCCTGAGAGATCGAGGCCGGATGCCGCGCTGCGACATAGTCCGGGTCAGGATTGTCGGGCCCCGGCCCCGGCTGAGCGGTACGACCGAGCCGTCGCCCTGGATCGTCGATGCGCTCGACCCACTCCAGGACGCGCTGCTCGACGGGGTCCTCAGTCGCTCCGCGGGCAAGTTGCGGATGGTCGTCCACTACGAGGGGAGGTTCCTGAGGCTGAACCGGCGCGCGCTGCTCGTTGCGCGTTTCCGGACCGCTGGCCGGCACCTCGCACCCACTCACAACCAGAGCGCAGGCGCCTAGCACGGCGAGGATCACTTTCGCATCCATGCGACGCTCCGCAGGTATCCTTCAGGCGGCCGGAGCAGCCACCTCGGTCAACACCTTCTCTATCCCTGTTTCTATCGACCGAGTACCCACCTTGGCTTGCGAATCCAGCTCGGCAATGGAGGCGAGCAGGCGGCCCAACCGTTGTCGGCTGAGACGCCGCAACAGAGCGTCCAACTCGCGCTCCCGGCCGTACATCATGACCTTGGGAGCGATTGCGCGCGTCGACAGGCCCTGGTCCACCAACTGGTGCGCGGTCAGCCACTTCCGCAACACGAACGCGATTCCGCCCAGGGCTTTGTAGATGGCGGCCGGGTCGGTCGCGAGCACCTGGTGCCATAGCCGCAGAGCGTGCGACAGACGCCCCGCCGCCGCCGCATCCATGACGGGGAATATCTTCTCTTCGCGGCTCTGCCCCACCAGGTCGGCCACGTCCTGATCGGTTATCGCGGGCCTGTCCGCGGCGTAGAGCGCAAGCTTCTCGATTTCCGCGGACAACATGCCCTGTTCCGACCCCGTCAACTCTACGATGCGCGCCGCCACCGCGTGATCGATGTTCTTCTTGCGCGCGTGGGCCTCACCCACGACGAAATCGATCAAGGCTCGTCCGACGAGTTTCTTGCACTCGCACACCCGGCCGCCGGCCGCCTGGATGGCCTTGTACAACCGCGTGTTCCGGGGCAGGCTGCGGCACTCGAGGATCAACGTGCCGGTCGGCGCCGGCGCGGCAAGGTACCGCTCCAAACGCTCCCTACACGCACTGATGAACTTGTCTGCCTCGCGAATGACGACCACCCGACGTTCTGACAGGAACGGCAGAGTCGCCAGGTCGTCCATCACGCTCGCCCAGGCCGGCCCACCCTGGTCCTCATTCTGCGAGCCATCGTAGGTGCACAGGGCCAGCGCGCGGTCCACTTCCGGCGGCAGCAACGCATCGAGCGCTTGTTGCAGCGCGGCCGCCTTGCGGAACTCCTCGTCCCCGAAGACCGCCACGATCGGCGGCTTATCGCCCTTGGTCCCCATCGGAGTCTCGCTCGCCGTTTGCATCTTGTCCGAGCCGCGACCGTAAGGAAGCTGTTGCCCGCGAACAACCGCTCCCTTACGGTCGCGGCTCGGCTTGAACGGACGCTCCACCTATGGCCAACTACGCTAGGGTCGAGTGCCACGGGCGGAGCCGAAATACCGCAGCCGCGCGCGGGCGTTCTCGCGGACGTCCCGGTCGGCTCGATGCGTCTCGACAGCGCGCTGCCAGGCACGCAGCGCATCTTGCCGGTTCCCGAGCTTGTGCTCGATGTCGCCGTAGCGCAGCCAGGTTTTGGCTGAATCCGGCTTCAGCTCCAGAAGCCGCAGCAATTGCTCACGGGCTTCAGGGTACCGGCTTTGGGTGGCGGAGACCAGGGCCGCCCCCTCGATCGCCCCCGCGTGATCCGGCGCCGCAGCCAAGGCGGAATCGAACAACTGCCCGGCCTCGCTGTGACGCCCCGCGCGGTAAAGAGCGCTGCCCAAAGCCACCTGCAAATCAACATCACGCGGCGCGCCGCGGAGCGCGTCCTCCAATCGGGCCGCGGCCAGGGCATAGCGGCCCTCCGCCATGTACCGCGCCGCCAACCGACACAAGTGCTGGCGTTCGGCGGAATTGCCCGGCGGCGGCGGCGCGGTTGGCTCATGCTCGGGAGGCAATCCCGCGACCGGCTCGTCGGCGGCAGCGTCAGTCCGCGGGGTGATCGCGGGGCGCGGCTCGGGCAGACTCTGGACGGCAACAGCGGGCGGGCGAGCGAGCGGCGAATCGGCTGCGGCGGCTGGTGCGGCCGGCTGAGATGCCGGCTGCGACGTGGCCCTCACAGCAATGATGGGGACGTTCGCAACCTCATCGCTGGCGCGGTTACCGGCCAGATCCGTCGCAAGCAGGCGTACGTCGAGCTTTGGCCCCACACCTGGTGGAACGCGCCAAGCAACCTGACCATCCTCGACGGCGGCCGCCCCACCATCCTCCCAGGCGCCGGCTTCGTTCGCCCTATAAAAAACGCGAACTTCACGCTCGGTCAGATTCTCATCGACCAGCGCGAGTTGAGCTCGCAGCACGCGCTCGGTCTCCGACACGCAGCGCACATACGCGGCATGCACCTGTAGCACCGGGGCTGCCGTGTCGACCACCAGCGAGGTATGCGGGCTGGTACCGCTCTGCGGGGCGGGCGCCGATGCCCCGGCGGAATTATGCAGCACGATGTAGAAGTCGTAGCGGCCATCGCCCGCCGCAATGTAGCGCAGCGGGGTCGGCCCCGGACCGAGTGCCGGCACAGCTTCCCAGCTCTGTCCCCCGTCCAGGGAGACCCAGTAATCCACGGAATCAACCAAACCGGGTTCGGCCGCGTGAAAACCCAATATAACTTGGCGCGAGCCCACGTAGCGCGGGGTGTCGGCCTCGCCCGGAGTGCTCCCGGCGAGCCAGACCACTGCCGTCGCAATCACAACCGAGCGCCGCATACACGCACCACCAACAACAGCCCTTTCCCCCGCCGTATATCGGCTGCGCCGCGGGCAGCGGTGCATCGGCCGTGCGGCTAGGCGCGGCTCGTGCGCTGCTTGCGAGCAACGGAAGGTTGGCGTACGCTGCCCACGGGGAGGAGTTGAGGGGTACTGGGCGCGCCTGGCCAGCCGAGAAGAGGCGTACCGCGGTGAGTCTGAGACACGCCTGGTCTGTGAACCGAACCTCGCCACTGGCCATGCACGCGCACGCGGATGCGCCCGACTCGCCTGGCCGGCACCACCGGCGGTCCATTCTGCTCGGGACTCTGGTGCTCCTCCTGGCAATCAGCGGTGCCGCAGTCGGTCACGCGGACGAAGTGTTGAACTACGTTCTGCGGCCGCAGCCGGCAGACCGCGAGCTGGAAGTTGAACTCACGTGGCAGACGCGTGGACGGAATACCTCGATCCTCTCCGTCTCGCGTCGCTGGGGCCAGGTCCGTGATGTCGCGGGGCTCCTGCGAGATGTCAGCTTCAGCCAGGTCCACAGCGCCCAACGTGATCAGAATCGCTGGCTGATCCGCCATCCGCGCGGGGCCACTATCACCTGCCGCTACCGCGTCGACTCCGACCGACAGAAGCTCGACTGGGACGGCACGCATTACCCGGTGACCACCGCGACGTTCTTTCACGGCCTGGGCAACGCCTTCCTGCTCGTGCCCGACCACGGCGATGGCGCAGCACGCCGACTACAGGTGACACTGCGCTGGGAACTGCCCGAGGAATGGACGGGCGTGTGCTCGTGGGGAACCGGCCGGCATGTCGGGGCGCGCCTCGATCCGGCCGACCTGCGCCATTCGGTCTACCTGGCCGGCAGGCTCATCACCAAGACCGTGCAGCGCGACGGGCACTCTGTCACAGTCGCCGCACTCGACCGCTTTGACTTCGAGTTGGACGATTTCGCGCAGATGGCGGCGGCGATTGTCGCCGGGCAGTGTGCGTTCATGGGCGAGACCCAGTTTCCGCCCTTCGTAGTGACCGCGGTGCCGGTCGGCGAAGCGGTGAAGGCGGGAGATTCGCGGCTCTCGGGGGCGGGGTTATATCAGAGCTTCGCGCTGTTCATGGCCCCCAACTCGACGCTTACTGACGCGATCGAGCATCTGTTTGCGCACGAGCTGTTCCACTACTGGAACGGGCGTCTGCTCGGGGCCGAGCAACCGGAGCGGCTGGTCTACTGGTTCGTCGAGGGGTTCACAGATTACTACTCGCTGCGCATTCTGCACGAATCAGGGCACTGGACGGCCGCCCAATACGCTAAGTGGGTCAACCGCCACCTCCAGGAGTACCACCGCAACCCGGCCCAGCACGCCCGCAACGAAGACATCGAGAAAAACTACTGGTCCGAGCGCGAAACGGTCGGCGAGGTCGCCTATCAGCGCGGTCACCTGTTGGGGCTGCGCTGGCACCGGCTGGCGCGGGAGCACGGCGTTTCAACTGGCCTCGACCGGCTGTTCAAGACACTCGTCGAGCGCGGCCGCGGAGGGACATTCAAGCTCTCCAATTCCCGAATTCGGCAAGCCGGCTGCGAACTGCTCGGAGACTGGTTCGCTGATGATTTCGACCGCTTTGTACTCGAGGCCGAGACAGTGGATGTGCCCAAGAACGCCCTGGAGCCGGAACTGGCCGGACACATCACCGCCGTCTACGAGCACGAGTTGGGCTTCGAGCGCGACCGCTCGCTGAAGGAACGCCGCGTGCGTGGTTTGCGGCGTGGCTCGCACGCGGAGAAGGCCGGCTTGCGCGAAGGCGATGAACTGGCCGGTTGGAGCCTATACGGCGATCCTAATCGCAAGGCCGAGCTGAAGATCATGCGCGCCGGGCGGATCATGACGATCAGCTTCTACCCCCGCGGCGCGCGGGAGGACATGCTTCAGTTCGAGCCAGCGAGCGAGCACCCCTAGGCTGGCGCCGATCGGCATGTGCGACTCAGGGCACGAGTTGGCACTCGGCCAGCGGGCGCGGAGCGCGGTGTTTCCTGATCACGATGCTGCCCGTGCCATTCAGGTCGGAAAGCGTCAACTGGCCGTCGGCATACGCCCATGCGCCGGTCATGTTGTCGAACTGGACACCATCCGGGCTACCCCAGGCAGCGCAGTCGAGCACAATCGTGCCGCTCGCGGCCACGCCGGTGATGGTGAGCAACGCAACCCGGGGACTCTCCTCGAAGGCGGCATCTGTCAGGACAAACGAATCGAAACACAAGCTGCTGACACCCCCCAGATCGATGCCCGCCTGGGACGAGGTGATGCCTTCGAGCGGGGCTTGGCGCACCAGGTAGAGCGGGTTACTGAACACCTTCTCGTCCCGGTCACCGCCAGCCGCGTCATAGACCTCCACGCGCGCAAACGTCCCGGCCACCGGATCGATCGGAATGGTCACGAGCTGAGTGAACGCGGGACCGGTCGCCGCGAAGCTGTGCGTGAGACCTTCGGCCTCGACCAGCTCGATGCGATCGCCGCTCGTCAAACCGTCGATTTGAATCGTGACGTCTTCCTGGAGCTTGTCGGTGATGACGATCTGGCCCATGACGAAGCCAGCCGGCGTAGTCAGGTCCACTTGCCCGTCAAACAGCCGAATATCGCCGAAGTACACGCGCCCCCGCTTCAGACCTGCGATCAAAGCGGCCTTGGTGGGTGCGTCCGCATAGACCCAACTGACGAAGTTGTTCTCGCGATCCAACCAACTGGAAGGCAGCCCGCCGTGCGAGTCGCTCGTACCGGTTCCAACGAGGTAGAGGCCGTTTCGGGCCAGATCATCCCAGACCCAGAGGTGATCGGCCAGATCGTGTCCGCCGCGGTCGCGGTACCCCACCTCCAGGATATCCGCCCCGAAGGCGCGCTTGCCGAGTATCCAGTCACGGATCTCCTCACACGTATTCGTCGGCGGCGAACCGGGGTCGCTGGCCCCGAACGGGTGGTCGTATGAGATCACTCCGCCGCGCTGGTGGGCCGTGTCGACGACATACGCCGCGACGAACTGCTGATAGGCCCCGACCTTGGAGATCCAGCCGGTGTCGTCGGCATAGCCGCTCAGTTCGGCCAGCAGGTCGTAATCGTGTAACTCGGTTCCGATGGTGAATTCGTTGAAATGCGGTGTTTCGTAGGAGATTTCAGTGCCAACGAGTTGCACAACCTCGGGGAACTGCTGGGCCAGGGCGTCGAGCATCACCCGCTGCTCTGCCAGCAACGCGTCTCCGTCGAGCGTGTGATTGATGCAGAACGCGTCGAAGTAAGCCCGGCCCGCGGCGCCGTTGCGTGACTCGATCCCGAGCGAAACACGGCAGAAGCTGTTGTCCCGGGCCTCGATGAACGGGAACCCGGCCACGGCGTCCAGCGTGACGGCCAGCGAATACGCGTTCCACTGCCCGGCGGTGTAGCTGAGCGGTACGTAGTAGTTCTCGCCGACGCGATATGGCTCTGGCGTATCGTTGTCGAGCAGGTAATAGAGGCGATACTGCCGCTGATCGGGCACCTGGTCATTGGGCGGATGCGTCGACAGGAGAATCCGCACTGCGACCCGCGCATCTGGGCCGACAATGTCGGGAAAGATGGCCAGATCGAGGGAGATGTCCGAAGCCAGCGAGCGCTTCTCCCGCTGACGCTCGGACGTGAAGCGGTAGTAGAACGGCTGGAACGCCGGCGAGCTGCTGGAACCCTCCATACGCAGGCTGCGCAAGCCCTGGTACGCCTGCTGGTTGCTGATGGCCGCCGAGTAAGTCTCGAAGCCGGCGCTGCAATCGACTTGCCACCATTTGTACCCCGCAGCTTCGCTCGAACGGTTGCAGGTCCATGGCTCGTTTTCGTCCAGACCTTCCACATAAGCCTCAAAATCAAAGGTCGAGACATGGTGGTAGTAGGTTGTGCGCCAGTCATGGTCAGTCCACCAGAGCACGTCCACACCGGCCTGACGGGCTCCGTTGGTCTGCGACGCCATGCTGCCTTCACCTTCGCTGAGCGAGGCGTGCAGGTGCAATTGCGCGGAGTAGGCGTTCGGCCGCTGTCCATCGGCATGGGCTGGTTTCAAGACGGGCAACGTGAACGCGACCAACCAAATCGACGATATTCGCCACCAGAGCATCGGGCTTCCTCGGCGTCCAACCCCGGCTATCCGTCCCCGGCGCTCGCCTGGCCGTAAGTCCGGCCAATTCGAAGCAACCTCCTCCACCTTCGCCCAGGGTTGAACAGCGTTGCGCTCTAGCGTAGCAGGCGAACTGTCCGTGGACAACGACAATCCGGTGTGGGCTGACGCCCGAACATCCCGGTCGGTCCGAGCAGCACCAGCAATCTACGTATGAGTCCCTGCGCGCGGTATTACTGGACGCTCCAACAACGCCGAATCGCCCCCGATCATCTCACGGCCTCGCTACAATGTCGCCGTGATCGAATCACCCGCTACGGACCCGATGCTGATCGCAGCCGACGCGATGTGCGGCGGCGTGGCTCGCTGGCTGCGTGTTTTCGGCGTGGACACAACCTACACACCCGGGATCGCTGACGCCGTCCTCGTTCAGCACGCCCTGGACGAGCAGCGTGTGCTCGTGTCCTCCGACCAGAAACTGTTCGAGCGGCGTCTGTTCACGTCGGGGCGCCTGCCGGGCCTGCTGATGCCGGTCGGACTGAGACTCGAAGATCAGGTGCGTTTCGTCATGGGGCGGCTGGCGCTGCCGATCGGCTTCCCGCGCTGCGCGTTGTGCAACGGCGAACTGGTCGCCGTGGCGCGTGGCGATGTTGCAGACGTCGTTCCGGCTCGCAGCCTGGTATGGGCCAGGGAGTTTTTTCGGTGCCAGACATGCGGGCACGTGTTCTGGGAGGGTACGCACTGGCGTCGGATCGGGGCCGTACGGGACAGTTTGCTCGGCAGCCAGCCAGGCCCCCCGCAGTCCCGCAGCGATGAAGCTTGACCCTGGAGTGGTCGTTCGCGACAATGGTGCCATGAGGTCAGTATGGAGGGCTCTGGTGTGAAGGTTGATACAATATATTGTGGTGATGCCTGCGAACTGCTCGAACAGTGGGCTCCCGGAAAAGTCGATCTGGCGTTTGCTGATCCGCCTTACAACATCGGCTACATATACGACAAGTACCAGGACGATCTGCCGGACCAACAATACGTCGCCTGGTGTCGGCGATGGATGGCTGGTTGTCAGCGCGTGCTCAAGGCGGACGGGGCCTTCTACATCGCGATTGGCGACGATTTCGCCGCCGACTTGCGGATTGTCGGGCGCGAGCTCGGCCTGCACTTGCGGAACTGGATCATCTGGCACTACACGTTCGGGCAGAACACGCGGGCCAAGTTCGCTCGGGCTCACACGCACATTCTCTATTTCACCAAGCACCCGGACAGGTTTGTCTTCAACGATCGTCTGCTGCGCTATCCCAGTGCGCGGCACACTGAGTACCAGGATTTGCGGGCCAGTCCGCTGGGCAGGCTTCCCGACGATGTGTGGGACGATTTTCCGCGGGTCTGCGGGACCTTCCGGGAACGGGCGGGATTCCATGGTTGCCAGCTCCCCGAAGCGCTGTTGACCCGGATCATCCTGGCCAGCAGCAACCCGGGGGACGTAGTGCTCGATCCGCTATTGGGCAGTGGGACTACCGCCGTTGTAGCCAAGCGCCTGGGACGCAAGTATGTCGGCATCGACATTTCGGAGGAATACGTCGGGCACGCGCGTGAGCGGCTGAAGCAGGTGCGTGATGAAAGTCGGGCCCAGCCCCAGGGGCACCGCTGGCCGGAACTGCACGAGGACATGCTGGCGCAGCTTTACCGCGAGACCAAGGTGAGTGCTGCGAACCTGCTGCCGAACGAAGTCGCGCTGCGCGTGATTGCGGCATCTTTGAGCGCTCGCACCGGCGCGCAGTACGACGCCGGGCAGGTTCGTGAGCGTCTCCAACTGCTGGCTGACAAGAACAAGCTGCCGAAGCTCCCCAACGACACCGCGTTCGTTGCCCGCAGCCACGTCAAGAGCGAGGGAAAACGCTACGTTCGCCAAGTTAAGCGCTGGGAAGGGCGCCGCGGCAAGGCCGAGGAATCCCGCGGAGGGGCGCGCAACGCGATATAGGGCGGCCCCTTATCGGTTGGCGCGGCTGCGTTTTCGGGTGCTGCCGGGAATCCGCCCGGTGCAAAGTTGCGTGGGCCTTCTCGGACGAGCGGGCCCAGGATCGCGCGCGCAGCCTTGACGACAATCTCCGCGCGCCGGCCAGGCGCGTCGCAACCACTTGGTCTATGCCCGGTCTCGGCAGCGATTATCCCACCTCCCGGCCAAGATGCGTGACTTCCAGCGCGCGGCATGCCAGCGCACCAGCCGATAAACGTCGCCAGCCAAAGGTACGTCCGGCCTGCGGCGCTCGCGCTAAGAAAGCACCGTCCCATCGAACCGAAGACACACTCACCGCGGCAAACGCTGCGCCACGCGTCCCGCGAGCGAGGCGGAAACGAGAACATGATTCGGAAGTCCTGTCTACTGATCGCGAGCATCCTGATCGGGCAGTCCGTCTGCGTCACTGCTGGCGTCTTGTGGTACGTGGCTTGGCAGCGCACGATCTGGCGCGAGTCCTTGGAGGAGCATTTCCTCGCGCACAACGAGTTGGTCACCACCCGAACGGCGGCCAAGCTCAACAGGGAACTCAACCTGCCACCCGACCAGCCCCCGTCGCCAGCGCAACTGGCGAAGATGCAGGAGTTCACGGAATCGGTCAGCCTGCCCAAACGCTGGTCGATATGCGTCATCGACGAAACAGGGGCGCGGGTGGCGGGGCCCGGCTTGCAGCGGCAATCGGCCGCCTTGACGACGCGCCCCGGGCGCTGGCTGCTGCGAAACTCTGAGGGGGAGGCCCCGCTGGCGGAGGCTCTGGCACGCTCCCCGGAACGCGCGGTTTCCGGACTGGTGCGCATCGCGGACGAGGATCACCTGGTGGCCGCTCGGCAACTGGACCACTCGCGTCTGGCTGTACTAATGCTCCGGCAATCGCGCGGCCTGGAGGACCTTGCTGCCGCGATCGTTGTGCCCGTCCGCCGGGTCGGCTTGGTGACCGGCTTCGCATTGGTGCTGCTTACCGGTGTGGTCACACGTCGGGTAATCAACCGCTACGAGAACCGCGTGGCGCGCCTGAACGAGGAACTCGAGGAAAAGGTGCGCCGGCGAAGTGCCGAGCTGCTGCAAACTCGCGACGCGGTCATCTTCGGATTGGCCAAGCTGGCTGATTCGCGCGACCAGGACACCGGCGAACACCTCGACCGAATCCAGCAGCTCACTTGCCTGCTGGCAGAGCAACTGCGCGGCACACACCCGGAGATCGACCGCGCCTGGATCGAACGGCTGCGCCTGGCCACTCCGCTGCACGACATCGGCAAGGTGGGCATTCCCGACTCAATCCTCCTGAAACCCGGGCCATTGACGCCGGCCGAGCGGCGTACGATGCAGCGGCACGCCGAGATCGGCGCCGAGTGTCTCGCCGCAATCGGTGGGCGTCTGGGGCCGAATGACTTCCTGGCGATGGCGCGCGACATTGCGCAAGCGCATAACGAGCGCTATGACGGCGCTGGCTATCCGCGCGGGTTGCGGGGCAACGCGATCCCGTTGGCGGCCCGCATTGTGGCCTTGGCCGACGTCTACGATGCCGCAACGAACAAGCGCGTCTACAAAGCCCCCCAGAGTCACGCCGCGGTGCGCGGCATGATCCTGGCCAGCCGCGGCAAACATTTTGATCCGACGATCGTGGACGCTTTCCTGGCTGTCGAGCACTGCTTCAAGAGTAACGGTCAACGCGGTCGGGTTGCGACAGCAGGATCCTCCGGGCCGCTTTTCACGCCTCGGCCGGCGAGCAAACGACTGGTGCCGACCGTGTAGAGGCGCCGTCTCGGCGGGGAGCCAGGCGTAAGCCAGTTGTCCGGATACGTATGCGTCGTTCCCCCGACTTGCCTTTTGTACCAGCCGACAAATAATGGTGGGGCCTTCAAAGGAGAGAGTTCTGCAATGGCGGGAAACGAAGAAGGGCGCCGTCAGGCCGGGGTAAGCAAGAGCCGGCTGATTGCCGCGGCGTTGGAAGTCGTGGGGGCGGTAGTGTTAGTGGTCACGGTCGTGCTGGCCCTGACCTGGCTGTGGGTGGTCAGCCAGTTGAGCCCGCGCCCGGAGACGGGCGAATTGGCCCAGGGCTTCATGATCGCCCTGGGGCTCGGGCTGGGTGGCCTCGTGGGCGGCCTCCTGATGATGGGGCTGGCGGAGGTTGTGCGGCAGCTCGCCGCCCTTCATCAAACGCCGCAACACACCGCAGGCGCAGCGTCCCCCAGAGGCGAAGTCGGGCCAAGTGCGGCGGATCGGGCCGGCAGCGGCCCGGCGGAGGGCAAGTTCGCGCAGCCGCGCGAGTTGATCGCGTTGTTACGAGAGATCCGTGACATTTCGCTGCTGAGCGAGCAGCAACGCGCGCAACGACGGGATTTGCAGGGCCAGGACCTGATTCGAGTTCTCGAACGCAACGTGCCCGCGCTGCTGCGCGAGCACAAATGGGTCGAAGCGCGGCACCGCGTGCACGAGGCGCGCGAGCGATTCCCCGACTTTCCCCAGTGGCGGAAGCTCGAGGAGCAGATCGAGACCCTGCGCGCCAACGTCGAGAGCCGCGACGTGGAAACCGCTGTCCGCCAAGTGAAGGACCTGGCCACGATCGACGCTTGGGGTCGAGCCATGGATGTCGTGCGCGACCTGCTGGAGCGGCACCCGCAATCGCCCAAGGCGAACGAGCTGGCTCGCCGGACAAAACTCGAGCGCGAGAAGGCCGAGGCCGAGCAGTGTGCCCGGTTGATGAGCAAGGCGCAGGCCGCCACGGATCGGCGGGACTGGATCGAAGCCCTCGCCGCCGCCAACCAACTGGTCGAGGAATTCCCCAAGTCCCCGGAGGCGGAAGCACTGCGTGAGCAACTCGACGTGCTAACCACAAACGCCGAAATTCAGATGCGCCAACAGATGGAGGGCAACATTCGGGATCTTCTGAGAGAGCAGGATTTCGGCGAGGCGCTGCGGATCGCGCGCGAACTGGTCCAGCGCTATCCCAACTCCCCCCAGGCAGAATTGCTGCAAGACCAGTTGCCGCGCCTGGAAGAGCGCGCCGCCGCCGCGGGGCAAACCAGATAGCTGGCGCGAGTTGGGCCGATCCGCAACAAGCTCCGGCTCAGCGCGCGTACTCGACCGCCCGTATCTCCCGTAAGACGGTTATTTTGATCTCGCCCGGATAGGTCATCGTGTCTTCGATCTTCTGGGCCACATCGCGGGCCAGCTTCAGCGCTGACTGGTCGTCAATGCGGCCGGCATCCACGATCACGCGCACTTCGCGCCCGGCCTCGACCGCATAGGCCTGATTGACTCCCGCGAAGCTGGTCGCGACACCCTCCAGTTCTTCGAGTCGCTTGATGTAGCGTTCCAGCGATTCACGCCGCCCTCCGGGACGCGACGCGCTGATCGCGTCCGCCGCCGTCACCAGGGGCGTATAGGGATGGGTGGCGGCGATGTCGCCATGATGGCCAGCGATGGCGTTCAGGACCGAGGCGACCTCGTTGAAGCGTTTGCAGAACTCCGCCCCGATCTTGGGGTGCCCGCCTTCCGCCTCGTGGTCGAGGGCTTTGCCGATGTCGTGCAACAGCCCGCAGCGACGGGCCAGCGCCCCGTCGAGGCCCAGCTCGTCTGCCATCACGCTGCACAAGAACGCGACTTCGATGCTGTGGCGCAGCACGTTCTGCCCGTAACTGGTGCGAAACTGTAGCCGCCCGAGCTGGTCCAGCACCTTTTTGTGCAGGCCGTTTACGTTGGCTTCCAGTGCGGCCTGGCGACCAGCTTCGACAATACGCTGATCGACCTCTTTGGTCGTCTCACCGACTATCTCCTCGATCCGGGTGGGGTGGATGCGGCCATCGCGGATCAGGCGATCCAGCGCCGACCGGGCAACCTCCTTGCGGATCGGATCGAAGCACGAAACGCTGACGATCCCGGGAGTGTCGTCCACAATTACGGTCACGCCCGTGGCCTTCTCGAACGCGCGGATGTTCCGCCCCTCACGCCCAATAATACGACCCTTCATGTCGTCCGACGGAACGTCAACAGTCGCGACCACCGTTTCGCACGTGTGCTCGGCCGCGTAACGCTGGATGGCCTGAATGATGATGTGGCGGGCTTTCTCTTGAGCGTTGTCCTCGGCCGTGGTCAGGATGCGCTCGACCAGTTGGCCGGCTTCACGCTCGACCTCCTGCTCGATCCGCTTCAGGCAGAGGGCTTTGGCCTGTTCGGCGGAGAGCTTCGAGATGCGCAGCAACTCGGCCCGCTGTTCCGCGTATTGCTCTTCCACTTGGGAGAACTTAGCCGCGATCTCCGTGTCGCGTTGCGTCAGGCGTTGTTCGGCGGCCTCGAGCTTGCGCTCTTTTGTCGCCAGGACGTCCAGCTTCTTGTCCAGGGCGTCTTCGCGTTTGGCGATGCGGCGCTCTCCGGCTTTGAGTTCGTCGCGAGTTTCGGCGGTTTCGCGCTCGAAACGCTCGCGCATTTCCAGAAGTCGTTGGTGGCGCTCTACGTCAGCGGCTTTGAGCAACTCCTCGGACTTCTGCCGGGCTTCGGCCAGCCGTCGTTCGGCTTCGGCCTGTGCAGCGGCCTCCGTGGCTCGGGCGCGCATCCGGTTGATTCCCCAAACGCTTGCCGCTCCCGTAGCAAGCGCCAAAAGGGCCAGGATCACGACCGTGCTGGGTTCGACCGCCGCAAGTAGACAGACTTGCGGTCCCATTAGATTTCATCCGGGTGGTCAGATTTTGGTTCATCGGGGTGTCCAAGGCGGGTGACCCCACTTCTCATTCGCGGGGTGGCGTCTGGGAACCGGGTGTTCCCGTTGCTCTTGGCGCAGGCCAGCCGCTGGTCCGAATAATCGAACGGGCGGAAAGGCATCTCAGGCAGGAGTGGGTTCGAGCTAGACCAAACGATGCAGCAGATTATATTGGATGTAGATGACCACGGTCTTAACGCTGTATGAACCTGCGTGGACCAAACTTACGGAGGTCCACGTCGTCACTCCTTCAGGGGGCCGCAGTGGCCCCTGCCCGTGCGATCCGTGCTGGCGCCGCGCCCACAGTCGCGCCGCACAACGCCACCGCCGCAAAGAACTCCGTACACTTTGCCAGCGGCATTGTAAGCGTCTCTGAACCCGGACGCCAGTGGCAGAAACGGCCCTGGCAAGTATATCTTCGCGGTCCGAGTTTTTGACCTGCCGTGTTTGGCGCGCGGCGGCGACCACGTCCGGCCCCTGGCGAGGCCGCCCGCCCCAACGGCGACCCCAGTTGACCAGCCCGACGCGTTCGCGTACCATCCCGCTGTGCTGAGCCGGCAGTGTTGCCCCCATCGTCTAGAGGCCTAGGACACCGGCTTTTCAAGCCGGCGACAGGGGTTCGAGTCCCCTTGGGGGCGTTCAAGCATTTTCGCGTAGCGCACCAGAAACTGGAACCACAACAGCGCCGCTCGGCGCGCTCCGATGGTGCTCCGTGCGCGGTTCTGGGGCGGCCAGTCCTCGGTCGCTGTCCGACGGCGGGCAGAACAGACCAAGCCGACGACAGTCAGCGAGCACAGCACCAGCGCCGCGATGCCACAGCCACTCGTAGCTGGGGGCGTAACCCGCTCTTGTTCCCCGCCGGCGCCGCTTCCCCCGGAGCCGTCGTTGGCCGGAGCAGTCCCGCCCTCGCCGCCGCCGTCTCCACTGCTGCCGTTGGCGAAGAACCTGAAAGCCCGGCGGCTGCTCGTGCACGGCATTGGAGGACGCGACCGTGCTCTACCAGGACACCGTGCGCGTCTACCGCGAACTGCTCAAGGCCGGCAAGGAGACGCTGGTGGAGCTGTTCCTCGATACGACCGACGGCCACGGTTTGGGCAGCGACGTGAAAGGCCTCGGGCGAGCTCGAAAATACGAGGACTTCCTGCTGCGCTACCTCGGAACAGGTGAACCCGCGGCTCCGACTACGCAACCTGCCACGTCAACCAGCCAGCCGACGTCGGCGGTCAGTCAGCCGGTTTCCAGGCCGCCAGCGGAGGGCGCGTAGACGGCGGGACGATTTGGAAGCTATCCCAAGACTGCCCAGAACTCGGCCGCAGCACCGATCCGCGCGCGTAGGCCAGCAGTTTCTTCGCAACCGCTCCCTGACGGTCGCGGCTCGGAAAGGGTTTTGGGATTGCTTCCAGAGTCTCTAACCGCGGCGCTCACTGTGTGCCCGCTCCGAGTGAGCGCCCGGCTGTTTCTGTCACCTGACCGACGACCATCGCCGCAATACCGGTGACTCGCAGTCACGAAGTCTGTATGCTGAAGATGGAGTGCTGAGAGGCAAAGCACCGGAAAGGTCGGTGGTCTTTGGCCGACGAGCGGTCCACGTCTACACCAAGCGAGGCGCGCGACGTACGAATCGGGCGGGCGCTGAACGAACATCTCGACCGCCGGGCACGGGGCGAGCCGGCGTCGGAGTCCGACCTGTTCAGCCGCTACCCCGACATCGCGGACGAGCTTCGTCGCCACCTGGCTCGGCTACAAGCGCTCAGCCCGACCGGTGAGACCGTGTCTGACCTCGTCTCCAGCGGCATCCTGACGGCGTGCGACGACCCGCGCTACCTGGCCCAACTCGGGCCGTACAAGATCACCGGCTACATTGGGCGCGGCGGGATGGGCATCGTGCTGAAGGCCTACGAGGAGAGCCTCAATCGCACCGTCGCGCTCAAGATCCTGCGGCCCGAGCTGGCCAGCGACGCCGCCGCGTTGAAGCGCTTCACCCGCGAGGCCCGCGCCGCCGCCGCCTTGCGACACCCGAACATCGTCACTGTCCACGCCGTCGGGCAGGAACGGGGCGTGCACTTCATCGCGATGGAACACGTACCCGGCCCATCGCTGGCACAGGTGATCCGCCAGCGCGACGCTAATGTAGCGGCCGGACTCTGTCCCGGCCGAGGCACTGACGAGACACCCGCGCCGCCGACAGGCGCCACCCCCGATCAGAACCCCAAGCGTCAGCGCGGGGCCAATGTAGCGGCCGGGCCCTGCACAGGCCGTCCCACCGGCGAGACGCCGGTGCCACCCAGTAGGTCGGTGCCACACTCTGTCGACTTGTCCCCTGAGGCTATCCGCGAAATCTTCCGCCAATTGCTGAGCGCCCTGGCCGCGGCGCACGATGCGGGGCTGATTCATCGCGACATCAAGAGCGCCAATATCCTGCTCGATCGTGCCGCAGGCAACCAGGCATCCAGGCAACCAGGCAACGAGGAAAGAGGGGGCGAGGCCGCCCACGGCGGTCCGCCAGTCGAGGTCGCCACTCAATCCTCAATCCTCGATCCTCAATCCTGCACCCTCAAACTCGCCGACTTCGGCCTGGCCCGCATGCGCGGCGGCCAAACCACGCTGACGGCGACGGACTCGGTACTCGGCACGCCTGAGTACATGAGCCCCGAACAAGCCCGCGGCGACGCCGAGATCGACCACCGCACGGACCTGTATTCGGCGGGCGTGGTGCTCTACGAAATGCTGACCGGCCGCACGCCCTTCCGGGCGGACACGCCGACGGCGACCGTCCACCGCATTCTGCACGACGAGCCAACCGACCCGCGCACGTTGGACAAGGATGTCGATCCGGCACTGGCGAGCCTGGCAATGCGGCTGATGGCAAAGTCCCCGAAGGGGCGATTCGATCGAGCAGGAGAAGCGCTCGCGGCGATGGACACCCGGGAGCAAGTTCCCACCCAGGCCAACCGGCGGCATTTGCGTCGTAGCCTGCTCCGTGGAGTGGCAATCTTGGTGCTTGCCTTCGTCGCAATTTGGGTGGCATGGGAACTTACGGAACGTGGACTCCAGATCACCGATGTTCGGTTGGCAGACGGACATAAGAACATCATCGAGATTCGCCGTGACGGCGACAACGCCTACAAGCTGTTCGTGCAGCTTCCTCCGGGAACGGCGTTGACTTCGCCGGGATGCACCGCCCTCGCGCGCCTTGGCTCGGGACGCGAGCAGGCAGTCTTGGCCGGGTTGGACGTCCCGCACCTCGGCGGCAATTTGGTGGCCTATGGTCGCCAAGCCAACCAGTTATGGCGGCGCCTATTGCCGCGCGATTTTGGCACAGTCTGGCCGGGCTGCGAGCCCCCAATGGTGTGGCAGTGTTTTGTCGCCGCCATTGGCAACTTGGATGAGCACCCCGGCGACGAAGTGGTCGCCGTCGTCAACGAGCGCGGCGGGCCGTCGCACCTGGCCATTCTTGATGCGCGCACCGGCACGGTCCTGGCCAGCTTCAATCACTGTGGCCATATCAACCGCGTCGTCATCGCTCCCGACTTCTTCAAACCGGACCAACCAGCGCTCATCGTTTCCGGCTGCAACAACCTCCTCGATGACTTTGGCGGCCGGAGCGTTGCCGCCGATGAGCAGCTCAAGCCACCTGATTGGGAGACGTGGGTGCCCGCACTTATGATTCTGGATCCGAAGCACATGGACGGTGGCATTGGGCCGCCATCCCTGCCGCAACTCCACTGCACGCCACTGGCAGGCGTTCACGCCTATGGTTCCCTCAGTCCGCCGAAACCGAATCTCGGCGCCGCCGAGGCGTACGATGAGACGCATGGAGATCGGTCTGCCCGGCGGTTCGACAGGATTCTACCGGTCAAGTCCGTTGAAGGCGGTTCCGGGGTTTTCAGGCTGGAGGCGGCGATCATAGATGTGAATACGAATCTAGGTGCCTCGCTCATCCTCGACGAGAACCTCTGTCTTCTCCGCATCCTGCCCAGCGACCGACGAGCACGAAAACTCTGGCGCGAAGAATGGCGACTTTGGGTTCGCGAGGGTGAGTACCTAGCGGCCCCGCCCCCGTGATACGACGCCCCGCCGATCGTGGTCGGTGCTGTCAGTCCGCGACGGCAGGCAACGCGCAAGACGGTGGGCGGCCTTCCCCCATCGGGCCGCCCGTTCCGCTCTGTGGCGCGCACTTGCCCACTGTGGGCTACTATTGCAGCAGCTCCAGGAAGGCGTCAATGTCAAAACCATTGACCACGCCATCGCGATTCACGTCGGCCAGCGAGTGATCGCAGTTGGGGAATTCCTGCTCATACGCCGCCATGTCGTCCACGGCCAGGATAAACGAATCGATGTCGAAGCCGTTGAGCGCGCCGTCGCAATTCAGATCACCGAGAACATAAGCCGCACTCAGTTTCAGATTGTCGATCTCGAAGTCGACCCACCAGTTGTTCGAGATTCCCTGGATGCTCGATATGTGGAAGAACTCGTAGTTCGCGTCAGGCTCGACTGCGATCTCGACACTTGCGACCAGTTCCTGCGTCTGACGGTTTCTCAACTCGCAGTAGCCGATCGCGCCCCGCCGTCCCATCTTCATCGTATGCCACACCCCATCACCCATCGGACCCGGATCAAACTCCGCACTGGCCCAGATCTGTCCTTCACTGCTGGCCGTCAAGTGGCTTCGATGAGGCGCACCGCCCGTACCCGAACCGGAATTGATTTGAATGAACAACCCGCTCGCGGGGTTGCCGAACTGGTCGTGCGTTT
>JAHJAR010000111.1 GCA_018814045.1 Planctomycetota bacterium | reverse complement strand
GTGAACGCCTGAAAGGCGAACCAGGCCCCGATGCTGCCCAGGAGGTTGTGTGCCGGGACAGGGTTGGGCCAGACCGTCGTGGAGGGAGCGTCCGCGATATCGAACGACAGGATACTGACCCAGCCTAAGATGCAGGCCACCCAGGCAATCAGTACAAGGCAGAATCGCAGCGCCGTCCAACGCTCATCCGTGCGCGACATGCGGGCCATCCCTGTCGGCGGCGGCGCCCGAGAGGCCGCTCGGGCACGCTCCGCCGGTCGGGGATGATATCGCATTCGCGGGCGGATTTCGATAACCTATCCCAGACTCCTGGCGCGGCCCGGTTGGCTGCCGGCCCGGACGGCTTCAGAAAGCGAAGCGGAATCATGCCGCGACCAAACATCCTGGCGAACATCGTCAGCCGGATCGGTGCCGGCACGAGCAGCGGGCTGGTGCACTCTCTGGACCGCTTCGGCCATTTCTGGATGTTCAGCGGCGCCACGGCCTCATTCATCCCGCTTGAATTGGGCACCGTCCGCGGCTGGCGGCGGCTGTTGCCGCAGTGCTACCACATCGGGACTCGCTCGGTGCCGGTCATCATGCTCACGGGCATGTTCATCGGGATGGTGCTGATCGTACAGGGCTGGGCGCAGTTCGACGCCGCCAACATGTCCGACCGGCTGGGTGCCATCATCATCATCTCGGTCTGCTCGGAGCTCGGACCGGTGCTCGCCGGCGTGATGATGGCCGGGCGGGCCGGCGGGGCGCTGACGGCCGAGCTGGGCACCATGAACATCACCGAGCAGCTCTTGGCCCTGAAGTCGATGGGCGCCGACCCGATCCGACACCTGGTGACGCCGCGCTTCGTGGCCTGCACGGTGCTGGCTCCGCTGCTGACGTGCTACGCCAACCTGATGGGCACACTGGGGGCCTGGGCCGTGTACGTCGTCGTGTATCACGGCGATTCCGAGCCGTTCTGGTATTACGCCCAGCGGACGGTCGAGCTGTGGGACGTGGGCAGCGGGCTGTTCAAGTCCGTGTTCTTCGGCGCCGCGATCGGGCTGGTGAGCTGCTACAACGGGTTCCACTGCAAGCCGGGTGCGGAGGGCGTCGGGCAGGCCTGCACGCAGAGCTTCGTCATCAGCTTCATCCTCATCCTGATGCTCGACCTCTTCCTGGGTTTCCTGCTCAACGGGCTGTACGCCGCCTGGTTCGGGTTCCGCTCGCTGATTTGAGGGATACGCCGCCGTGGGAATCGACCACCCGTTGATGGAGCTCCGCCGGGTCAGCAAATCGTTCGGCCGGCAGCGCGTGCTGGACGAGGTCGACCTGCGAGTCGAGCGCGGCAAAAACACGGTCATCATCGGGCGCTCGGGCACCGGCAAGAGCGTGCTCCTCAAGCACATCGTGGGGCTGTTGCGGCCGGACCGCGGCGAGGTCTGGTTTGAGGGGCAGCGCATCGACAACCTGCGCGAGCGGGCCTGGGTCCCGATCCGCCAGCAGATCAGCTTTGTCTTCCAGCTCAACGCCCTGTTCGACTCGATGACGGTGCTCGAAAACGTCGCCTTCCCGATGATGGAGAACGCCACCGGCCGCATCGACCGGCCGAAGATCCGCAAGCTGGCGACGCGCTGCCTCGAGCTGGTCGGGCTGGCCGGTTTCGACAAGAAACGCCCCGCGGAGCTGTCCGGCGGCGAGAAAAAACGCGTCGCCATCGCGCGCGCGATCGCAATGGACCCGGCGCCCAAGGTCATTCTCTACGACGAGCCGACCGCCGGCCTGGACCCGCAGCGCTCGGATGTCATCAACAAGCTGATCCGGGAGATGCAGCGCGAGGTCCACGTCACCGGGATCGTGGTGACGCACGACATGAAGTGTACCTCGGACGTGGGCGACCGCGTGCTCATGCTCTATGGCGGACGCTTCGTGGTGGACGGCACGCCGGAGGAGGTGCTGCAAGCCCAGGAACCGCACGTCCGCCGCTTCGTCCGCGGCATCGCGGAGCCGGGGGACGTTCTCGCCTTCACGGCGGAGTGACGATCGGCAACTCCCCGAATCCGAGCCGCGAACGGCAGTGAGCGATCGCAGCCGTCGCTGTCGCGGGTGCGAGAATCCTCTCTCGCACCATCATCCGATCGAAGGAAGGTGCGAGATGGGAATCTCGCACCAGCGTATGGGATGGGCCTCTGGCCGGGTGGGATGGGCCTCCGGCCGGGTGGGATGGGCGTCCCGCCCGTCAACGCTACTCGTCATACCGCGCGTTGAAGTACGACACCTCGCGCTGCCCGATCAGCTCCGGCAGGCCGGTGTTCTGAAGGACCGTGAAAATGTCGGCCGGCAGAGGCGACAGATCGGGGATTCCGGTGCCGTTGAGGTCCTGCCAGATCAGCCGCGGCAGCAAATTGCTGCGGTCCACGGTCATCTGCGACCGCACGCTGGCCTGGGGGTTCTTGCGGTCGGTCAGCGTGAGGTACACGGTGAAGGTATTGCTCCGCGTCGTCAAAAAGTGCGTATCGAGCAGCGCGAGCAGACTGACGGCCTTCATGAAATCGCCGCCGACGTTCAGGGTGTACCCGCCCAAAACGGTTCCGCTCGCTGTCGCAGGATCAATGATGATTTGAACGGTGGTCGATCCGTCGAAACCCATGACGTTTGCCAACTCGCCGACGCTCAGGAAACCGTGACACGGCG
>JAHJAR010000110.1 GCA_018814045.1 Planctomycetota bacterium | reverse complement strand
GAGCATCTATCGCACGCTGCGTCTCCGCGGCCCCGATCCGCTACGGACCATCGCCCACGCCTTGCGCACCTACCTGCAAACCGGCCAACTCCCACCGCTACCCGCCTCGAGCACTGCAAACGGGTGAACTGTTACGCGGCGTCCAAATCCGGCCGGAACAGCATCGGCGTCGAGATCGATCCCGCATACCACAAGGCTGCGTGCCGCCGCGTCAAGTCGGAAACCGTCGACATGTTCAGCAAGACCGAGATCAACGTGATCCTACCGGATGGTGATGATGCAAGACCTTGAGCGTCGGATCGCAGCAGCCGTCAGGCACTTCTGGCAGACCCGAACACGACAGCGCAAGCACCAGGGAACCCGCACGGGCAGGCGCGACTACGGCAATCGCACTGCCGCCACTGGCGGCAAGCAGTTGGACGGATTCAGCAAACTCGTCGCTGACCTGCTCGTTGAGCGTGGGCTACCCAAGAGCGTGGTCTTCCGTGATGGCCGAGGCGACCTGACGCTGCCAGGTTTCTTCCGACCCACAAAGCAATGGGACCTCATCGTTGTGGCCGGCGACTCGCTGCTGGCGGCGGTTGAGTTCAAGTCCCTCTGCGGCCCCTCATTCGGCGACAATTACAACAACCGCGTCGAGGAAGCTGTTGGCAATTCAACCGACCTCTGGACAGCTTATCGCGAGGGCGCGTTCCAAACGTCGCCGCGTCCGTTGCTCGGCTACCTCCTGCTGCTCGAGGAAGCGGACGCTTCAACGCGCCCGGTTGCCGTCCAGGAGAAGCACTTCCAGGTCTTCAAGGACTACCGGGACGCATCGTATGCGAACCGTTGCGAGGAGTCGGTGCGACGGCTGATGCGTGAGCGTTGCTACGATGCAGCCTGTCTGCTTCTATCGAGCAAACCGTCCGGGGCGCGGGGTGGCTATGTAGAGCCGGCGGGGGACTTGGCGTTCGCGCATTTTGCGAAGCTCCTCTGTAATCACGTACTCGGGGCATACAGCGCCTTGTGATTGCGCCACACGCCACCAAACACTAGCCGCCGGGTGCCACTGCTCGTGAGCAGTGTGACTTCGAAAGGTCCCCGAAGGGCAGTGCTTGAAAGCAGTGGCACACCCAAATCCTGAACCACGGACTCCGAACCCTCTGTCGCCGATTCGCGCGCGAGACGCTTACGCTACGCACGGCGTTTGGACATAACCGACCCGCGCGCGGGGTCCGGTCTGCACGCGCAGGCGCACACTACGAACTTCACAGTCAGCCCGTGCGGCCCGAGGGGTGAATCGGGTCGTGTTCGTGGACGCTCAGGCCGTCAGCCAAGGCAAAGTAGCGGCGGCGAAGCTGAGGACGAGGAAGAAGCCGCACATGTCTGTGATGGTCGTGAGGATCGGTCCGGAAGCAAGCGCGGGATCCATGTTGAACCGCCGAAGCAGGAGGGGCACAAGGCCTCCGATCGAGACGGCGACGACTGTGTTGATCGCCAGCGCACCGCCCACGACCAGACCGAGGAACGGATTGCCTTTCCAGAGCCATGCGGCGGCGGCGATCAGAACGCCGAGCACGACGCCGTTAATGGCGCCCACCGAGGCTTCCTTGAGCCAAACCCGCGCCAACTCCGTCGGGCGAACCAGGCCAAGCGTAAGCTCGCGCATGGTGACAGCGACTGCCTGATTCCCCGAGCAGCCGCTCATATCCGAGATGATCGGCAAGAACACAGCCAGCGCAATCACCGCAGCGAGCGTCTCCTGGTAGAGCGCGATCACGCTGGCCGCAATGATGTTCAGCACGATGTTGATGCTGAGCCACGCCAGACGCCGACGGGATCGAAGGAACAGCGGCATTGTTCGAAGCTCTTCGCCGCCGACGATGCCTTGCGACTTGAGATAGTCACTATCGCTCCGATCTGCCAGGGCCTCCTCGACATCCGCCCGCTGCACGACGCCGACCAAAGCGCCCGCGGCGTTGACGGCCGGTACGCCATAGAATTGGTAACGGTCAAAGGTCGCGCGCAGATCGTCCAGCGGCGCCGTATCCAGCACGGTCTGCGGGTCCCCGACCATCATTGAGCTGATTGGCCGGGACCTCCGCGCCAGCAGCAGGTCTCGAAGTCTCAGCACACCCACCAACGTGCTTTGCTCGCCAGTCACGTACGCATACTGTACATCGTAATCCTGATACGTCTCGGCGTTGGCGTGCATAT
>JAHJAR010000109.1 GCA_018814045.1 Planctomycetota bacterium | reverse complement strand
TTGCTTGAGTAGAGAGAGAGAGGAGATTCAGCGCAGCCCCTTGCGAAGTGCGGCGTCCGGCCGCGTCGCACGCGTATCCAAGCTACTCGACGCAACCACTCCCTCACGGTCGCGGCTCGGTTTCGGCAACCGCCTCCGGCTATGAAGCGGGTTCTGTCTGGTCATACGAACGCCGACGGGCAGCTCAATTCAGGTTGATGCACGCGGTGATGACGTCCGGTGCGGTCGGCAGGGCGTTGGAGAGGATCTCCGGGCCGCCGGCATCGGCAACGCGTACGTGGACATCGTGTTCGAGACGGATACCGCCGAAACCATCCCGCAACAGGGCGTCGACCTGTTTGCGGTTGACGACGTCCGCCAGCGGGCCGACCAACTCGTCGCTGGTCCAAATGGCCGGCACGAGGTAGATGCCGGGTTCGATCGTCACGCACATGCCCGGCTCGAGATCGCGGTCGAGCCGCAGGTACTTGTTGCCGAACTCGGGGCGGCGCTCGCGCCCCGGGGCGTAGCCGGCCAGGTCGCCGAAATCCTCCATGTCGTGCCCATCTAGCCCCAGCAGGTGTCCGACGCCATGCGGGTAGAACAGCGCATGCGCAGTACGGGCGACCAGGTTGGCCGGTTCGCCGCGCAGCAGGTCGGCGGCGACCAGCCCTTCACAAATCACGCGGGCCGAAAGGTCGTGTACATCCCGGAAGCGTGTGCCCGGCGTGCAGGCGGCGGAGGCTTCGTTCAATGCCCGCCGAACCGTCTCGTACAGGTGGCGCTGAATCTCAGTCCACTTGCCGGAAACCGGCACGGTGCGCGTGATATCGCTCGCGTAGCCGCCGGGCTCTTCCGCGCCGGCGTCGATCAGCAGCAACTGGCCGGCGGTCAGCTCGTGCGGATGGCCCTCGTTGTGCAGAATCTCGCCGCGCACGGTGATGATCGGGCTGAAAGATGGCCGGCATTGTAGTTGATGCAAGACCTGTATGAAGGCGGCGGCGACTTCGGCTTCGCGGCCGCCGGGTCGAACCGCGGCCAACGCCGCCCGATGAGCCTCCATGCCCACGTCGGCGGCGTAGCGCAGCGCGGCCAACTCGTGCTCGTCTTTCAGCAGTCGTTGGTTGATGATCGCCAGCAATTCGTCCGGCGTCGGCGCGTGCAGGCCGAGCCGCGCGGCGCTGGCGATAGTCGTCGGAAACGGCGGCACCACCGCGGCCGTCTCACGGCCCGCGAGCAGTTGCTCGATTTTGTCCGTGTAGGCCAGCCGATCTTCCGGCACACCGGCCGCCGCGGCGACGTCAGCGTCGCCCGGCAACTCGCCGAACCAGAGTGCGTCGTCGGGGCCGGTTGGTGGACGCAGCAGCGTGCACCCGTCAGCACCATTGCTGCGAGGCTCGATCAACCAGGCGGCGTGCTCGAGCGGCGGACCGCCGAAGTAGAGGTACGAGCTGTTAGCGCGAAAAGGGTACGGGTTGGTCGCGTAATTGCGGGCCGGGGCGTGGCCGGCGAATATCACCAGCGGCCGTCCCAGGGACGCAGCCAGCGCAGCACGGCGACGACGATACACGTCCGCGGGGGCGGTCATCTTGAAGCCAGGTTTGTCGGGCATCGAGAACGCTCCTATCGTGGGAGTGCATAGCATACCCACAGACTGCCTGGGAGGTAACGGGCAGCAGCAAGCACCACGCGGTCGCGCCACGACGTGGCTTACCCGCTCTAGCTTTGCCCTTCAGGGCAAGCTTGCCCCGCCGCAGACAGGAGCTTGTGGTCAAGACTCGGCGGGCGTCTGGCAGCGTTGGCGCGCCGCAGGCGCGCCAACGCTGCCAGACGGGTGCGGAAGAACCAGTAGCCCGGTAGACGCTGTGCCAGGCTGTGAAATGGCGCCAGACCACGTGCTATCGTGATCCGCAACCACTGCACGCGCGGCCGGCCAGCGTAGGCGACGAAGAGCGGGAACCAGTCGTAGCACTGCTGTATGCGGCGGTTGGGAAAGCCGGGCAGATCAAGCGTGGCCTTCAAGCGTTCACGATCGACGTCGAGTTGGGCGGGCAACAGGCCCTGCTCCTGGGCGAGCCGATGCAGTTCCGTTCCGGGGTAGGGAAAGAAGATGGAGGTGCTGTCGTCGTCCGGTTGGCAAAGCCAGTTCATACGCGCCGTCTCGAGAAAGTCGGCGAACGTCTCTCCGGGCAGCCCAACCAGGTTGTACAGCTTGACGGCAATGTTGTGGGCGCGGGCCGCGCGCACCACCCGGAGCACGTCTTCGTTGCTGTAGCGCCGCTTGAGAACATCGCGGCGGATGCGTTCGCTGCCCGATTCGAGCCCGATGTTCACCTGGCAGATATTGGCGCGCTGAAAGGCGCGGAAGAAGCGCTCGTAATCCACCTTCGGTATGACGCGCACATTCGTGCCGAAGCAGATCGGCGTGGGGCGGCGTGCGTTGATTTCGGCCAGCTTGGCGCAGAGCTCTTCCGCCCACTCCGGGTAGAGCATGATGGTCTCGACTTCGAGCCAGATGCGCTGCTGGGGATCGGTGAGATCTTCGAGAGCTTCGATTTCACGGGCGATCGAGGCCACTGAGCGCATGCGAACGTACTGGCCGTCCGCGAGCCGCCGCAGGGCGTGGTTGCAGCAGTAGGGGCAGCAGAACGGACAACCGCGGCCGAGCAACAGCGTGTGCCATTCTGATTGCCTGTGCTCGATCCACTCAGCCCACATGTCGCGCTGCGGGAGGGGCAGTTGGTCGAGTTCCTGTACGAACGAGCGGGTCCCGTTCCGCGCGACCCCGCCGGGCTTGCGGAACCACAGGTTGTCGATCCGGGACGGCCGGCGGCCCTGATCCAACTGGGTTGCCAGTTCAAGTGTGGGGTACTCACCTTCGCCGATGCAGACCGCATCGAAGCCGTCCGCCAACGCCTGTTCAGGATTCAGCGACACATGGGGGCCCCCAACAACCTGGAAGGGCCGCGGCCACAGCCCGCGGATGTGCCGGGCCACGCTGGCGATGAAGGGATACTGCGTGCAGACGGCCGTATGACAGACCAGGTCGGGCCGGAACTCGCGCAAACGTTGCTCGACCAGCGTGAACTCCCGCTCCGCCGCCGCGCTCTTCAGCACCAGTAGACTGGTCTCGTGCCCGTGCTGTCTGAGCATCCCGGCGATGTAGGAGATGCCGAGTTGAACGGACACGGCCCTGATCGGTCGGCGTGGAAAACGCTGGCTGCCCTGAACCGAGAAAACGAACAGTGCCCTGGCCATGGCCTCTCGCCGACTATGCGGGCGGTTGGCACGCTGCCTCCTGGTTCAGCAACGCTGCCGCGCACCCGCTTACCGATTCTATTATCGGTATCGGCGGGGTGGCGGCCAGGCTGAAGCGCGCCGGGCGAGCCGCGTCTGGCGCTACGCCTGTCGATCCGTCTCCACTTGCATCCGCGCCGGTTGACGCCGCGCCAGCACCAGCGCCGCCAGAATCAGCATCAGCACCATCATGGCAACCATGCCCGCCTGCGACCCGGCCGGGACGGCGGCGGCCGTGCCGACCGTTGCCTGCCCCTCGTCGGGCAGGCAGTCGTGGCACGTCACCGTAACCTCCATGGGGCCGGTCGAGGCCGACGTGAAGTTGAACGTCGCGGTGCCTGTGGCACCTGTCTGGGCGACCTCGTAGACGTCGCCGGCTTTCCAGAGGCAGACCGTTGCCGCTTCCACCGGGCCGCCGCCGGAATCTACCTGCACCGAAAAGGCCGCAGGTTGCCCGGCGACCAACGTGGCGTCGTGGGTGACGCTGAGCGTCTGCGGCTCTGTCGTCCAAACCGAGAGCAGCGGTTCGCCGCGCACATTGGTGACCGTCAGACCGGGCGGTAGCGCGATTCGCAGCGTGCGGATGGGTAGCCGCGGTTTGCCTACTTCGGTCAGATAGGCACAGTCAGGCAGCGCGACCGCGTCGTATCCGTCCAGTGTATCCAGCAAGAGCCCATCGGTCGGGAAGCTCGTAACGTAGCGCACTTCAGACGCGCCGTTGCCATCGGCGGTGATGTCTTGGGCAAGCGAGCCGGACGACGCAACCATCAGAACTGCCGCCAGCGCGGAAAAGAGCGTGACGGCGGGCGAGGGCAACTTCGCGTGACTGTTCCGCAGGGTGATCCCAGAACACATGTTTCTTCCTCCCAGCCTGAGTTACCGTGGCACCGCCGCCATCTGTCGTCAGGCGAAACGGACCACCATCTCTACCCGGGTCGATTATAATATGAGCCAATGGCATTCGGACGCCGCCCGCCTAATGCCAGAGCATCGCACAATCGTACAGGCGGCGCCGCGGCGGACCGATCCACCCGGCTGGCGCGCGGCAGGATCCCGGCTGGTGCTGTAGACTATGAGGCGGGTGCAGGGGCTGGACTTCTGCGGCGCTGAGTGACGAAACGGGCAAAAAACTCGACCTGGTGCAGTTGCTGGACCTCGACGCGGACGGCGACCTGGACGTAATCACAACCGAAGAATCGGCGGGTCTGGGGGTCATCTGGTACGAGAATCCGACGGTCGTGAAGTAAGCGGATGGCGCCCACGACGGCGCGCTGACGCAACAGCGTGGTTGCTACGGACGGTTGGCCGGCGGGCTACACCTGGTCGGCGGCGCAGCGCGCGGTCCCGCTGACCTGGGCGGCGGCATAGCGAACAACTTCGAGCGCGCTCTCCAGCGAGTCATAGACGATTGGGACACACGCACACGCCAGACGCCAGGTGTGGCGGATGTCCTCCGTGGGGCAAACCAGGACGATCTCCTTCCCCAACGCCAGGGCCATGCCGATTTCGAGCGCCGTGCCGTGCCCTCCCACGCTTCGATCGCAGTTGGCCAGCAGCAGGTCGCACTTGCGCACAGCGAGGCGGTCGGCGGGGCCGTAGATGTCGCTGCGGCGCTCCACGTCGGCACCCGGCAGTTGAGCACCGGGGTGCATGAAGCAAACGTTGGCCAGGTCGGGGATGCGCTCCCGCCAGGCACCGTCGCGACCGCGCACGGGGCCGGCCAAGTAGACGTATAGCATGCGTAAGCTCCTTCGATCGCCAAGGGCGACGCCAATCCGGCCGAGGTCGACGTGCATTGGCGCGGTCGATCCTACTGCGGCGCGGGCGTTACGCCAGCCTGCGCCGCGCATGTGCCGTGAGTCTATGTCGTGGGGCTGTCGGGCGGCGCTGCGGGGGGCTCCTGCGGCGCAGTGGGCGTAGGGCCCGGTTGCTCGGGCTGCTGGGCCGCCATCCTTGGCTGAGCAGCCACAGGGGGGTTCTTCCTGGGCGGGCGGGGTGGCTTCTCCTGGTGCTGAGGAGGTAAAGCCAGGCCATCGAAAGGCGCTTCGATTTCAAGCACGCCCACCGTAACAACGGCCATCTTGCGCGCGAGCTTGATGCGGACAACCGTGCCCTCGCGGTGGAAGCGCTTGGCATACACCGTGTCACCGGGGCGCAACGCGGCAGCCTGATCATCGGTCAGCGCGGGCAGCACGGGTCTGGGAGGATGCTCCGGCCGCTGGGAACGCCCCTCGGGGCGCTTGTCGCTGCCCCGCTCGCCCCGCGCCGCGCGCTGGCGGTGTGGAGCACGTGGCTCCGGTCGGTGGCTCGGCGAGGCGGCCCCGGGCGCAGCCGGGCGGGGCGGTGGAGGCGGAGGCGGAGGCGTGGCCGGCGGCAACACATCGCCCAATGGCACTTCCACGGCAAACGCCCCCACGTCTACTTCCGCGCGGTGGAGATCGAGCCGCATCCGCACGACGCGCCCATCGCGGTCGAAGTTACGCACGCGGACGGCGTCTCCGGGCTGCAAATGGACGACGCGACAGACCCACTCCTGAAAGTCGGTCTGCTGCTGCTCATAGTGCGTTCTGGCCTGGTCGGCGTCGTGTTGCGCCCGGTCAGCCCGGCGCTGCGCGGATTCAGCCTCCTTGCGCGCATTCTCCGCCTGCCGCTTCACCACCGCCGTGCCCTCCAGGGCCGCCCGCATGGCCCGCGCCTTGCGCGAGAGATTGCGGCGGGCGTTCTGCACAAGTCGGCGCGGCATGCCGAGCCGACGGGCGATCTCGATGGCGTTGCTGGAGCCGCTTTCACCGATGCGCAGGTGGAAGGTCGGCCGCAGTGTTTCCGTGTCGAACTCGACGCAGGCGTTTTCGGCCTTCTCGCGCGTGAGGGCGTAGCCCTTGAGAACCCCCAGGTGCGTCGTGACTATGCAACGGCATTGCAGCCTCAGCAGTTCATCGAGGACGGCCCGGCCGATGGCGGCGCCCTCGTCCGGATCGGTTCCGGCGCCCAACTCGTCGAGCAGGACGAGCGACTGCGGCCCGGAAAGGCGGAGCGTCTCCAGGATGCGCTTGAGATGCCCACTAAAGGTGCTGAGCGACTGCTGCATGCTCTGCTCGTCGCCGACGTCGATCAGGACATCCTTGAACAGGCCCATACTACTCCCGGGTGCAACCGGGACGGGCAACCCGGCCTGGACCATCAGGCACAACAGCCCGACCGTCTTCAATGTGACCGTTTTGCCGCCCGTGTTCGGCCCAGTGATGAGCAGCAACGTGAAGTCGTCACCCAGGCGGAAGTCGATCGGCACGACCGGGGCGGGCTCTTCGCCGGACTGGCGTTTCCGATGAGCCAGATCGAGCAACAACGGATGCCGCGCCTGCCGGACGTCGAGCACGCCCTGCTCGTTGAGCTTGGGGCAGCGCATGTCGAACTGGCGGGCCAGGCGCACCTTGGCAACGATCAGGTCGAGAACCGCCAGGGTATCCAGCGTCTTGATGATCGCCTTGCTGTTCAGATAGACTTCGTGGGTCACCTCCCACACCAGCCGCGCGATCTCTTCTGCCTCCTCGCTACGGAAGTTGCTGATGCGGTTGTTTAGCTCGACCACCTCCGCCGGCTCGACGTAGATCGTGGCCCCGCTGTCGGAGGTGCGGTGCACGATACCCGGCAAGCGCCCGCGATACTCGGCCCGCATGGGCAGCACCAGGCGGTCGCTATGGAAAGTGTGATTCGAATACTGCAAGAGACGCCGCACATCGGAGCTGCGCAGCAGACGCTCCACCGTGTCGGAGATCTGCGCCGCTGCGGCCTCGATCTCGCGGCGTACGCGGCGGAGCTTGTCGCTGGCATCGTCGCGCACCTGGCCCCGCTCGTCGATCAGCGCCTGAATGCGCTCGGCGATTGTGCGGAAATCGCCGATGCGCCCGGCAAGATGCCGGACCTCGGGGCAATCCTCAGGCAATTCGCGCAAGTACTCCGCGACGGCGTGCGTTCCGGACAGGGCCTGGCCCACACGAGCCACCTCCTCGACCGACAGGCTCAGCGGTGGCGCGCTGCGCCGGACTATGTCACGCACATCACTGAGACCGGCGAACGGGGGCGTGCCACGCTCGGCTTCCAGACGCTGCACCTCCTCGATCTGATTCAGCCAGCGCCGCACGAGTTCTGGCCGCGCAGCCGGGCGAATCTTCGCGGCCAGCGTCCGGCCCAGATCGGTCAGCGCACAGTCGGCGACCAACGCGCGCACGCGCGCAAAGTCCAGACATTCGAGAGAGTGGGCATCCATCGCGAGGATTGTAGTCTGCTTGTGAATGTGCCACAATAATCAATGGGGTGGTCGTGCCGCTGGGCGGCGCGTCATTCCCGCTGGACTCCGTTTATGCGCTGCTCGCTTTTTCATTTGGGCGTGCTCTTGCTATGCGGGCGGTGCGGCGCCGGCAGCATGGGCGCGCCTGCGCCGGCGGCGGAAAACGCACAACAACCGCCGACCTCCACACAGCCCGCGGTCGGCGCGGCGGAACTCACAGATCTCGCCCAACGTCTCGTGCAGGACCCGCAGAACTCCGCCCTGCGCGTGCGTTTGGCGCGGGCGCATGCGCAGCACGCAGCCTGGGCCGATGCGGCCCGCGTGCTGCTTCCGGTGGCGAAACGCTTGAACGCCGAGGACACGGTGCTGGCCGCAGACGCCCTACGCCTGAGCGGCGATCCGGCGCGCAGCGCGGCCCTGCTCGAGGCGGGCCTGACACGCTTTCCCCGGCATGAACCGCTGTGGCTGGCATGGATCGACGCGGCTCTGGAACAGAAGCAATTCGCGACCGCGCTGCAGCGCGTGAACGCGGCACGCCGCAGCGTGCCGCCAACACCGGCCCTCTGCTTCAGAGCCGCACAGGCATACTTCGAAATGGGGCAGGTGCTCGGAGCGGCCGAGGTGCGCCACGTAGCCGATGGGCGGGCCGGACAGTTCGTCAACCAGCACCTGCTCGTCGAGCAACGAGACGGGGGCCAGCGTTTCCTGTGTTCTCCGGCGGCATCGGCCCTGTATCAACTGCGGCGGGCGCTGGACGGCGGACTCGATACACCGGCGGCCCACGTGCTCCATGCGCGCATCTGGCACAGCGCCGGTCGTTTCCGGACGGGCTTTGCGATCCTCAAGAACCGCGAAGCCATGCTGCTGGAGTCCGCGGGAGACCGGGAAGGGATGCTCGCCGTGTTTTGCGAGCTGGCCTTGTCCGCCGACGCGTTGGTGGATTTCCTACGCTACAGCCGGATGCGTACCACCCTGCGGCCGCAGGAGCGACAGAGTATCCTCGGCCACGCCTATCTGGCGGTGGCGCAGCGCTACAACGAGCGCGGCGAGGAAGCGCTCTACCTCGAGTTCGGCCGGCGCGCCCTGGAGTATGGCGCGGGCGACGCCACCCTGCTTCTGCGGCTGGCGGACTCGGATTGGAGCGCTGGCCGGTGCGGCGAGGCGGCCGGGTTTTATCGGCGGGTGCTGGCGCTGGAGCCCACCCACATCGACCGCCAGCGGATCTTGGAACGCCTGGCAGCGGACCCCTAGACGTCACCGTTTTCACGACATGCCGCATCCCCAAACCTCGTAGCTCCCGCCGTGTCCAACCTCCGGTGGAGATACAGGCTTATGTAGCGGGAGGCCGCAATGACGGGCGCGACCGAGAAGCGGAAGAGGCTGCTGGGGATGTTCCTGGTGGGAGCGTGGCTGTCGGCATCGGTCGTCTGCCACGTCCCCGATCGCATCGCCGATTTCTTCGATGACCGCATCTACATCGCCGATAACGGGCACGACGACGATTACGGCTGGTTTCACTGCTGCGACGACGGCTTCAGCCTCGATCTTGATTGGTGGTAGCTGCCGCTGCACAGTTCGCGGGAATGGGTCCGGAAACGACGTCGTCGGAGACGCCGCCAGGCGGGGGGACCAGTCGCTAATGGGGCTCTCGGGGTCGTAGCTCAGGCGGGCACGTGCGCCTCATCTTGTCGCACGCCGATTCTCACCGCCGCCTGCTCACGCTGACAGCACACGTCCACTGAACGAATACGCCGCACGCGGCACTGCCGCTGTTTCGCGGACATTCCCAGGTGTGGCCCGGTAACGCGCCGTCGCCGCAGATTGCGGCAAGAAATTGTGACTTGTGTCTTTGCCTTTTGGGCCGCGCGTTTTGCAGGCTTCTCCCAGGTTTGTACCCCACTGGAGATTCTCAACCGGGCCGCACTGGAGATCGAGCATGGCGTTGACAGTCACAAACATCAACACATTGTCGCTACTGAACATTCTGAACCGGACATCGGCCGCCCAGAGCAACACGCTCACACGCTTGTCCACCGGATTACGCATCAACCGCGGTGCGGACGATCCGGCTGGGCTGATTGCTTTGCGCAGCGTCGAAGGGGAGCTCACCTCAGTCGACGCCGCCATCACTAGTAACCAGCGCACCGACGCCATTCTGGGAGTGGCCGACGGTGCCCTCACCGAAGTTGCCAGTCTGCTCACCGAGATTCGGTCGCTCGCCTCGGCTTCGGCCAACTCGGCCGGCCTGACCGCGGCCGAGCTTTCGGCCAACCAGGCGCAGATCGACAACGCGATCGAATCGATCGACCGCATCATCGGTACGACGAGTTTTAACTGCAAGAAACTGCTGGACGGCTCGCTGGGCATCAATGTCAGCGGTGTGGCGGGGGCGAACATCAGCGACGTCCAGGTCTTCAACCGCAGCTCCAGCTCGAGCAGCTCGACCATCTCCGTCGAGGTAACCGCCGCGGCCGAGAAGGGCCTCCTCAGCAGCTATGCCACGACGTCGGCCTCGACGGCCACGTCGATCTCCGTGCAGGGCAAACTGGGTACGGCGATCATCGATATCTCCGCCGGCGAGAACCTCTCGTCCGTGGCCGCCAACATCAACGCCGCCACCGCCCAGACAGGCGTGGTTGCCTCGGCCGCCTCGGGCAACGATGCGCTGCACCTGACCAGCCAGGATTACGGCACCAACGCCTTCGTGCGCGTGACCGCCATCTCCGGCGATACGACCAACTACACCAGCAGCAATGACAGCGGGGCCGATGCCAGCGTCACGGTCAACGGCCAGACGGCCGCCGTCGACGGGCTGGAGGTCAACTTCAGCAGCAATGGCGTCAGCCTGGCGTTCAACCTGACCACCACTTACAACCAGGCCACCGGGTCAACATCATTCACGGTGACCGATGGCGGGGCCACATTCCAGCTCGGGACCGAAACGAGCACACGCTCCACGATCGGGATCGACGGGCTGTATTCGCAGCAGCTCGGCTCGGCCAGTGCCGGTTACCTGATGTCACTTAAGAGCGGTGGTACAAACAGCCTGCTCAACGATCCGGGACAGGCCGCGGCCATCGCCGAGGCCGCCGCGAGCAAGGTCGCCAAGGTCTCGGGCCGCATTGGTGGCTTCCAGAAGTTCCAGGTGCAGACCGCCCTGCGGTCGATGAACTCGACCAAGACCGGCCTCGAAACGGCCCGGAGCGTCATCGGCGACGCCGACTACGCGACGGAGACCGCCGCGCTCAACCGGCAGAACGTCCTGCTGCAATCGGCCATCTCGCTGCTCGGGTTGGCGAACCAGCAGAGCGCCCAGGTGTTGAGCCTGCTGAGGTAGGCGCCGTAGCGACTTACATACCCCTCTCTCTGGCCCTTACGACGGGACCGGGTGGTCAACAGCCACCCGGTCCCCGCGTTTGCGCGCGGCCGCCGGCGCATGTTCAGTCCTCTCATACCAATCCCAGATAGAAGTCGCGTCCGTGCACGTAGCG
>JAHJAR010000108.1 GCA_018814045.1 Planctomycetota bacterium | reverse complement strand
CCGCCATAACCGACGCCATCCAGGGATTCCTGATCATCACGTTCTCGCTGCTGCTCATTCCGATCGGTCTGAGTAGGATCGGGGGATTTTCCGGGCTGCACGCGGCGGTGCCGGACTACATGTTCGAGCTGTTCGGTTCGGCGGCCACAAGTGAATACGCCTGGTACACGATCACCGCGATGGCGGTGGCCAACCTCGTCTCGATCGTCGCCGCTGCGCCCATGATGGCCACCGCCGGCTCGGCCAAAGACGAGTTGACGGCACGCATCGGCATGATCGGCGGGATGTTCTGTAAGCGCATCCTGATGCTGTTTTGGGCGCTGGCCGGGTTGCTGGCAATCGGCCTCTATGGCGGACAGTTGCACGACCCGGATTTGATTTGGGGGTACATGACCAACGACCTGCTGTTCCCGGGCGCGATCGGGCTGATGCTGGCCGGCGTGCTGGCCGCGAACATGTCGTCCCTGGATGCGCTCTCGGTCTCCAACTCCGCGCTGTTTGTGCGCAACCTCTACCAGCCCCTCCGGAGTGACCGGACAGAGCGGCATTACATCATCGT
Organism: Planctomycetota bacterium; assembly: GCA_018814045.1. Classification (GTDB taxonomy): domain Bacteria; phylum Planctomycetota; class Phycisphaerae; order UBA1845; family Fen-1342; genus JAHJAR01. The sequence continues at coordinate 10,783 of JAHJAR010000108.1, read as the reverse complement.
TGCCCGCGTGATGATCGTTGTCATTCTGCTGGGTGGCATCGCCACGGCCCTGCTGATCGACAACCTGCTTGACCTGTTCAAGTACTTCATTTCGATTCCGGCGGTCTTCGGAGCGGCCATCTGGCTGGGCTTCACTTGGCGGCGGTTGACGCGCGTGGCGGTGATCGTGCAGGTGTTCGTCTGTTTCACGTTGTACGCCATCATTCCAAATCTCTTCCAGACCTTGGACAGCGTGTGCAGCAACCCGCGCTTCCTGCTGGAAACCCAGCCACGGCAGGTGACGATCACCACGGCGGCGCTAGCCGAGGATGTGGCGGCGGGCCGGGCCGGGCAGGTCGGCCAGAAGATCCGCAAGCTGCACCTGACTGAGCCGGCCGCGGTGTTCTTCGACAAGGTGGTCCGCACCGATCCCGCTGATCCGGACTCGCCCAAGATCGGCCGCGGGCGCTTCCAGGCTGAGATTTGGATGTTGAGCTGGTTCGGGCTGGACTTCACGCGTTGCAGCAAAGCGCAACTTGTAGCCACTCGTTTCGCCGTGGACGCACTGCTGCCGTTTGTGTTGCTGTTCCTGCTCAGCGCCGTCACGCGGCCGGCCAGCCAGGAGCCCCTGGACCGCTTCTTCAGCAAAATGCACACGCCGGTGCAGCCTACGCCGGAGGAGGAACGGACGGCCTTGGACCGCGCCGCCGCCGCGCCGCGGAAGTACGAGCGACTGAAGATCTGGCCGGGCTCGAACTGGGAGATTCTCAGGCCCGGCTGGATCGACGTTGTCGGCTTTGGCGGGAGTTGTCTTCTGGTCGGCGTTGTGATTCTGCTTCTGTGCCTGTTGGTAACACTGGGTAGCTGAGCCCGCGCGCCGCGGTGGCGCGCCGGCTCGTTCATATTGGACAGGGTGACACGATGACGCTGCGAAACATCCCCGTACTGGTTGCTACGCTGGCCGTGCTGGCCGCCGTCGTCGCGGAACAGCCGCGCCCCACGCGCCAGACGTATCTGGACCTGGCCATAGCGGCTTACGAGCCGGCGGTCGCGGCTTGCGAGGCGCACGTCAAGAAATGGACCGAGGAGTACGAGCCACACTACTCCTGGGGATACGCCCCGCCCGGCGGCCCGGTCTGGCTCGCCGGACTGGCGGCGTCGCTGTACGAACTGACCGGCGAAGACCGCTACGCCGAAGACGCCGCCGAGCTGCTCGCCACGCAGGACCGCTTCAAGAAGTACTTGCCCGACGCGGTTCGGCGGCAGCGCCCGGAGTACGCCCCCGGCGTTCCGACCATGACCGACTTCTTCGATTTGTCCACGTTTACGCACGCGTACCTGCGCATCAGGGACAACTCGGCGGTCACAGCGGAACGCCGCAAGCGCATCGAGCAGAGCATCGCCGAGAGCGCCGACTTCATGCTTCACTATCCGGAATGGGGACCGATGAACCGGGCCATACTGCGGGCCGAGGGCTTGGCGCTGGCAGCCCAGGCGCTGCCCAAGCACGAGCACGCGCCCACGTGGCGCAAGCTGGCGGCCGTGCTGGCCAGCGATAGCTGGGGGCGGTGGGAGGAGGAAGACGCCTCGATCTACCATCCCGTCTGGCTCTATTCGCTGCTGCGCTACGCTGACATCATCGAAGATCAGACGCTCTACGCCCGTCTGACGACCCGTTACTACTTCAGCTACTTCGTGCACCTGCTCTGCCCGACCGGGATGCTGCCGGAGTTCGGCGACGCGCGCTGGAACGGTAGCTGGCCCCTCTACCTCGTCTGCCTAGAACGCGGCGCAAGCGAGTATCAGGATCCGGAATTGAAGTGGGGAGCGCAGCGCATCTTCACGGCCATGGCGGGGGACGACCCGGCCGCGACCGGCTCGCGGACCGCGCTGGTCCTGACCGACGCCTATCGCTGGGCCAACGACGACATTCAGCCCGTCCAGCCCAGCGCCCTCAGCGAAGAGGTGCTCGAAGACGCCGTCGGCAGGAAGATCGTCTTTCGCAACGGCTGGCAGCCGACTTCCACGTACTTGATGCTGAACTACGCCGACGAGGGCAACTTCGCCCGCGTGCCGCGTGATTTCCTGCGACACACGATTCCGGTGGAAGAGGAGAAGATGCACCACGGGCACTCGGACGAGAACGCCATCTGCCTGCTGATGAGCAACGGCTCGGTGCTGCTGGCCGAGGCCGGCTATCGCGACATCATGCCTTCCGGTCCATACGGGGCGTATCGGGCGGACTACTTCCACAATCGGCTGGTGGCCCGCCAGCAGAAACGCGGCCGGCAGCAGCCGCTGTATGAGTTTCTCCGCCACTCCGGAGCCTACCGCACGGTGGCCACCGAGAAACTCGATTTCTTCAAGTTCGCTGACGTCGACATGAGCCGCACGCGCATCACGGACGAGCGCACCGGCTACGCTGGCGACCGCGTGGTGGTGTATCTCAAGGCTGACAACATCTTCCTGGTCTTTGACATCGTGAAGATCCTGGGAACCGGCTACTACACCTTCAGCACGCTCTGGCACGGTACGACGGTGCTCGGGCCCCAGGAGCAGGGCGCGCACTACTACGTGACCGCGGTCGAGCAGATCAGCCACTACCAGCCCCCGCAAACCGAAGCCCTGCTGATCAGTTTCCTCCAGCATGGCATCCGCCAGGACGGCACGTTCCCGATCAAGCGGCGCCAGCAGGACGAAACCGCCGTCTACCAGACCAGCTCGAGCCACTACTATGCGGGGCAGGTCGAGACATTCGTCACCGCGCTCGTGCCGCACGCGCGCGGTACCGACGTGCAGCCAATCGTCAGCACGCTGCAACCGCTGGAAGTCGATCAACCGCGCGCCGGCCTCGGCGTGCGCGTGCAGCGCGGCGACCAGGTCCAGTACATCTGCGTCAAGACCGACCTGATGAAGGACATCCTCACCGAGAACGTCCGGCCGCGCTATACGTTCGAGTCCGGCCGCGTGAAATACGGCCCCATCGAAACCGACGCCAGCTTCCTCTACGCCCGGCAGATCGGCGACAAGCTGTCGTACTCGGCGGCCAACATGGTGCAGATCCGCTTCAACGATCAGCCCATCTTCGCCGCCCGCCCCAACACCTACACGCTCCAGCCCGACGACCTGTCCACCGGCTACGGGCCGTGCAAGTGGCGCTATTGGGAAGATGAAGTGACGCTGCCCTGAACGCCGCGTGCCAAGCCGTGCGACAACCATGAGACCGCGCCCCGCCAGCGGACACCTGGCCATCTGGAGATGGTCTATCCCCCGGGGAAATGCAGATAGTGGCGCAGGTCGATCGTGCGACCCGCCCGCGACCACGGCACGTCCGCCTCGCTGGGCAGGACACCCAACTCATAGCAGCGCTGCATGGTCTCCGCCAAACCAGCGACCGACGTCAAACGCGTCTGTGCCCGCCGTGCGACGCGCACCAGCGCTGCCGGAAACGCCACGGCCGCGCCCGCCGAATCGTGCGCGCCGTTGACGCATAGCGTCTGGACGCGCGCGGCTTCGAGACCACACGGGATCTCGCCGCTATCCGCGAGCGCCGCGCAGCACGCGCACAGCTTTTTCATCTGCGGCTCGCTGTTGGGCGACGCATAGCACTTGAGCACTTCGTTTCCACGGCGGGCGACAATCTCCGCCGCGCCGCCCGCCAGATCCACCACCGCCCGCTCGAACTCGAACGAGAAGACCGGCCCGAAGTCGGCGGCGCTGGCGTGTGAGCCGTAGAACAAAACCTCGACGCCCGCGGCGGTGTGCACCCGCAGCACCGCCGTGTCACAGTTCTCGATCGCATTCGCCCGGTACAGCTCGGCGGTCACATTGACGGGCGCTGCGCTTGTGTCGCGCTCGTCGCCCAGCAGGTAGAGCATGTTGTGCAAATCGTGCGCCATGGCGTTATTGACCGGACTGTCGAGCACCCACTCGCGATCAGCGGCGCGCAGCCGTCCGGCCCAATCGTTGCGGCGATAGTAGTCTTCTCCGCGCGGCCACAGGCACAGCGATTTGAAGCGCCGCGGTCGGCCAAAGAGCCCGGCCTGGATGTCCCGCTTAAGCTGCTGAATCGGCGTCGAGAACGACCACTGATAGCCGATCGCCACCGAACATTTCGCGCGGGCGCGGGTGGCGATCATCTGATCGACTTCCTGCACCGTGGCCGCCGCCGGCTTTTCACACAGAACGTGGCTGCCCTGGGCGAGCGCGTGACACGTTTGCCGGCAGTGCCAGTGGATCGGCGACGCGATCACGGCCAGGTCTGCTTGTGCGTGGCGGTAGAAGTCGTCCAGCGACTGATATACAGGCACTCCGCCGCCGCGCAGCTCCTCTAGGCGCGCGCAGCGCTGCGGCTGTGGATCCACGGCTCCGACCAACCGAAACCGCTCGTCGTCGCGCTCGTCCAGCAGGTGTGCCAGGTAGACCTCGCCGTAGCCCCCCAGTCCGGCAAGCACGATGGAGATCGGCCTACCCACGCTTCTTCCGCCTCAGCGGACGCTCGAGCAGATCGACCTCGGTGAAGCGCCGTTTGCGCAGGTCGCAGCGCAGCGTCCTGATCTCGAACGGAGCCAGGGTCACCTTCTTGCGCAGGCCGACGCACGGCAGCGAAACCGTCGTGGTGCGTCTTCGGCCGGTCGGCTCGAAGAGGCGGACAATCAGGCCGCGGCCGTCTTCGCTCTGCTTGAACGCGGCGAGCTGGACCACCTGATCGCTGAGCTGCACGCCCGCCTTGGGCAACTTGCCGCCGCCGGGTGGGCACATGCTCAGCGCCATAGGCACCTCGTTCTTTACCAGCGCTTCGCGATCGACGCGCGCCAGCCGCTCGTTCCGTGGGCCGCCGTTGAGCCAGAAACGGAAGACGTGCTCACCCTGGTCGATGCGTGGCGTGTAGCGATCCTGGCGCACAATCGGACGACCCGGGCCGGTCGGATGCCCGGAGTGCGCCGGGCCGCGCAGTAGCGACAGGCGCAGCTCGCCGCCGGCCATGTCGGACCCGTAGATGCGGTCGTTTATGCACGTCAATGCCGCGTCTTGCGAGCGGGAGACAACCGCCACCCACTTCTGCGCGACGGCCTCGTCACCGTTGTCCGGCAGGTCGGCCACGCCGTAGGCGACCTGCCCGCGATAGACCGCGTCCGGCAGAAGGGTTGGAATCGCGAGCTTGAGCAGGCGGTCCTTCTCGTTCCAGTGCACGCGCGTTTCCAGCTCGATTTCTGTCCCGTGTTTGGGCAGCTTGTAGCGCTGGCAAATGAAAGAATCGCCATAGGCCAGCACGGCCTCCACCACGCTCCGCACCGGACCGTCCTCGATCACGCGCACCGACGGCAGCGCCGGGTGGCCGCTCAGGCCGGAGAACCGCGTCCCGGCGGCGCGCGACATCAGCCTGAAGGCACCCGCGCGCCTGCGGAAGCTGCGCACCTTCATGCCCCACGGGTCGGCGTCATCCGCCATGACGATCGGCCGGCCGGCGTTGGCGCCCAGATAATCGACGCCGCGCACGCGATAGCGATCGATCAGGCCGGTGCGCGTGTTGATCAGCACGGCCAGGTCGGCGGTCTTGAACCGCAGCTTCCCGCCGCGCTGCGGCAGAGACGGCCGCGGTCGGCGGGCGAGCTTCTCGATGCGGCAATCGAAGCGGTTCATGCGGCTTGGTTCGAGCACGGCCTCGAAGACGACGCGTTTGCGGTGATCCTCGTTGATGTTGGCGTGCTCCTGCTCGGCCTGGGCCGGTAGCAGCTTGCCGGTGCACGACACCAGCGGCAGACCGTACTTGCCCAACTCGTGGTGCACGGCGGGCTGTGCCTCGCACTCGACCAGCGCCGTGACACGAAATGGATGCGGGTTGTAGACCAGGAGCGGGATCTCATCCTGCCGTACACGTCGCTGCCCGGCAGACAGCGCAAAGAACGCCCGCGTCTTGAGGCGTGCCACGATCTCCAGCCCATGGTCCAGGCCTTGCAGGACCGCCTCTTCGACCGGGGGGATCGACGAACCCGGCAGAGCATCGTGGAACTCGCTGCTCAGCAGATCGCAGGCCGCCTCGCGCAGTTGCGCCTGTGGATAGGGCAGCAGTTGCTGCGCCGCGGCGGCGGCCAGCATCTTCTCCGTCGCGAAGAGCTCGTGCTCGAGCCGCCGGTGTTTCTGCTTGATACGGGCCATCGAGGTATAGCACCCCACGGCCCAGGGGTTCAGGTCGCCTGCGTGGCGCGGCAACTCCCCACGTCGCCGCAAGTCGGCGAAGTATGCCGCGGGCGTGGAATGTCGAATCTCACACGAGCGCGTCGCGCGTATGAGGCGGCGCAACTGCCGCAGGTCGTCCCATGACGGCCCCCCGCCGTGGTTGCCCACGCCCCAAAGCAGCGCGCTGCACGGCTTGTCCGGATGGGCGTTCAGCCATGCCTCCACCTTTTGCCGGGCCCCGCCGGGGGGCGAGTTGTAGTGCGCCTCGGCCAGCGTCGCCGTGATTGTGGACCCGTCATAACCGACCCAGGTGAATTCCGGTGCGGGCAGCGGGCAATCGTCCGTTCCCGGCCGGCAGAAGAGGTACGCATCGTAGCCGCTGCGGGCCAGAATCTGCACTAGTCCGCGGGTATGGCCGAACGGGTCCAGGTTGGCCGCCGTGGTGACGTCGACGCCGAACTTCTCCTGGAAATAGCGTTTGCCGATCAGAATCTGGCGCACGAATGACTCGCCGCTGGGCATGTTGCAGTCCGGCTGAAGATACCAGCCGCCCATGATGTGCCACTGACCGGTTTTGACCAGCCGTTTGATGCGCTTGAAAAGCGGTGGGTCGTATTCCTCGATCCAGCGGTAGTACAGCGCCTCGTTGCGGTTGAAAACGAAGGTCCGCTCGCGCGCGCAGAGATCGACGACTGTGCGGGCCAGCGCCAGGGCTTCGGCCAACCCTTCCGGCCACTCCCACAACCAGGCCGGGTCGAGATGCGAGTTGCTGATCAGGTGAATCGTGTTTCGGGCCATCGTCGCCATCCGTGTTTCATCGCGCGTGCGTCGCCAGCACGTTCCCTGCCAATGCTTCGCTGTCTAGCCGCCGCCGCAGTCCCCGTCAAGCACGCCCGGCGGCGCGCGTTCGCGCCCTGCGGTTGACAGTGTCTGCGCCGGCTTCTACCGTCCGGACGCCGTTGCGGAAAGTGGGCAAAAACCAGGCATTGACGGGGCGGGACCGGCCTTCGGCCCGATCCGGCACCGTGGGAGTGATGAACCGTGCCGTTCTTGGACATGCCGTTGCACGAATTGCGTAAGTACACGCCTGCCCCGTCGGAGCCGGATGACTTCGACGATTTCTGGCAGCGCACCTTGGCTGAGACCGCCGCACACCCGCTCGAGCCGCACTTCGAACTCGTACACGATCCGGTCTACCGTCTCGTGAATGTCTACGACGTTACGTTCGGCGGCTACGGCGGTCAGCCGATCAAGGGCTGGTTCATCGAACCGGCCGCGCGGGCGGAGCGGTTGCCCTGCCTGGTCTCGTACATTGGCTACGGCGGCGGGCGGTCGCTACCGGTCGATCACCTGGCCCCCGCCGTCGCCGGTCTCGCCCAGCTCGTCATGGATACGCGCGGTCAGGGCTGCGGCTTCGCGCCCGGCGATACGCCTGATCCGGCTGGCGGCGGCCCGCAAGTCGCGGGCTTCATTACCAGGGGCATCGAATCTCCCGCAACCTACTACTATCGCCGCGTCTTTGCGGACGCCGTGCGCGCTGTTGAAGTGGCCGCGTCGCATCCACACGTTGATCCGGCGCGCGTCGCTGTCAGCGGCGGGAGCCAGGGCGGGGGGATCGCGCTCGCCGCCGCCGCCCTGGTCGGTCAACGGGCTAAGCTCCTGATGGCGGACGTGCCCTTTCTGTGCAACTACCGCCGCGCCGTCGCGATCACCGACACTCAGCCCTACGCGGAGATCACGGCTTATCTCAAGTGCCACCGCCAGCGCGCGGAAGGCCTCTTTGCCACGCTGGCGTATTTCGACGGGGTCAACTTCGCGCCGCGCATCACGGCGCGCTGCCTGTTCTCGGTCGGGTTGATGGACATGGTCTGCCCGCCCAGCACCATCTTCGCTGCCTACAACAGCATCACCGCCGAAAAGGAACTGCGCATCTACGAGTACAACGAGCACGAAGGCGGCGGCCCCTTTCAGCACGTAGAACGGCTGCGTTTCGCGGCGGAACATCTGTAGCGCTTCCCGCGCCTCAGTCGCCCAGCAGCGCTTCCACACGCATGTCTTCGTTGGGCAGCGGCAGCCGCACACCGCGCGCGTCCAGGGCGTGGAACGTGTTGCCGATATGGAAGCCGGGCGGCCGGTCGCCGGCCCGCCGGACGTGAAGCTCGACGATGTGGCCGCGCACGCGCAAGCGGGCTTCGGCCCATTCCAGCCCGGACAGCAGCCGCGGGCGCAGCACAAGCTCGTCGTGGCCCGGCCGAACGCCGAGCAGGTGGTGGATGAAGAAGTACAGGATTTCCGCCCAGGTCCACGGGACGTAGCCGACCTGGGGGTAGGGCGGCGCCATCCTTGGCCCGTAGTATTCGCGCCACGATCCGGCCGCGCCACCCACCTCTGCCAGCCAGTTCAGAACCCGCCAGACCTTCGCGTCGTCCTCGGCTTCGAAGTACGCCCGGGCCAGGAAGACAGATGGGAAGGGCCACGCGCCCGGCGAGTCCGGCTCGGACGTGACGTGATAGCGGCCATAGCCACCACCTGCCCAGCGTTGGTTCCACAACTCTTCGAGATGACGCAGCGTCACACGCGCCAGATCGCCCTTGGGATCGATGAACTGCATGGCGATCGGCAGCGCGGCGCCGGCGTCAGGGTCGAGGTAGTGCGGCCCAGCGTCCGTCAAAGGGATGCCGGCCGGAAGCTCCGCCTCGCGCGCGGCGGTGATCTGCGTCTGAACACTCCCGTCGACGCAGCGCCGCTTGATGAGGTGGCCATCCGCGACGAGCCCGAACCGCTCGTCATTCAACAGGGCGTCGCGGATTCGGTCAGCGGCGCGCATCCAGCGCTCGGCCTCCGCGGGCCGCCCCACGCGCCGCGCCAGCCGGGCCGCACTCGCCAGGCCCACCGCGACGGAGTACTGGTGCATCAACTCCATGCCGTCCTTGATGCCATGGGCGGCATGACGCTCCCAGAACTCGCGGGCGTTGTGCAGCAACCCGGATGGTTCGTGCCGGAAGACTTCCCGCAACGGAAAATCGGCCGCGGCGCGGACGCGCGGCCAGTGCTCGTGCACGGGCGCATCCTCCCCCGTCCACAGCACGTAGCTCTCCAGCGCCCGCAACAACTGGCCGTTCTGATCAAGCTCGACGTCCGCCGGCGGGCGGCGCAGGCTCGAATCGACCGTGTCGCCAGCATCGGTGACGAACTCTCTCAGCATCCGCGTGATCATCGTGCACGCCTTCGTCCGCTCGCCGAGCATCGCCAGCACGTCGGCCACGACCGACTGATCACGCACCCACTCGCGGTTGTACTGCCAGATGCTGCCATCCATGACGCCGCAGGCCGAAACGGCGGCCGGCAACTGGTTCCGGGCGGCGGTGAAAAGGTGGTTCAGGGTATCGTTCGAGCAGGCGAAGCGGGCCAGATCATGCCAGTGCGCTTGGGCCGTGGCCGGTTCCGGCAGCGTTGAACACACCGACACCGTCACGTCCAGGTGACCGCCGTCATCCTGGAGGCTGTAGCTGAATCGCACGCAGGCCGTGTCCGTTTGCGAGATTGTTCGGCGATCCGTCAAGCACTCGCGTCCGCCGCCCGTCTCGACCACGATCCTGGTCTCCTCCGGCGTAATGGTGCTGATCCGCACTTCGCGCAGCAGGCGTGGCGTCTTGGTGTCGGGACAGAAGAAACACTCCTCGACGGACACGTCCTGATCCTGCCAGGACACTAATACCGCGGGGACGCCGCCGACGTCTGACCAGCGCGCCCGCAGTCTGGCGCCGCTGGGACGACAACTGTGGCTGTCCGTTCGAATCGTGACCTGCGTTGCTTTGAGTCCGTCTTCCGGGTCGAAGGTCAGCGCCGCCCGCTTCGGGCCCATCCGGTTGGGGTTCATGACCAGTAGTCCCAGCGGCGTACCCGGCTGGTCGTGGCAGACTTGCACCGCGGCCTGGATCAGGCCGTTGCCGAGGAAGAAATAGTCGGCCCCTTCGAGCGTGGTACGTGCATCCGCCGGACCGCGCCGCGGGTCGTCCGTGTAGAAATGCTCCGCGATTTCCATGATGCTGTCCTGAATGCCCGCGTCCCGCGCTGGCCCTGCACCAGACGGCGCAATGTTACCCGGGGGCGTTCGCAACGCACCGGCGCACAATGCTTCCTTCGCGATCCGCTCTGCGTTGCACCCAGAATCGCCGCTACAATACCCGCCTCTGAATCCCAGGTCCACGCACAGCAGCGCGGCTGTGACTGGGCCGCGCCCGCGCGAGTGAGAGCACAACGCGATGATCTACACATTTGAAGGCAAGCTCCCAGTCGTCGACAAGCAGGCCTATGTACACCCCAGCGCGGATGTCCTCGGCGACGTCTCGATCGGCGCCGGTTGTTGGATTGGACCCGGGGCGCGCCTGCGCGGCGACTACGGCCGCATAACCATCGGCCGTAACACGAGCATCGAAGACAACTGTGTCATCCACGCCCGCCCCGGCGAGCAGACCACGATCGGGGCTTGGGTGACGGTCGGCCATGGCGCCATCGTGCACAACGCCACCATCCACGACTGGGCTATCCTGGGCATGGGCTCGGTCGTCTCAGATTGGACGAGCGTCGGCGAGTGGGCCGTCGTCGCCGAGGGTGCCGTGGT
>JAHJAR010000010.1 GCA_018814045.1 Planctomycetota bacterium | reverse complement strand
CTGTTGAACGGCGGGTCGATGTAGACCAGGTCTACGCAGCCGTCGGGCAGTTTGCCGAGCCGCTCCAGGCAGTCGCCGCAGTAGACGATGCGCGTATCGAGCAGGGGCGACGGGCGGGTACGAGAAGGGCGACTCCCACCAGCGGCGGGCGCGGTCACCTTCCCCTTACCTTTGCCTGCCCGGCTGCGGGCTGGCCCATCCGGCCGCTTCTTCTCCGTGCTCCTTCGTGGCATGGCGACAGGATGACGCGCCGGCCGGGCCCGGTCAATGCGGAGGCGGGGCGGAGCGTCGCAGCGTGCGCCCCGGACGCACCAATCCCAGGCCGACACCTGAATCGTCCATCAACGGACGCACGCCACGCGGGTTCGCGGCTCAGTGCCAGAACTCCTTGGCGACTGGCACAATTACCAGCAAGAGACACTGCCATTCCACCGCGGCCGCACGCCATATACTGGCGCTTCGTGCAGCCGGTGACGCCTCCGCAGGTCTCCGTGGCAGCCAGCGTGGCACGCGCTGGCAGTAGCCCGTGTACGATTCACCGTAGCGTTTCGTCAAGCGATCTTCCTCGAAGCGTATGGCCACGTGGTACACCAGGGCCGCCCAGCCCGCCACGAACGGCATCACCCAGGGAAGCTCGCACGGCGCGCAGCCAACCACCGGAAGACGCTCCCGCACAGCCACACGCGCCTCCAGTCTGTGAAAGGGCCGCCACGCTTCGGCGCAGCGACCACTCGCCCTCTGTATAAGCTACTCTGCTACGGCGGCGGGACTGGCTGCCCGCTCAGCGGCGCAACCAGCGCTCCCGCATCCTTCGTGCCCGGAACCGGCGGGGTCAGGCTCAGACTGCTCGTGACCATCACCTCCGGCGGGCACTTGCCATTCTGGTCCCAGAGGTCATAGAGCTCCTGGCCCTTGCTGTTGGTCGTGTTTTCGTCGCGGAGAAACTCGACGAACTCCTTGCTGGTGCTCTGGTAGTAGAGCGTCACCTCCGCCGACGTCGCCCGGCGCGGGATCACGTAGTAGGTGTCGTCCCAGTACTGCCTGTCGGCGTAGGCATAGGCGACCGGTGCACCGCCGAAATCGGCGTAGGCCGCGTTCGTGAAGCCGCGCGGCGGGATGCGATTGTCCTTGTACACCATGTTGTTCAACACGAAGTGCAAGGTCGGCCCAGGATCGACCCCTAGCAGACCCGCAACCGTCGCATCCACGCCGGGCTCGATGTCGTAGATCTTGGCCTCAGCATCGTGCCCCAGCTCGCCCGTCGCCACGTCGTACGCGCCCGATTCGCCCACCAGTACCATGGCGTTGTTGTAGAAACGCACGTTAATCCAGATTCGCCGCCCCTCGGGGTAGCCGGTGGGCAACTTGTGTCCGGTGTTGTTCGTGATGCGCACTTTGAGCTTCCGCCCTTGCTGCGTAAGTTCCATCTCGGCGGCGTTCTTAAGCATGTACCGTGCGCGGGCAATCCCGGCCTGCAGCGCCGCTTCGTTGACATCGTCCGGGTAGAGCATGCTCAGCAGGCCCGGGAACCACGTGCTGCCACCGGTCATATCGTGCAGCGGCAGGTCGTCGCGGACCGGCGGGTTGCCGAAGTTGGCGCCCTGACCGGTGACGTCGCGCATGTGACAATCCTGGCACGTGGCCACGTAATCGAGGTTGCCGCCAAACTGCGGTGCGTACACGCCTTCCGGCGTGTTGTACGCGCTATAGAACCACTCGCTGTACGTGCGTTCCACCGGCATCAGCACATGTGCCGAGAAGCTCGCCGCCGGCTCATCGAACGCGTTTGGCACATAGTTCCCCTGACCGTCTTTCTCGAACGCCGTATTGCTCACATCGTGGCACGTCCCGCACAGCGCCGCTTCGCGGTGGAAGGGTGAGACCAGCACCGGATGACCGGTGTCCGCATTGAGGAAAGGCCCCCGGCGCGCACCCGTGGGATCAACCGTGGCCATACCGTTGCCGAAATCGCTGGCTGGGAAGATCAAACCGTCCAGAATGGCCTCGTCTTCAGACGGGTTCTCACCTGGATCGAAGATCGGATCGACCAAGCGATGACAGAAATCACAGGCGACGCCGCTCATGTCCGTGTCGAGCATCTGGCTGCCGTCGGTGGGCACCGAGCGCCCCCGGATCCAGCCGCGGTAAAGGTGGCAGCGCAGGCACAGATCACCCGAGTCGGGCGCATCCTGATTAGCGATCGTCATGTTGGCCTCGAACAGCAGATCCCGCGAGGCTTGGGACATCATGCTCCCCTGCCAGTTGAAGTATGGCTCGACGGCTTCGTCGTAGCCACCATGGCAGGGTGAGCAGGCTTCCGGCGGGTTCAGGATGCCGGCTTCGAAGGGCTGGCTTCCGGGTTGGTCAAAATCACGCAGCGTGGTCGGCACAATGCCTCCCGGCGGCGATTCGATCGTGAAGACCGCGTTGCTGTCGTCCTGCCCAACGTTAAACGCATTGTCCAGCGCAACCACGCGGAACAGTGCCTGCCCCGTCGGCCGGTTCGCGGGGAACCAGGTGTGACTACCGGAGTTGGCGAGCCCCAAGGCCTCCGGGCCCCACGTCCCACCATTGTCCAGCGAGACGTACAGATCGATGCCGGCGATGCCGCTCTCGTCCGTGGCGAACCACTGCACCGTGGTGCCGGTGTTGCCGACCAGCACTTCCCCGCCGTTAGGCACCAGGACCGTCACATCTGGCGGCTCGGTGTCGCTACCGGTGCTGGGCACCAGATATGGCTGAATGTCGGCCAGATCCACATTCGAGACCTGACCCACGTTCGCTGGCGTCAGACCCGGGAAGGTCGGCGTGTTCGTGAAGTTGAAGGTATCCGTGATCTCAATATCGTTGCTGAAACCATCACCATCCGAATCGAGCGGCCCCAGCCCGAGAATCTCATCTTTGCTCTGATTGGGCGTTCCCTCGACCGCCAGCCCGTACGGATTCCGCGCGCCACCGCCGGCGAAGTCGTAGTGGCACACGCCGCAGTGTGAATCGTGACTGGGCACGTTGTCGAGTACCGTGTTGTTGGCGCCGGGATACGCCTTGAAGAACTCCCTGCGGATCGGGTTGCGCGCCTCCGCTACCAGGACGCCCAGGCAGACCACCCCGGCAACGGTGATGATCTGAAACCGCCTAACCACACTTTCATTGGTCAGCCTGTCGTTATGCATCTGACGTCCTCCAGTTTCAACTCGCAGAGTTGTTGCCGCTAAGCAGGCACATTACGCCCGTTCTGTGATGCCACAGGGGTTCCGTCGCATTGAACGTGCAGCAGTGCTTTGCACTCGGTGGTGCGTGCAGAGGCCGCGTGCGCCTCTGCACGCACCGCCGGGCCACACCCACTGTGTGGGGTGACTCGTACCTCGTGTCCTACCTTCGCCGGATGAACAGCCCCAGCGCTGCCATAAGCGCCAGACTGGTCGGCTCAGGAACCGGCGTGGGATAGAAAGACACACCGAAGAAAGACAAATGGTCGGGATTGTCCGTCCACACATTGAACGTAGCGGTCTCTCCCGGCGCCACCGGATCACTAAAATAGAACAGATCGATCGTCGCACCTACCGTGACGTTGTCGATCGTCCACGTCAGCGGTGCCTGCGAACTGGTGGGATCGAAGCCACCCATGCTCGAATCGAGGAAGTGGACGTTCGAGATGTCCTGACCGCCAATAGGGTCATAGATCCCGAAGTGAAAATCGCCCCAATCCTCGCTCCCGGTGTTGGTCGCTGTCACGTTGAGCCAACCCTTGAACGGATCCGCGTCTTGGTGTGACAGATCAACCTTGAATCCCGGACCGGTTCCGGCAATGTTACCGGTCCAGTTCGCGTCGTCTGCCAGCGCCCCTGGTACTGCGAGCAAACACGCCAGCACAACCCCCCCAGCCAAAGAAGCTAAAGACCACCTCCTGCGATAGTTGCTCTTTTCCATCGCACTCCTCCTTAGATGCCTCCATCTCGGGTGTGACACACCGAACGCGCACACCTTCACGCCGACAATCATCGCGCATACACGGGAACCGCACAATCGGGGTCATAGCCAAACTGCCGTAAGAATAGTAGAAAGGCACGGTAGGACGAACGGAATCACCTATCAGACAAAAACCTATTCGGACGCCGCCGCTGCGTCCTCGACTGCACGCGGCCTGTGCAGCTCAGTCGACCAGCTTGTGTTCGATGGCGTAGCGAATGATCTCGGCGCTGTTACGCAGGCCGAGCTTCTCGAGCAGATGTGCGCGGTACGTGCTGACAGTCTTGACGCTGAGGCCCAATTCGTCGGCAATTTCACCGACTGCCTTGCCGCTCCCCATCAGGCACAGCACTTGGTGTTCGCGGTTGGAGAGACATTCGTGCGGCAGCTTCTCCGCCGCCACGTCCACGTGCGCCGCCAAATGCTCGGCGACTTCGGGCGTGATGTACCGGCGGCCAGAGGCCACCATGCGAATCGCCTTAATCACCTCGTCCGGTGGGTTGCCCTTGTAGATGTAGCCGGCAGCCCCGGCACGCAGAGCACGAACGGCGTACTGATCCTCGGGATACATGCTCAGAATCAGTATGGGCCGCTGCGGAGCGCGCCGGCGTAGACCTTCCACCAACTCCAGACCCGACAGCCCGGGCATGGCCAGATCCATCAGCGTAACATCCCAACTGCTCGTCGTGACGGCCGCCAGCAACTCCGCACCGTCCGCCGCCTCCGCCACCACTTCCATGTCATCCAGGTCCGCAATTATCCGCTTAATACCCTCGCGCACCACGGCGTGATCGTCCGCAATCAGGACTCGAATCATGGTTCTGGCTCCACCGGCATGGTCAGCGTCACCCGCGTGCCGCCTCCCCCGTCCCGTTCTATCTCAACGTTCCCACCCCAACGCAGCGCGCGCTCGCGCATCCCAAAGAGCCCGATCGAGTTCTTGCCGTGCAACTGCGCGTCCGCGATTCCCACCCCGTTATCCGTCAACACCAGTCTCAGCGTATCGCCCTGGACTGTCACGTGCAGTGCCGCCGTGGTGGCGCGCGCGTGGCGGGCGACGTTCGTCAACGCCTCCTGGAGAATGCGAAACACCGCCGTCGCCTGGTCGCTGGGTATGACCGGCACTTCTGATGGTAGCGTCAGCGCAACCTGGATACCCGTCCGAGTCTGAATCTCGCTCGCCTGCCATTCGATCGCGGCCAGCAACCCGAAGTCATCAAGCACTACCGGCCGCAGGTTTGAGCAAATACGGCGAACCGCCTGCATGGTGGTCTTCAGGAGCTGCGCCATCGACTCCAGCCGGGTTCGCTTCTCTTCCGAATCCGGGGCCACGCGCGCCCGGAGCCAATGGACGTCCATGTTGAGTGCGGTCAGTCCCTGTCCCAGCTCGTCGTGTAGTTCACGGGCGATGCGCGCCTGCTCTTCCTCACGCACCGATTGCAGCCTCTGCATGACCCGCCGCAGGTCGCCCGTCAGCTCACGATAGCGTTGTTCGCTGGTGCGCAGGGCCTGCTCAGCGCGCTTGCGTTCGCTGATGTCGACCATCGTGCCCTGGATGATGCGCGGCCGCCCCTCTTCATCGCTGAGCAAGACGACGTTCTCGAGGATATCGATCGGCGTGCCGTCTTTACGCCGCAGCCGCAGCTCTGAGTTCGTCAGCACCCCGGTTCGATGCAGCCGCGTGAGGAATGCCTGGCGATCCGCCGTACCGAAATAGAGTTCCGTCGCCCGGTGAGAGAGCAGGTCGGCCCGGGAATCGTAGCCCAGCATCGTCGCCAGCGATTCGTTGCAGTCCACGATCTCGCCGGTCAAGGTCGTGCAGTATACGCCCGCCAAGCTGTGCTCGAACAAGAGCCGGTAGCGCTGCGCCAGCGTGCCGGCGACCTCGGCCGACGGCTGATCGCTCCCTGCCGTGCTATCCGCATCCGGATCGCGCTGCGAACCCATAGTCGGCGATGCTCCTCAGAACATCTGTTGAGCCGGGCTGGCCGCGACGCTATGCGGATGCCTGCGGCCGGGCCGTGGCTGACAGCCACGCCGCCAGGCGATCGATGCCCGTCGCCGTGTTCGTGTCCGTCCGCACGATCTCGGCGCGCGGGTTGACACGTGCCAGGTCCGCGCGGGCGCGCTCGACATCGAACTTTACGTACGGCAGCAAGTCGCACTTGGTGAGCACAATCAGGTCGGCATCCTTGAACAGCAACGGATACTTCGCCGGCTTGTCGTCGCCCTCGGCGACGCTCAGCACGACCACCCGCCGATGTTCACCAAGGTCGAAGTTGGCCGGGCAGATCGGGTTTCCCACGTTCTCGATGACCAGCAGATCCAGCTCGTCCAGGGGGATCTGCTTCAGGGCCTGCTGCACCAACGTTGCGTTCAGGTGGCAGCCGCCGTCGGTCAGGAGTTGCACGACCGGCACGTCCAACGCCGCGATGCGCTCGGCGTCGCGCGTCGTCGCCAGGTCACCCTCCAGCACCGCGACGCGGAGGTTCTCCTTCAGCGTGGGCAAGGTCGCTTCCAGCAATGAGGTCTTTCCGCAACCCGCCCCCCCGAGCAGGTTCACGCAGGTCACCCCGCGCTCATCGAAGCAAGCCCGGTTTTCTTCCGCGGCCCATTCGTTTTTTTGTAGGACGTTGCGCAGGACCTCGATTTTCACTCTTCGATCTCCGCTTCCAGCGACAACAACTCCAGCTCGTCGCCCCCCTGGGGATCTTCGCCGTCGGCCTCGCACTCCGGGCAACGCCAATCCCATTCGCGTGCCTCAAAACGCTGCTGGCAGCGGGGGCAGGCCAGGCTCACCCGCGTCTTCTCAATATCCAGATCGGCATTGTCGCACAGCGTGCCTTCGGCCGCCAATTCGAAGGCGTCCCGCATCAGGCGGTTGTCGATCTGGCGCAGCACGCCGATCCGGCACTGCAAGCGCGTTACACGCATGGCCCCGGCCCGACGTGCTTCATCTTCGGCGAGTTCTATGATTGACTGAGCGATCGAGAATTCGTGCATACCGGCGCATCCCGCATACGGTTCCGGGCAGAGTTCACGGCACGGACCGTACCACAACAGCGGCCTGTTTGCTGGCACAGACGCCCCGTATCCGCAGGTCGGCGGGGATCAGACTCCCCGACGGTGCGCACAGTCTGACGATCCCCCTTTCAAGGTCGCAAAGCAACCGCCTGACGCGCGTCGGTGACGCTATCCTACTTCGCGTTGGCTTTGATCCACTCCGTCGAAACCGATTTCGGGCGCGTGATCGCCGTGCCCAGCGCCCGGTTCAGAATCAATTGCGCCAACATCCCCATGGTCCGCGACACCGAGAACAGCACGGTGTAGTAGGGGAACTCGGTCAGGCCGAAGTGGTACAACAGCGAACCCGATATCGCGTCGACATTCGGCCAGCAGTTGGCGATCGGGTTCTTGCCAGCCTTCACGCGCTCCTCCGAGTATTCCTTCAGCACTTTCGGCACGACCTGAAACACGCGATCGACCGTTTGGAAAACCGGGTCCGCGGTGAAGTGCGCCTGGCCAAACTCGTGGAAACCCGCGTAACGCGGATCGGTGACGCGCAAGACGGCGTGCCCGTAGCCGGGGATCACCCGCCCGCTCCGCAGCGTATCGAAGGCGACCTCGCGCAACTGCTCCTCGCTCGGAACGCCGCCGAACTTGTCGATCATCTCCAGGATCCACCGCAGGCATTCCTGGTTGGCCAGGCCATGCAGCGGGCCAGCGAGGCCGTTCAAGCCGGCGGAGACGGAGTAATAGGCGTCGGAGAGGGCCGAGCCGACCGTGTGACACGTGTTCGCGGATACGTTCCCACCCTCGTGGTCGGCATGGAGATTCAAGTACAGACGCATCAACTTCGCGAAAGTGCCCAGCGGGTCGGCGATTCCCAGCATGTTCGCGTAGTTGGCCCCGTAGTCCAACCCATGCGTCCAGCTCATCACGCTGCCCTTCTCATACCGCATGCGGTAGATGCCGGCTGCGATCACCGGCAGCTTGGCCAGGATGTTGAGCGCGTCGCCGAGTGTTGCCCGCCAGTAATCTTCGCGCGCCATTCCGCGGTCGTACCAGTTGCGGAATATGCTCTCGCGCTCCATCACCAGAATCGCGGTGTCGAGCATGCACATCGGGTGCGTGTCTTTCGGCATGGCGCCCAGCAGGTTCCAGACATAGGTGGGCACCTGCGAATGCCGGTCGAATTCTCGCTGCAAGGCCCCCTTCGCCTCCTCATCCGGCATCTCACCGGTGAGGAGCAGGAAGAACACCTCCTCGGGCCACAGATGCTTGATCTCCAGCAGCGGATGCCCGCGCACGATCAGGCCCGTATCCGGTTCGACGACAGATGTGTCACAAATCATGCCTTTGACGCCACGCATGCCGCCGTAGGCCTGTGCAACCGTCACCTGGGAGATCACCTTGTCTCCGTATTTCTTGACGGTCTCACGAACATCCTCCCGATACTTGATGATCTTGTCGCCGAGAACCTCTTGCAGCGTAGGCATACCACTCCTCCCACAGTAATGGTTTAATGGTGACTAGCGCGGGGTCATCAGCATGCCCCGCTTGACGTCGCCCGATAATGACAGAATACCGCCCGCCGCCCCCAGCGCCCAGCGGAATCTGCGAAATTCCGCCCACCCCCGTCGTCTATACGCGCAGCCTCGGATCCGGCTCCCCCGCCTGCTCGCTCAGCCAGCCTTCGACATCCCGGTGCACCTGCTCGACCAGATCCGCTAGGGCCGCGCTCACCTCCGCTGAGAAATCCTCGCCATAGCCAAAGTCAGTGCCGGCCAAGACGTAGATCCAAACCTGCCCCGGCAGCACGGCCAAGGCCCGCGCCAGCTCAAGGCCGTCGAGCACGCCCAGGGAGTGCGCGCTTACTGTCGCAGCTCGCGCCGGCCGTGCGGCTGGCCCCGTCTCACCTGGCACGTACTCGATGCGTTTCCATGCCCCCGCTGGCAGCGCAGGCGTAGTTGCCGCCGCATCCAAGACCACCAGCAGCCGAACCCCCTCCAGCCCCGCAGCCAGGTCTGCACCGGGCGCTTCGGTCAACGCGATCTCGACCTGGTCGGCGAGCAACTCGCGCAAGCCGGCCGCGACCCGCAAGCCGACCTGATCGTCACAGCGATGATGCCGGCCACACCCGACCACGCGTACCGGCCGGGCGCGCGCCACGGGCCCGGATTCGCTGGAACCCGAGCCCGGATCAAGACTGTTCTGCCTGGCCATATGCGCGACCTGTTCGCACTCCGCCTCGCCGGCCGTGGCGGGCAAGCTACATCCAGTCCACGTCGAGGAAATGCACCGAGCAGGAGATGCACGGGTCGTACGCGCGCACCAGCATTTCGAGCTGCAAAGTCATCTCCTCCTTGCTCATGTCAGATTCGAGCAGTTGCGGCACATAGGCGCGCATGTCCTCCTCGATGTTCTTGAGGTTCTGCGTGGTCGGGATGATCAGGTTGGCTCCGTCAATGATGCCCTTGGAGTTCACGCTGTACTCGTGATACAGCAGGCCGCGCGGCACCTCGGCCGCGCCGGCGCTTTGTGAGTACTTGGTCGGCTGCTGCAACGGCTCGACCTGCAAGCCGCGGGTCAGCAGCTCGTCGATCAGCTCGATCGAGTGCTCGACACAATGCACGACCTCAACGATCTGGGCCGTGTTGTTGTGGAACGGGTTCATGCAGACCGCCTTCAGCCCGAGCGCGTGGGCGACGTCCTTTGCCGCCGGGTGCAGTTGCTCGTGGTTGTTGTTGAAGCGGGCCAGGGCGCCCACCGCGAAGCTAGGCGCGTTCGGCGAGTGGCAGTGCTTGCCCGTCGAGTGCTGCACGACCTGTTCGATACACCGCTTCCTGTAGTCCGGCACCGCCGTCGGCTGCGGGTCCTTCGTCGAGACGATCGCGCCGTTGTAGAACGCGTACTCCTTCTTGTTGACGTCGGTCAGGGCCACGTACTCGGTGTCGCGTTCGAGCTGCGGAATCGCGAACGTGCTGTATGTCTCGGCCACGATCTTCAGGTCTTCCCGCGCGGCTTCCAGCCGGCGTTTGAGATCGAGCAGTTCCTCGTCGCGGGGCGTATGGGTCAGACCGCCCACGTGGTGCGCAATCGGGTGGATATGCCGTCCGCCGACCACGGCGCACAGATCGTTGGAAAGACGTTTCAGCCGCAGCGCGATCTTGACCACTTCCGGGTGCGTCTTGGCCAGCGGGATGACCGAGCCAACGCCGAGGAAGTCCGGCACGGCCAGGAACATCACATGCAGCACGTGGCTCTGCATCTCCTCACCGTTGAGGACGAGTTTGCGCAGCAGGACGGTCTGCTCGGTGGGCGTGATGCCCAGGGCGGCTTCCATGCCGTTGACCGAGGCAGTCGTGTGGCCGACGGCGCAGATTCCACAAATCCGGCAGGTGATGTGCGGCGCCTCGCTGTAATGTCGCCCGCGCAACATGGCCTCGAAATAGCGCGGGCTTTCCACGATCTGCAATTGCAGGTTAGTTATCTCTCCGTCACGCACGCGGACGGCAATATTGCCATGGCCCTCGACCCGTGTTACGTGCTTGACGTCGATAGTGACGTTCTTCATCGAAGAACTCCTTTGTTTACTCCACTGACCGCGCCCACGCTGCGGCGGTCCTACGGCAGGTCCTTCCCCTGATAGGCGCCGAACATGCGGAAGTCCGCCAGAACATCGTCCAACTTCACGTCGTACTGCTCGCGCAGGTTAACGCCGGCCGCCTTGAGTTGTTCTTCGCCCACCAGACCCCGACAACCTTCGCACTTCGACCCGTACGAGGGACAGATCGCGTCGCAACCAGCCCGCGTGACCGGTCCCAGACAGATGATCCCCTGCTCGTACAAACACAGGTTGCCGCGTTTCTTGCACTCGACGCACACCGCCGTCTGCGGCAGCCTGAACGGCCGGCCGGCCAGCGTCAGCTTCACAAACTGGAGGAACTCCTCCTTGACCATGGGGCAGCCAGGCAGATCGTAATCAACCTTGACGAAGTTGGAGATCGGCTGCGCGTCGATGTTGTCAAACCACTCGGCCCGCTCGCCGTAGACGTACTTGCGGTACTCAGCCGGATCCTGGTGGTTCTTGAGCGTATTGATCCCACCCAGGCACGCACAGGAGCCAATCGCCACGAGCACCTTGCTGTGCTCACGCATGTGCTTGACCTCTTCCGCGTCGGTCGGGGTCGAAACCGCGCCATCAACGAAGCCGATGTCGATATCCCAGCTCTTCTCGGTCATGCCTTCGCGGAAGTTCACGATCTCCACCGCTTCCAGGATGTCGAGCAGCTCGTTCTCGAGCTCCAGGATCGCCAGCGAGCAGCCCTCGCAACCCGTCAGACTAAAGATGGCGATTTTCGGTTTCATTCGAGCGCCTCCCGCATGGCTTTCAAATCCCCGTACTTGAAGACGGGGCCTTCCTGGCAGACATAGACATTGTTCACCTGGCAGTGCCCGCACTTGCCCACGCCACATTTCATGCGGCGTTCCAGGGAACAGTAGATGCTCTTTTGCGGCACACGCCGGGACAGCACCTCGAGCACCACGAACTTGAACATAATCGGCGGGCCGATGATGACCACCATGGTCTCAGCCGGATCCAGCTTGGGCAGCTCGCGAAACAGCGTGGTGACCACGCCGCTCTTGCCGCGCCACTGCTCATCCGGGCGGTCCACCGTTACGTGGAAGTTGACGTCGTCGCTCTTGCGCCACAGCGCCAACTCGTCGCGGAACAGCAGTTCCTTCGGCTCGCGGGCGCCGTAGAGCAGGTGGAACTCGCCAAAGCGCTGCCGCTCATCCATGATGTACTGGATCAGCGAGCGGGCCGGCGCCATCCCCAGTCCGCCGGCCACGATCAACACGTCCTTGCCGTGCATCTCGTCCACATCGAACCCGTGGCCCAGCGGGCCGCGAATCCCGATACTGTCGTCGACCTGCAACTGATGAATGTGGCTGGTGACCTCTCCGACCCGGCGGATGCAGAGCTCGAAGCTCTCCGGCCGGGTAGGCGATGAGCAGATCGAAATCGGACACTCCCCTACACCCAGTACCGAAAACTGCACGAACTGCCCCGGGTGGTGGCCCAGGGCGCGCCCGTCGGCGAACTTGATCTCGAAGAGCTTCTCCATATCGGTCAGCTCCTCGATTCGTACGATGTGCGCCTCTTCCGGCAGATAGAGACTGGCGGGCGACTCGCCTGGTGTAACTCCCATCATGGTCACTTCATACCTCCTCGGCGAGCTGGTTGTAGATTTCGACCGAGTTGATCTTGGCCGTACAGGCTCGATCGCAGCGGGCACACCCGACACAACCGGCCAGCCCCGACCGCTCGCGTACCCACTTGGCCTTGCGGTAGATGCGATGCCGCAAGCGCGACGCCGGCTTCGGCCGGAAATTGTGATCGCCGGCCACCAGGGCGAATTCGCTGAGCTGGCAGCCGTCCCATTCGCGTTCCCGCCGACCTGTGGTCAGGCTCACGTCCAAATCGTCGTACACGTTGAAGCAGTAGCAGGTCGGACAGGTCAGATTGCAGCTCCCGCAGGAGTAGCAGCGCCGCGCCGTCGCTTCCCACAGCAACGAGTCGTACGACCGCTCCAGAAGCGCCGGCAGATCATCGACGCGGGTCGTCAGGGCGTGTGCGAAGGCGCCTTCCTTGGCCTGCTGGTATTGCTCAAGCCCCCGCTCGTCGGCCACACTCGGCGACTCGCCCCGATGGCTGTAGAGCAGCCACTCGCGGCCCTCCTTGCTGCCGAAGACCACGCCGTAGCGCCGCTCGCCGCCCTCACCATCCAGCGGGTAGAGCATCACGTCGAAGCCCTCTTCGGCGTGGTTGGTCCCCATATCGCGGCAGAAGACCCCGTCTGTGCACGGACGCGGGCAATCGAGACCAATGATCAGCGTGCTCTCACGCCGCCGGAGATAGTGCTCGTCGCGCTCGTCCTGACTGAAAACGCGGTCCAGCAGCCGGATCGCGTGAATGTCGCATGGGTGCACACCCACGAAAGCCTTCGGGCGATGTTCGAAGACCGGCTCGGCCACGAAACCGCCCTTGCTGCGGTCGAAGTTGAACAACGTTTCGGTCGCCGGAAACAGGAACCGCTTCGGGCTGTACACGCAGTAGTTGAAGTACAGGTCCAACTGCGCGGCGCGTTCCACCTCTTCGTAGAAGTGGCGAACCGGCGGGTCACACCCCGGGACGGAGTGTGCGACCGGGCCGATGATGCGGCACTTGCGCGCCATGTCGTCGACCAGCGTCAGCAGATCCGCTTGCCTGATGATCTTATCCAGCATGGTTGGTTTCCTCCGAATCCGACGTGTCCCCCGGGGGCACCTCGGATTCTTCCTTCTCGAAGACGATCTCGCTGGAGCGCGTATTCCGTACGGATAGCTCCGCGGGGGCGGTCTGTTCCGCCGGGAACGAGATCGTAAACGTGGACCCTATCGTCGGCTGCGAGTGCACCCGAATCTGCCCACCGGCCTGTTCCACTATCTCACGCACGATTGCCAGCCCCAGTCCGGTTCCTGGAATCCCGCGGGCCAGAGCCTCATTGCCCCGTCTGAAGGCATCGAAGATCGAACCCGGACCGCCCGGACCGGAGCGGCCGGTCAGCACCTCCGGGTCGATCCCCACTCCGGAGTCCTTGACCTTCACGTACACCATGTCACCGTCACGCGTCGGGTAGGCCCCCGCCACGACCGAAACAGTCCCCGGCCCCGGCGTATACTTGATCGCGTTATCAACCAGGTTGTCGACGCACGACCGCAGGTCCATCCGCTCCACGCGCGCCTCCAACGGGCGATCCTTCGGCACGCGGCAACTCAGGGCGACACGCGCAGTCTCAGCCTGCGTGGCGTACCGCTGACACGAATCCAACACGACCTCCCCCAGATCGCACGTCGTCTTTCCGTGCCGTTTGGGATCCGCCTCCTTCACGCGCGCCAGCGTCAGCAACTCCGTCACCTGCTCGATGCCTTCGCGGCAACGTCGCATGATCTTGTCGCACGTGGCTCCCACCGCCTCTTCCGGAACGACCTTGTCGCGGATCAGGCCAATCATCGTCTGGATGCTCGCCAGCGGTCCCTTGAGCTGGTGAGCCGCCGTCTGCATGAACCGCGAACGCCGCATCTCCAGATCATGCATGGTCGTCTGCGACTGTTGCAGGGCCTCGTGCGCCCGCCGCAAACGCACTTCGCGGTCGTCCAACCGCGAGGCGATCTGCAACGTGAAAATCAGCGTTCCGAACACGCCACAGGCCAGAACCGCAATCGCCGCGGCCACGTAAGCTGGTTCGCTGTGCAGCTCCAGCGGCTTGAGCGTCGGAAGAAACGGATAATGCCCGAGCCAGCGGGCCCACTCGGCCAGCGCCAGGCCAGCGTACAAGATGACTGCCCAACAGCCCTGCGCGATGGCATGCCAAGCTTGCAGCAGCAACGACCCGATCACCATGTGGAACAGGTAGAAGACCGCCATCGGGCTTTCCACCCCCCCCGCAAAATGCAGGATCGCCGTCAACAGAAACAGGTCACTCGCCACCTGCGCGTTCGCGAAGATGCGCGCCCCCTGGATGGTGTCCACTTGGTCAATCCCCGGCGTGTTAAAACGCCGCCGCAGAAAACGCGAGAAACCCATCCATACCAGGTTGACGCCTGCCAGGCAGAAGATCACCAGCACCAGCGCCCACGGTCGCTGCGTTTCGGGAATTGCGAACCGTTCCAACGCCAGCACGGCCAAGGCTGCGAAGATGAAAGCCCAGCGCAAGCGGATGAACCAGTGCCACTGGAGCATCGCGATCAGGGCACCGGCGCGATAGGCCTGCTGCAACGCGGGGGCGGCCTCGGTCTCCGGCTCAGTTGGTGCGGCCTCGTCTGTCACGCAGCTAGTCTCCGCCGCTCAGTACCTTCTCCACGGCCGCCCGCAGCGCCTTGGCATCCAACGGCTTTTCGAGGAACAGGTCGGCCTGAACGTAGTCCGAGCCCAGCTCCTTGCCGAAGTCCATCCCCATCGTCTGGCCGATCGAGGAGATCATGATGATCGGGACATCCTTCAGCAGTTCGTCCTGCTTCACCTCGTACGCCAGATGGAATCCTTCCGACGGTGACGCCAGCATGATGTCGAGCAGCAGCAGGTCCGGTTTGCTGCGGCGCAGCGCCTCCAGCCCCGCCGGTCCGGTCAAACAGCAGGTGACCTGGTACCCGGCCGGCTCCAGTATGAGTCTGACCGCGTCGTGCATGTCCGGGTCGTCGTCGATCAGCAGAATTCGCTTGCCATCGGAACTCATGGACCTCTCCCTGTCGGCCGCGTCTAGCAGATGCGCGGCAGTTCCTCGCCGTACGGCCGCTGGACGATTCGACGGCCGCCGGCACGCGTCAACAGTTCCACCAGCGGCGGCCGTGTGTCGGCAATCCGTCCGATACGTGCCGCCTCACGCCCCAGCGGGTGACGACACATTGCTTCCAGGACGGGACCGACCCCCTTCTCGGCCACCACACAAACCACTTTGCCCTCATTCGCTATGGTTAGCGGATCGAGCCCCAGCAGCTCGGCGGCGTGCCGGGTTGTGGGCGTGACCCGCAAGTCGCGTTCCGCAACCTCGATACTTACGCTTGCCCCCGCGCTAATGTCTGCCAGGACACCCGCCAGACCGCCCCGCGTCGCGTCACGGAGAAACTTGATGTCGGCCCCAGTTGCCAACATATCGGCGATTAGGCCGTTAAGCGGGGCCGCGTCGCTGCGCAGTGGGGTCTCGAACTCGATTCCATTGCGCAACGACATGATCGCCAAACCATGATCCGCGAGCGTGCCGTTGAGCAGAATGGCGTCGCCGGGCGCGACACGATCCACACTCAACTGCGGATTTGGGCGCATGCGCCCTATACCAGACGTATTAATAAACATACCACCGCTTGAGTCATCAATCGTACCCGCGCGCTCCTGCCGCTCGATCACCTTCGTATCGCCCGTGACCACTTGCACGCCTGCTTCGGAGGCGGTCGCCGCGATCGATGCCACCACGCGATCGAGCACCGCCAGCGGCAGCCCCTCCTCCAGGATCAGTCCCAGGCTCAGGGCCACCGGCGCGGCGCCCATCACGGACAAGTCGTTCACCGTCCCCACCACGGCCAGTCGCCCGATGTCGCCACCCGGGAATTCGAGCGGCGTGACAACGTAGGAATCCGTCGTGAAGACCAGTGCGCTACCGTCCCAGGGCAGAACGGCCCCATCGGTCAGCGGTGCCAGATGCTCGTTGCTCAGCGCTGACAGCACGTGGTCGCGGAGCAGCCGGCCCATCAGCTCTCCCCCACCGCCGTGCGCCAGCACGATGCGTTCACCGGCTTTTTGGACGTTGGCCGCCGCGCTCATGGCTGGACACTCTGCGTGTCAGACGCGGTTCTGTCCACCGCCGGCAGGTGGTATTTGTACCACGCGGCACACGTGCCTTCGCTACTGACCATGCAGGGGCCGATGGGATCGAGCGGCGTGCAGGGTTGCCCAAACAGCGGGCAGTCGGCCGGCTCGGCCTTGCCCTGGATCACGTCGCCGCAGCGGCACCCCGGGTGATCTTCATCCTGGCCCAGTTCGAGGCCGAAACGTGCGAGCGCGTCGAAACGCTGGTACGCCGGCCGCAACTCCAAACCGCTTTGCGGAATAACCCCCAACTCCCGCCAGGGCGTGTCCGCCGGCGTGAACACGCGCTCCAGCAGCTCCAGCGCCACGCGGTTGCCCACTGGTTGCACGGCGGCCGAATACGCGTTCTCCAACTCCGCGCGGCCCTCGACGAGTTGCCGCACCAGGGCTACCAGCCCACGCATGATCGGCTCCGGCTCGAACCCCGCGACGACGCAGGCGCGCTGGTGCCGCTCCACCACCGGGCGGTACGCCTCGGACCCGATAATCACGCTCACGTGGCCCGGACACAGGAAGCCGTCGAGCGGCACATCCCCCGCTTCCAGCAGCGCCAGCATCGCGGGCACTACCAGCTTGTGTGCCATCAGGACGGCGAAGTTCTTGACGTCCGATTCTGCAGCCTCCAGCAGCGTGGCGGCCGTGGCAGGAGCGGTCGTCTCAAAGCCCACCGCCAGGAATACAACACTGTCAGCCGGGTGTTCCTGAGCGACTTGCAGCGCGCGGCGGGCGGAATTGACCACGCGGACGCGCGCACCAACAGCGCGGAGTTTCTCCAGGCTCCCGCGCCGCCCCGGCACGCGCATCATGTCGCCATACGTGGCTATGACCACGTCCGGCCGGGCAGCGAGGTCGATCGCGGCATCGATGTGACGCTGGGCCGTCACGCAAACCGGGCAGCCGGGGCCACTAACCAGGCGCAGGTTCTCAGGCAGCAGCGCGCGGATACCGCTGCGGAATATCGCGACCGTATGCGTGCCGCAGACTTCCATGACCTGCACGCGCCGTCCGAGCCGCGCGCACAACTCCGCCAGTTGAGCGTGGAGTTGCCGGCCGCGGTCAGCGCTCATTCATCCGCCTCCGACTGCTCGACGCCGCCCAGTATTTCCAGGTGTCCGTCCGGACCAGCGTATGCTTGGCGCAAGTAGTCCCACGTCTCTAACGCTTCCTGTTCATCCAATTCGGTGATCGCGAAGCCGGCGTGAACGAGCACCCAGTCGCCCGGCCCGGCTTCCGGCGTCAGCGCGAGGCTGACCTTCAGCCGGTTGCCCTGCATATCAACGAGCGCCTCGGCCTCGTCACATTCGACTATCTTTCCTGGGACCGCCAGACACATCAGGGAGTAATCTCCATTACAGATGGGCTCGCCGCCGACTCAACTGCCTGCCAGGCCGCGACCACGGCCTGCCCCAGGGCCACGCCGCCGTCCCCGCAGGGCACCTGGCGGTGATACAGAACGCGCACGCGGCGCTGTTCGAGCAACTCGGTCACGCGGCTCAGCAGGCGCCGATTGGCGAAGCAACCGCCCGAGAGACCGACGGTACATACGCCATGCAACTCGCACCCGCGAACCGCCGCCTCGAGCAGCATCCGTGCAATCGTCTCGTGAAAACGCGCCGCGATCAACTCTCTCCGGTCTCCGGACCGCACCGCATCCACAATGTCGGCGATAGTCGGCACCACGGAAAGGTGCATTTCACTGCCCGCCTGCCGCACCTCGTACCGGAACGCCTCGCCCCTTTCGCGCCCCGCGGCTCCCTCCAACGCCATGGCCGCCTCGGCCTCGTGCCGGTTCAGCACACACAACCCCAGCAGGAACCCGACCGCGTCGAACACGCGCCCGAGGCTGGAAGTAGGCGGGGCGTTCAGCCCACTCGCCAACTGCTGCGCGAAAACGTCCAATTGCCCCGCCGA
This sequence comes from Planctomycetota bacterium, assembly GCA_018814045.1. Classification (GTDB taxonomy): domain Bacteria; phylum Planctomycetota; class Phycisphaerae; order UBA1845; family Fen-1342; genus JAHJAR01. The sequence continues at coordinate 1,254 of JAHJAR010000010.1, read as the reverse complement.
GAGCGCTTCCGGCAAGTGGCTCTGCTCAGCCAACTTGCCAAGCAGCGTACGCCACTGGTCCCCCAGCGCGGCATGCAGCAGTGCTCCCGCCGGCCGCCATGTTTCCAGCGCCGCGCGGTCCGCCCCGACGAGCGGGAAGTATTCCAGGTGTCCCACGCGCTCGAACCTGCCGCGCGCGCAGAGCAGCACTTCGCATCCCCACACCGCCCCGTCCGTCCCATAGCCGGTGCCATCGCAGGCCAACCCGATGAGCGGCCCGGCCTCGCCCCACTCCGCCATCACGCTCGCCACGTGGGCGTGGTGGTGCTGCACGGGCAGCACGGGCAGCGCGAGTTCCTGCGCATATTTCGTCGCCAAGTAGCGGGGATGGAGATCGTGAGCAACCACTTCCGGCTCGAAATCGAACAGCTCACGCAGCCGCGCGATTGCCCGCACGAAGTGCCGATACGTATCTGGCCGCGTCAGGTCCCCAAGGTGTTCGCTCAGGGTGGCCTCATTCTCGCGCACCAGACACACCGTCGACTTCAGCTCGCCCCCCAGCGCGAGAATTCTCCGCGAACGCGGCGCAGACTCTGACACACGTAGTTCCAGACGCAGCGGCCGCGGAGCGTATCCGCGGGCCCGCCGCAGCGGGACGGCATGCGACCGAAACGTGAACACTACAGAATCGTCGATGGGGCGGAAGATGCGGCGGTCGTGGGTCAGAAACGCGTCCGCTACGTCACCCAACACGGCATACGCATCATCGTCGTCGTATGTCAACGGCTGGCCGGCGAGGTTGGCCGACGTCATAACCAGTGGCTCCAGCCCCTCGGCGAACAGCAGATGATGGAGCGGAGCATAGGGCAACATCAGGCCGAAATCGCGGCACCCCGGCGCCACAGACGCGGCGATCCGGTGCCCCGCCCGCTTGGGGGCAAGCACGATCGGAGCGACGACGGATGACAGTGTCTCCACGTCGGCATCGGACAACCGGCACAGTCGCCGGGCCGCCGCGACGTTGGCCACCATCAGCGCCAGCGGCTTGCCGTCACGCAGCTTGCGGGTGCGCAGGCGTGCCACCGGGTCTTCCAGATCAGCCCGGCAGGCCAGGTGGTATCCGCCGATGCCCTTCACCGCGACGATCTTTCCCGCGCGCAGCAGCCGAACCGTCTGCGCCAGCGCGTCGCCCGCTACAGCCGTACGATCCGGGTACGTCAAACGCAGGCGTGGACCGCAGGCCGGGCACGCGTTCGGCTGGGCGTGGAAACGGCG
>JAHJAR010000107.1 GCA_018814045.1 Planctomycetota bacterium | reverse complement strand
CGTAGCGGCCGGGCTCCGTCTCGGCCGTGGGAAACAAGTTGGTCTCCTACGTTCGGGACAGAGCCCGAACGCTACATCAAGATGGAAAGCGCTCCGGTGCTCAGTCGTTACTCAGACGCTGGTCGGGTGGCCAGCGGCTTCAGCCGTGGCGGACACGAATCGGCCCAGCATTCGTGTTCCCCACCTCTAAAGAGATGGGCCGCCCAATCTGGGATGATCCATCGTATCATCCGCGACAGAGTGCTGGTTCAGCGGACGTGAAGAAAGGAGTCGCGCGATGCGAGTTACAGGCGGAGTTGCCCTGATTCTGCTGGCCGGTTTGGCTTTGTCGGCCAAGACAGCCGCCCAGGACAAAAGCCCGGTGGACGCCGAACTCTGGGCCATCCGGGCGACGACGAAGAACAGTGAGATCTCGCCGGAACTGCGGAGCCTGGCCGACAGCCTGAAGAAGCAGTTTAAATACACCGGTTTCAAGGTGGAGAAGAAAGCCCGCGAGCGCGTGAACGTGGGCAAATCGTTCAGCGCCGCCCTCATCGGCGGCTACCAGGCGACCGTGACCGCCAAGTCACGCGATAGTGACCGCATTCAGCTTCAGGTTGAGGTTACCAAGCAAAGCGGCGGTAAGGCCAAGACGGTCTTGCGCGCTACCACCACCGTCAAAGCGGGGCCGTTTGTGCCCTACGGCTGCGGGTCGCTGGACGGCGGAGATTACCTGATCATGGCCGTGCGGGCACGCTGAGGCGGCGCTGAGGCGTGCGATACGCCGTCTGGTCTATGGTGTGCTCAATACTGTCTGACGCACTTTGCGAGTGAGGCTGTCGATGAAGCGGGTCGGGTTCATCTTGAAAGTGAAGCAGGAACGCCTGGCAGAGTACAAGGAACGTCACCGCCAGGTATGGCCGGAGATGTTGCAGGCCCTGCGTGAGACCGGCTGGCGCAACTACTCGCTGTTCCTGCGCAGCGACGGTCTGCTGTTCGGCTACCTCGAAACCGACAACTTCGAGCAGGCGGTAGCGGGCATGGCGCAGCGCGAGGTGAACGCCCGCTGGCAAGCCGAGATGGCACCATTCTTTGAGGAACTCGACGGCAAGCGGCCCGACGAGGGCATGTTTCCCCTGGAAGAGGTGTTCCACTTGGACTAGCCGTCGGGCGCACCTCAGCGCGGGTGCGCCGTGGCCGACGGGAAGTTGTGGCGGTAGACTTGCGCACGGAGCCCCTTCCCAGGGGCTGGCCCCGCACAGGTCATATCGTGTTTGGGGGATTGGATTCAAACCAGTCAAGCCACTTCCGCTTGCGACGCGCGGCAGGTACGGTGTGTCAGCGGGAACACGCTCCGGCGATTGCGCGCTGGTTGGCGCGGAGAGGTTTGTGACGCTTGCTGAACTGACCGCTGCCGGGTTTGTGGTCGATGCTGAGCCGTATCAGCGGCTGGCGCGTTTTGTTTCGGCGTTGCTGGACGAGAACCGCAAGCTGAACCTGACGGCGGTGCGCACAGAGCCCGAGGCGTGGGCGATTCACATCTGCGATAGTCTGGCGGTGTTGCCGTTGCTCCAGCAGTGGTCCCAAGGCCACGAAGGGGAGGCACGTAGGGTCCGCCGTGCGGACCACTCGCTGCTCGACCTGGGCAGCGGTGGCGGCGTGCCCGGCATTCCTTTGGCGTGCGCTCGGCCCGAGTTGCATGTGACGCTGCTCGATGCGAAACGGAAGAAGGTCGCGGCGGCGCAGCGGCTGGCCGATGGTCTGGGGCTCAAGAACGTATCAACCGTCTGGGGGCGGGCCGAGCAACTGGCTTGTCGATCGGCTTATCATGAGGCGTTCGACTTCGTGACCGCGCGCGCCGTGGCGAAGCTGCCGGTGACGCTGCGATACGCCGCGCGGTTTGTTCGGCCGGGGGGCTGGTGCATTCTGTATCAATCATGTCGGGCGGTGGCTGAACACGTACCCGCCGCCGATGACGTGGCGCGGGAGTGCGGCTTGGCGCGCGTGGAAACGCGACCCTACGCGCTGCCCGACCCGCACGGGCAGCGCGTCCTGGTGGTGTACGAGAAACAACCGTCGGCGCCGGCCAACCGGGCGCGCACTGATTAGAACCGACCCAAAACCGTCCAGAGGTGGGCAGTAGAACCGAGCCGCGCGCAGGCCGGCGGTTCCTCGGCAACCGCTCACGGTCGCGGCTCGGAAAGAGTCTTGGGATTAGGTCCAGCACCAGCCCGATACGGACATCGACCAGTTTATCCTGGCGTTGCAGGATTGGAACGCGTACTTGTCCCAGCAGCCCGGTTGCGAGTGGTGGCTGGCCGACCTCAACCAGGACAGCCGCGTGAACTGCTTCGACATCGACGCGTTCATCAGCCTGCTGGCGCCGTAACCGCAGCGTCGCGCTGCGAGCATTTTCCGGCTAGAATAAGCTGCAAGCCATGGGCGGCGAGTCGCCGTGGGGTGCCGCCCGCGGGATGTCGGAGATACGCGCATGTTGCAGCCGCTGCTGAGTCTGCTCGTCGGCCTTGCAGTTGTTCCTGGGAATGCGGATGTGCTGTCCACGCCGACCGATTTCGCGTGCGGGGAGTCGCGGACGCTGTTAGATCAGAGAGGTTGGGACACGCAGCGCGAATGTGATCCGGCCGCGGCCGAGACGGATGTGCTGCACTACGATCTGGAGATCGAGATTCGCCCCGCCGACAAGTGGCTGGGTGGTACGAACACAATGTTCGTGCGCAGCCTGGTCGACGATCTGACCACATTCCCGATCCGGCTCCAGCAATGCCTCGGCCCCCAGCGGATCACGCTGAACGGGACGGCGCTGGGGTGGCAACGCCTCGATGAACAGCGCCTCGAAGTTACACTCGATCGGCCATACCAAGCCGATGAGCAGTTCGTCCTACAGGTGACGTACGCCGGTTTTCCGCGCTCACTTTGGTGGGGCACGCTCGAGTTCGCGAGTCAGGGCGAGCAACCGTTGGTCTATAGCTTCGGCGCGCCGTGGTACTCCTGCACCTGGTGGCCCGTCAAGGAGAGCAACTGCGACAAGACGACGGCGACACTGGCGTTCACCGTTCCGGAGACGCTGGTTGTGGCCTCGACCGGGCTGTTGACCGATATTGACGTGATCGAACCGGGCCGCAAGCGCTACCAGTGGGAGACCGTCTATCCGACGGCGCCCTACCTCTATTGCTTCTCTGCCACGGATTACCACGTCTTCAGCGAGACTTTCGTGCACGCTGAGGGGACGATGCCGGTCGACTTCTTTGTCTACCCTTCCTCGGATACGCCACAGACGCGCGCCGCTTTGCGCAAGTCGCTCGAGATGTTGACTTGCTACGGCGAACTGTTCGGCGTGTACCCCTTCGTGCAGGAGAAGTTCGGCATTTACCAGTTCGGCTTCGGTGGCGGCATGGAGCACCAGACGATGGTGGGCCAAGGGCAGTTTCCGGAATGGCTCACCGCGCACGAACTCGCCCACCAGTGGTGGGGCGACATGATCACGTGCGCGACGTGGCACGACATCTGGCTGAATGAGGGTTTCGCCACCTATGCCGAGGCGCTTTGGGCCGAGCACAAACCGGGTAGCAGCGGCCTGCCGGCCCTGCACACCCGCATGGATGAACAGCGGCCGGGGCGCGTCGATGGCAGCGTTTACGTCTACGACTGCTTCGATGCCGATCGTGTCTTCAGTGGCGACTTCTCCTACTGCAAGGCGGCCTGGGTGCTGCACATGTTGCGGCATGTGGTGGGGGAGGCGACGTTCTTCGAGATTCTGGCGGCTTACCGCACCGCGTACGAGTACGGCTGCGCGACCACGGAAGATTTCATCGCCGTGGCCGAGCAGGTCTACGGTGGGAAACTGGGGTGGTTTTTCGAGCCCTGGGTCTACGGCAGCGGCGCTCCCGCGTACGAGTATGGTTGGCAACCGGTTTCGCTGGGCAGCGACCACTACGTGGCAGTGCACGTGGCCCAGGTGCAGGATGCCGCGCAGGCCCGGTTCACAATGCCGATCGACATCGTTGTCCGTTCCGCCGGGCGCGCCACCACACACACGATCTGGAACGACGCGGGTGCGGAGCACTTCCTACTGCCGGTGACCGAGCCGGTTGAGGCGCTGGCGTTCGATCCCGAGTGCTGGATCTTGACCAAGCCGAAGCACGCAAAGTGCGTCGACTTTGTGCCCGGGCCGCCGAAGATCGTGAGGATCACGCCGACCCCTGGCAGCAACGTGTTGGCAGAGGATGTTACGACCATCGCGATTGCGTTCCACCGCGACGTGCTGGCAGGGTCGGCGGATTTTGGCCTGGTGGGGCAGAATACCGGACCGGTGGAGTTCATCTGCTCGTACGACAGAGTTACGCGGACCGCAACGCTTTCGCCTGCGCGCCCGCTGGCGGAGGACGAATACACGCTGAGAGTGCGCGACACCATCGTCACGGCTCAAGACCGGCTGGCGCTCGATGGGGAGGTGGCCAGCGCGCGCTCGCCGCTCGCCCTGCCGTCAGGAGACGGCCTGCCTGGTGGCGATGTCGTTGTCCGCTTTACGGTCACGCCTGCGGGACTAGCGGCGCGCTAATGCAGTGGCTCACAATTGCGGCATCGTATTCAAACTTGAGCCACGACCGTCGGGGAGCGGTTGCCGGCGGCGCCGACCGGTTCTCGACGCAATCGCTCCCTGACAGTCGTGGCTCGGAAGGACGTCGTAATTGTGAGACACTAAACCAGCAATCCGGCGGAAAACCGCTAGGGGGTGGGGACGGCGTACAGTTACCGGACTATCAGCGCCAGGATGGCGCATGCGCTGCCCAGGTGTGCACCTGGCGGCGGTCGTGCGGCCTTCTGGAGCCGATTTTGGCGCCCGCCAGCCGACTCAACGTGATAAGATAACAGAACGTCTCGGACGGCACGGGCGGGCCGTCCGGAGGGATGGATACGAGGCGCCTACCAGGGAGTCCGAATCATGCGAAAAGGGAACTTGCGGTTTGGGGCTGGGCCAGCGCGCGGCGCATGCGCTGTGCTACTGGCATTTGGTTTTCTACTGACGGTTGTTCCGGACGGGGCGGCGCAGATCAACACGCCGCCCAGCCGGGTCGAGAAAGTCATGGTCGATTCGGGGGTGCTGCGCAACACCGGCGACACGCCCGCGACGGTCTGGGCGGAGGCCGTAGTATTGTCAGACGCGACCTGGGTCCGGCTGAGCTTCCAGACCGCGTTGCTCGGCGAGGATCCCCAGACGGGTACCAGCTCGACGCTGATGATCACGTCGGCGCTGGACGGCGCCACGCAGTATCTCAACGCCGAGACGATGCGCCAGTGGCACAACACGAGTGCTTACTTCAATGGCGATACGGTACTGCTCGAGTTGATCGCCTATCCGAACGGACGCGCCAACCGCATTACCCTGGAGAGCGCGACGGCTGGTGAAGCCGGGTTCGGCCTGGTCACGAGCATTTGCGGGCCGACCGACGATCGCCTGCCCTCGGACGATCCGCGCGGCGGGCGGGCGCTGCCCATCGGCTGCTCGGCGTGGATGATCGACGACGGCTGTGGGTGCCTGCTGACCGCCGGCCACTGCGCCTCGGCCCTCGATGTGATCGAGTTCAACGTGCCGCTGTCCAACTCGGATGGTAGCCTGAACCACCCGCCGCCGGAGGATCAGTACACCGTTGATCCGGCATCGTTGCAGACCAACGGCGGGCAGGGAGTGGGCGATGATTGGTCGTACTTCGGGTGTTTCGCGAACTCGACCACCGGCCTGACGCCATTCGAGGCCCAGGGCGCCACGTACATCCTGGCGGCCACGCCGCCGCCGGTGCAGGGCCAGGATATCCGCATTACCGGGTACGGCACGATGAGCAACCCGCCGGAGTGGAACCAGGTTCAGAAGACGCACGTTGGCCCCTATGTCACGTTTAGCGGGACGCTGGTGCAGTACCAGACCGATACGACGGGTGGCAACTCCGGCTCGCCCGTAATCAATGAGAACACGGGCGAGGCGATCGGCATCCATACACATGGTGGCTGCACGTCTTCGGGTGGTGAAAACAGCGGTACCGGCAGCAACCACTCGGGGCTGCAAAACGCCTTGGCCAATCCGATCGGTGTGTGCGAAGCCGGCTTGCGCTTCCAGTACCCGGTTGGGCGGCCGACGATCGTCGCCCCCGGCGGCGGGACCCAACTGACCGTCAGCATCACCGAGATCGGCGGCTCGATTCTCGATCCGACCACGGTCGAGATGTACTACGACCTGGGTAGCGGGTTTGTCGTCAGCGGCATGGACGATCTTGGGGGCGGGCTGTTCGTGGCCGCGTTCCCGCCGGTGCCCTGTGGCGATGTCGTGGCCTACTACGTGCGGGCGGAACTGACTGACGGGACGCCCTTCACCGATCCGCGTCAGGCACCCAGCTCGACCTATGGAGCGGTGAGCGCGTATGGTATGACCGTGCTGCTGGCGGACGACTTCGAGCAGGACCTCGGTTGGACCGTCGTGAACGAGAATCTGGATGCCGGCGCATGGGAGCGCGGCGATCCGGTCGGCGGCGGTGACCGCGGTGATCCGGCCGATGACTACGACGGTTCCGGCAAGTGCTACCTGACCGAGAACGTCGACGGCGACTCGGATGTGGACGGCGGCCCGACGCGGCTGATCTCGCCGCGGCTGGACTTCGCCGCTACTGATGGGTTCATCAGCTACGCCCGCTGGTTCACGAACGATGACGGCGACGACACGATGGTGGTCGAGATCTCGAACGACGACGGCACCAACTGGAATCCCGTGGAGACCGTCGGCGATGGGGCGGTGTGGATCGTGCGCGAGTTCCTCGTGTCCGAGTACACGACGCCCAGCGCCCAGATTCGTCTGCGCTTCAGCGTGGCGGATCAGCCGAACGACTCGGTTACCGAAGCCGGGCTGGACGCGTTCAACGCCACGGCGATCGATTGTGCGCCGCCCTACGAGAAGGGTGATCTGAACTGTGACGGTCTGATCGACGGGTTCGACATCGATCCGTTTGTGCTCGTGCTCAGTACTGAAGAACCGTTCGATGACTACTATGCGCAGTACCCGAACTGCGACCACAGGCTGGCCGACATCAACGCTGACGGTCGCATCGACGGGTTCGATATCGACGCGTTCGTGGCGCTGCTGAGCGGCTGAACTTACATCGGAAACGAGGTGGCATCCGGACTCCGTCCTGACGGTGGAACCTATCCTAAGGCTCCTTCCGAGCCGCGACCGTGAGGGAGCGGTTGCCGAAAGACCGCTTGCTTACGCGCGCGGCTTGGAAGGGGTTTGGGATAGGTTCTGTTCGTTCAACGCTTTGTGCGCCGGCACTATTCAGGGCTTGCGCACTACCCAGATCTGCTCTTTGCCGTAGGCCGGCGGGGATGCGGCGAAGTCGGAGAATTCCGCTTCGACGACAAAGCCGCAGAGTTCGAACAAGTAGCGCATCTCCTGGCGGTATATCCAGCGCATCGTCAGGGTTTCATCGTCCTGGCGCACAACCCGGCCGGCTTCATCGCACTCGGTGAACCGCCATAGCTCGCGGATGGTTTGGGTCATCGGGTCGGTGTGTCGCTCGACCACAGCCACATTGACGGAATGCCCAGAATCGGGATGCCGGTAGCTGGCCTCGTTGTATGTGCTGCGGCTGCCTGGAACGCAGTATTCCAGGCGGGGGTCGAACACGTCGATGATGAGACGCCCGCCGGTCTTCAGGTGGCGGTGAATGCACTGTAGACAACGCCGTTGCGCGGCGGGATCAGTCAGCGACTGAAACGAGCGATACGCAATCAACACCAGTGCGAAACTCTGGTGAAGCTGAAAGTCGGCCATGTTGCCGTGGACAAAGCGGACACGGTCGCGGGAGGTGGCGGGCATGGTCTGGTGTTTGGCTTCCGCCTGGGCCAGCATGGCGGCGGACAGATCAAGACCGGTGACATCGTAACCAGCGCTTCCCAGGGCCCACGTGATGCGCCCGGTCCCGGCGCCCAATTCCAGGATGGGACCACCGCAGCGCTCGGCCTGCCGGAGAAAAAAGTCAATATCGCCGGCGACCGGCGCGCAGTCGTTTCCCGTACGTTCGTCGTACGTATCCGCATTCAGTCCCGGCCGGCTGTAGAAGTCAGGCAGGCTATTCATGGCTTGGTGGAGCCCCTTGTCCGTACATGTCTGCCGAACGCCGGCAGGTTGACTGTCAGTGACACGCGCCAGTGCGGCGGCGTTGTGGCCGTACTCCCCGCGCGGGATAGCGCCCGGGCGTTACGACGACCAGGCGACATCAGCCCTTGGCCGACTTGGCCGGGACTTTCTCGGCGGGGTTGGCGGGCGGCGCGGTCCCGATGGCCCTGGCATCGGCGGAGGCGGTGCGGATCGTCGCGCCGCGCGTACGGTGGCACAGGTACTCGCCGAAGGAGCGGATGGCCTGATCGCAGGTGCGGAACACGGGCACGCCCTGCGACCGCAGCGCGCGGGCCAATGGATCGTAGTGAGACCCGGAATCGATGACGACTATCAAGGGCTTCTTCGATTCCGCGAATACCCGTGGTAAACGCTCGACCAGCGAACCGGGCTGGTCGATCTCGGCGGGCGTTGTCAGCAGAGCCGGCGTCAGCGGCACGAGCGCTACGATCGCGGCGTCCACCTCGTCACTGTCGAGCAGCACGCGGAGGCAGTCTTCGTACACCTGCTCGGACGACATCGGGGTCAGATCGAGCGGGTTACGCGCGTTGACCAGGCCAGCCAGCTTGTGCCGCTCGAGTACACCGAGCAGTTGGTCGCGCAGTCCGTCGCTGAGCGCGGGGATCTCGACACTGCAGCGCGGTCCGTGGATGTTGTCGGCCATGCCAACCGTTTCGAAGCCAGCGTTGCTAATGGCCGCAATGCGACGTCCGCCGACTTCCTTGTCGTGCAGAGCCGTGGCCAGTTCGATCAGTTGCTCGAATTCCTTGAAGGTCTCGGCGACGAGCGCGCCCGCGTTTAGTGCCGCGGCCTGGCAAACGTCGTAGTCGCCGGCGACCGAGGCGGTGTGACCGGCCGCGGCGGAGCGTCCCGGCGCGGTGCGCCCGGCCTTGTAGAACACGACCCGTTTGCCTGCGGCGGTGGCGCGCTCGACCGCCCGAACAAAAGCCAGTCCGTCGTAGTCGTTGAAGCCCTCGGCGTAGACGGCGATGGCGTCGATGTCGTCCCGCGCGGCCACGGCCTGCAACAAATCGGCGATCGTCAGGTCCAACTGGTTGCCGATCGAGACTGCAATGGCCGGGTCCAGCATTTCGATGTTACTGAGCCGGCTGATGATGAACGCGCCGCTCTGTGAGAGAAAGGCCACGCGGCGGGCGGGAGCGGCCCAGCGATTGTCCAGCTTGTTAGCGGGGATGAAGAAGGTGTCGTAGCGTCCGGGGCGCGACTGCAAGCCCATCGAGTTTGGTCCCAGGAACACCGGTCCGCCATCGGGACGCGCGCGCCCGGTGCGGATCGCCTGGTGTACCAGGGCCTCGATCTCCTCGCTGCCTTCGGTCTCACCAACACCGCCGGGGATTAGAATCGCGGCTTGGACTTGGCCGCTGTTCACGACTTCGGCGATCACCTCCGGCAACTGTGCCGCCGCCGCCGCGATCACCAGCAGGTCGACCGGTTCGGGCAGGGCCGCGATGCTGGGAACGCAGCGCACCGCGTCTATGAGGTCGGAATTCTCCTTGACCACGTACAGGTGTTCCTTCGGGAAGCCGCAGTTCTTGACGTTGTTCAGGATGATGCGGCCAAAGTTCATGGCCTTGCTGGATACGCCCAGCACGGCGATGGCCTGCGGCTCGAGCAGATTACGCACTTTTCCGAGGGGGCGGGCCGCTGGCTGCTTGCAGGCGGTGCCCAGGCGACCGCGTCCATCCAGCGGGATCATGCGCTGCTGCCGGAACGCGAAGGGGTTCACCTCGAGCTCCGCCACGTCGGGGCCGGTCACGCCGCGATCGACGCAGAAGCGGCGCGCGATCGAGATGAAAGCCTGGAAACACCGCAGCAACTCGCCGTCAGAGACGATCCGCTCGTGTCCGCGGGCGTGGCCCGAGAGCACGTCGTAGGCGGCGGTGGCCTTGAACAGGTCCAGGAAGTCCTCGGCGGAGGTGTCCTTGGCGAGGGCCTTGGCGACCGCCACGCCGGGGCGCATTTTGCTGGCGAAATACTCGGTGTCGACGCCGCCCAAGCCGGCCGCGATGACCGGGCCGAACTCGCGCGTGGCGCGCACACCGACGAACAGCTCGTTTCCAAAGCCCGGCTGCGTGCGCTCGACGTATTCGACGACTAGTACGCCCTCCACCTGCGCGTTTTCGGCGTGCCGGGCCACAAGACGCTCGATCTCGCGGCTGACCGTCTGGTAATCGCGGTGAACGAAGGCAATGCCGTGGGCTTCGGTCTTGTGCGCGACGTCGGGGGAAACGATTTTGAGGACGACGCGCGCGCCGGGATACTGGTTCAGGGCCTCCTCGGACATCATGTGCCCCTTGGGCACGAAGGCGTAGCGCGGCGGGGAAATCGCGCCGATCAGCTCGAGCAGAGTGTAGACTTCGTGCTCGTATAGCTGCTTGCGGCCCTGTTCGTACACGCGCAGCAGAGTCCGCTCGACAGCGTGCGCCTCGGCGTCCGACAGGCGGTTCTCGGTCACCATCACTTCCAGCGGAGGGGCGTCGGGTTGCTCTTCGGCCGCCAGGCACTCGGCCGGCAGCGTTTCTATCCACTGCCGCACGGCCAGCGACGTACCGCCCCGCTCCAACCCGCTGCGATAGGCGGCGGCGGCATTGCGGCCGAAGCGGAAGGCCCGCCGGTTCACTTCGATGACGTTGGCGCCCTTGGCCGAGAACATCTCGGCCACGGCGTCCTCCAGGTCGCGCGACTCGATAATCGAAAAAAGCGACGCAGCCCCCAGCACGACGATGTTCGCTGCTCGGGCCGAGCCCGCGGCGCGCGCCAGGCGATCGGCGTCGAGAAAGATGTGGCGAGGATGGCTGGCGATGCGCTCCAGCACCTGCTCGATGGGGGGGTAGTTGTCGATGTTCACGAAGCTGTTCGTGCTTGTGATAACCACACCGCCTTCGCGGAGGTACTGTACGTAGCGCAGGGATTCGAGCGGTTCGACGGCGATGATCATGTCGGCCGCACCGCTCGGGACCAGATCGCTAAAGAGCTCGTGGTCGGCGATGCGCAGGTGCGACTGCACCGCCCCGCCGCGCTGGGCCATTCCGTGCACCTCGGCTTGGCGGATCTGCAAACCGCGCCGCAGGGCCGCGATCGACATGGCCCTGGCGATCGTGAGGATCCCCTGTCCGCCAACACCCGCCAGGATCAGATTCTGTTCCACCGCTAGGTTCCTTTGTTCAATCGCCGTCGCCGCGAACCAGGAGCGGCCTCTGTGTGCCAGGGGGCGCACCCGCTATTGCTGTCTGCCAGGGCGTCGAGTCACCAAGCGGCTGACTGACGCTGTTGTCGGGGCGGATCCGACCGCCGAAGTGGGCGGCTGGAGGAGTACCGTAGCGTCGTTGCTACGCACCGGCGGTTGCTTCCGCGGGTTTCGCTGTCTCTTTCCGTGTGCTGGCTGCGCTCCTACGTCGGGCGTGGATACACGCACGCTGGGCCACGACAACCGAGAGCCCGCGATGGTTGATGGCCCGCGCTACCAACTGGACGTTCTCCTGGTGCCGCCGGGGTAGCGGTTCCATCACGTGCAGGTGCTCCTCCTTGACGCCGAGCCCTTTGATCAACTCAAGCAACTCATCACCACAGGCCATCGTCTCCTGGCTGCCGGTCATCGCCACCGTGGCATTGTCCAGGACGAAAACCGTCATGTCGGCATCGCTGCGGGCGGCGCCGATCAGCGGCGTCATGCCGGAGTGCGTGAAGGTCGAGTCTCCGATCGTGCACAGCACCGGATGGGCGCCGGCCTGCGCCGCGCCGTGCGCCATCGAGATCGAGGCCCCCATGTCCACGCACGAGTGCACCGCGCGGTACGGCGGCAACGCGCCCAGTGTGTAGCAGCCGATATCGCTGAACAGGATGGGCTTCGCGGCACCTGCGGTGGCGTCGAGTATCGCCTTGAACGTGTCCGCGTGCGGACAGCCCTGGCACAACTGCGGCGGGCGGTTGGCCAGGTCGTCGAGGGCGGGGACGGAAGGTTGGGGGCGCCCCAGGGCGGTCGCCACCGTGTCCGGGGTCAACTCGCCGTCGAGACTCAGCGGGCCGTTGATCTTCCCGCGAATCGCCTTCCCGGGCACGCCCAGCAGGCCGTTCAGGCGGGTTTCAATGAAGGGATACCCCTCTTCGACAATCAGGATTTCGTCGCAGTGGTTGACCAGGTCGCGGATCAACCCGGCCGGGAGAGGATAACAGCCGATCTTGAGCAATGACTCGTCGCTGTGTGGGCCGCAAACCTCGCGCACGTAGTTGTAAGCGATCCCGGAGGCGATGATACCCCGGTTGCCTCGAAGCGCCAGGTTGTTGAAGGCCGACTGCTCCGCGTGAGTGCGCTGGGTTTCGAGCGTGCTGAGCAGGTGCCGGAAGCGGCGGCGCGCATTCGAGGGCACGAGGGTCCAGTCGTTGGGATCGGGTAGTGGCTGCCCCGTGCGATCGACTCTGTCCGGGTCGATCGGCGGGCGCGTTTGCACATTGCCGCGGCTGTGGGCGAGCCGGGTCACCAGCCGTAGCATGATGGGCAGGCCCAGCGACTCGGACAACTCGAACGCCGCCCGGGTCATGTCGTAGGATTCCTGCTGGTTGCACGGTTCCAGCATCGGGATCTGGGCAAACTCGCCGTAGTAGCGGCTGTCCTGCTCGTTCTGCGAGGAGTGCATCCCAGGGTCGTCGGCGACGACCAGCACGAGGCCGCCGTTCACGCCGGTCAGGGCCGAGTTCATGAACGGATCGGCTGCTACGTTGAGCCCGACGTGCTTCATCGACACGATAGCGCGCTTGCCGGCGTACGACATCCCCAGCGCTTCTTCGTACGCCACCTTTTCGTTGGCTGACCACGCGGCGGAGACTCGGCCGGCGCTACGCGTGCGCGCGGAGATGAACTCAAAGATCTCCGTGGCCGGTGTGCCGGGGTACGAGAAGGCCCCGCCAATGCCGGCGTCGATGGCCGCCAAGCCCACAGCTTCGTCGCCGAGTAGCAGTTCTATCTTCATCAGCCATCCCTTCCAGGGACCGGCTGTCGCACCCGCCTGGGCCCGCCGGGAGGGGAGCGACCCGATCACCTCGATGCAGGTTGCAGCCTTCACCTCTCTGTCCGCCAGCACGGCGCGTTCCGCAGTTTCCGGACACGGGCGATGGATGCGCGGACCGCCTAAGTGGCTATCTGAGACTGGCTTAGTATAGCGAGCAGGAGGAGAAATGTGAGGCGCCTGGCGGCTCTTATGCGCCAAAACCCTCAGGCGCACCGCAGAGCACGCGCCATGGAGGAACGCCGCGCGGGCCGGTGCCCGCCGGTAACGCTACCCTGGCCGAGGTCGAGCTTTCCGCAAGCGCGTGTCAGTCCAGGCCGGCGAGCGGACTCAGGAGGTCGCTGGGGCTACCAGCGCCGCTTCGCCAACAGCGTGCCGAGCATGAGCATGACTACCGGGCTTGGTTCGGGGACGTACTCGATGAAGTGCATCGACCCGGCGTACTCCTGCTCGACTACAACGCCGCTGCCGGGTTCCAATTCCCACACTCCATCGGCATCAGCGGACAGCAGGTTGCCGTTACCTAGCCGGAAGACCCCGCGACCGAAGTCGCCCAGCGGCGTCACTTGCACGATGGCCCCGTAGATCCCGAAATCGTAGATGACACGACCGGTGAACGAGGCGCTCAGATACTCACCCGGGCGAAGCGCGTCGAACTGAATCTGCTCCGGGAACGGGAGTTTGAACAACTCGTAGGTCAGATTGCCGGCCGCGTCGTAGAGCCGAATGTTGTCGCCCGTGCCCTGAATATCCGACACGAGCGCGCCACCATCAGCAAGGAAGAGGATATCGTAAGGGTCGCTGCCGTCAGCGATGAAGTCCGGCAGGCGGCTGTGTGGCCCGTTGAACTCGGCTACGTAGTCGTCGCCGCTGGTGACGAACAGGTGGCCGGCCTGGAAGGCGATGCCGCGGATGTCGTTCAACCCGTCATTGGCGTCGGCGTACGTGGATAGGTACTCGCCCGCCGGATTGAAGACAAAGACGGCGTCCATGTTCTGGTCGGAGACGTAGATGTTGCCGTCCGGGCCGGGGACCGCATTGATTGGCAGCGAGAAACGGCTCGATCCGTCGATGAGATTGCCGAGATAGGTCCCATCGTACGGGTCGTACATGCCGACCGTCTTGGCCGTCGAGTCGGGAATCAGCAGATAGTCTGCGAATGTGGGGGCTGCTAACACTATCAGCACGATGGCGGCTGTCGCCGCGCCCAAACCGGGACGTGACATTGACTCCTCCTTTTTGGGGCCACGTTTTGCGTGGTGGCGGGGGGAGTCGTGGTCGTCGCAGCGCACCCGCTGGTGCCTGCGCGTACCAGGAACCGGCATGAACCGGCTGTGCGGCTACCCACGCGAGAATCGAGAAGCCCGCATAGCTGCCGCTTCCCACTCTCCTGAGAACTGCCGAACCTACGCATTCTTTTTTAGGCGCGCTTTCGGACAAGGTCAAAGCTGCAAAAAAAAACAACGCCGAGCCTACCGCGTCCGGTTGCACGTCTATGCCTGCGGGCGGCCGCCGCTGGTTTGTCGGCGGTCGACCAGCGCAAGGCGAACGGCCGCGGGAGGGGCCACGGCCGTTCGACGGTAAGCGTCCTCCGCAGGACGCGGGAGATCAGGCTGGTGTTTAGCGGCGGCGATACGCGCAGAGACCGCCCAGAACGAGCAGCAGCGCGCTGGCCGGTTCGGGGACGTACTCGATGAAGCGCATCGATCCATCCTTCTTCATCTCGATCAGGTTGCCAGTCTTGGGTTCGACTTCCCAGACGCCATCGCCGGCGGTGGCGAGCAGGTGGCCGTTCCCGAGCCGGAACACGCCGCGGCCGCTGTTGAAGTACGTCGTTTCGCTGATCGTTCCGTCCAAAGCGAAGTCAGTCAGAACGTCGTCACTGAACGAAGCATTGAGGAAGCCGCCCGGCAGCAGACTGTCAAACTGGACCTGCTCGGGGAAACTGACCTGGAACAGAACTGAGTCCAACGTGCCGTCGCTTTGGTAGAGCCGGATGTTATCGGTTGTCCCGGCTATGTCTGCCAGCAGCGCGCGCCCGTCATCCAGGAACAGGATGTCAAACGGGTCGCTGCCGTCCGCAATGAAATCGGGCAGGCGGCTGTGGGGGCCGTCGAATTCCGCCACGTAGTCGTCACCGCTGGTGACAAACAGGTGCCCGTTGCGGAAGTCGATGCCGCGGATGTTGTTCAGGCCGTCCGTGTTGTCGGCATACGTGCTCAGGTAATTGCCGCTTTTGTCAAAGACGAAGACCGAATCGGCGACCTGGTCGGAGACGTAGATGTTGCCGCCTGGTCCTGGGACGGCGTTGATCGGCGTCGAGAAGAGGCCCGCCCCATTGATCAGGTCGCCCAAGTACGTTCCATCGTACGGGTCATACATGCCAACCGTGTCGGCGGTTGAATCTGGAATCAGCAGGAAATCTTGCGCCGGGGCGGCCGCCGAAAGCAGCACCGCCGCGCTCGCTACGAACATAACCGTTGCGATTCGTTTGGACATTGTTCTTTTCTCCCTCGAAGTCTGGACGATCCGCGGCGGAAGTCGCAACGGAGCCCTTTGTCGGATTTCTGGTAGATGGCGCTACGCAAGCGCCTTCTCAGCCGTGCCGGCTAAGAACCTATCCCAAGACTCTTCCCGAGACGGGGCCGTCAGGGGGCGGTTGCCGAAAAACCGCTTGCTTACGCGCGCGGCGCTGTTCAACTGCCCACCTCTGGACGGTTTTGGGATAGGTTCTAAGTGACTTGTGGTTGGTCGCCTCCTATGTCCCCTGTCCGAGAAGTCCTCACACTTGTTTTAGGACCGGTTTCCGTGGCAGGTCAAACAGGGTTTGTCAGAAGGTGCACGTCCTGTAATGCACGCCAATGCTGGCTTGCACGCGGTGCGGAGAGCAGTCCTTGCAGCGCCGCGCGAATTCGTGGTTGGGGGATCAGTGGCGTGGTGTGCGGTTGGGCCAGTTTCCGACCGGGCCCGCCGCCTTCAGCTTTGCCAACCCGCAGCGCCCAGTAGCTTCACGAACCGGCAGCCCAGCACCCGCTGCTGCGTGAGGCCCGTCGCGGTGCGGCGGGCACAGACCAGCGTCTGTTCCCACTGCGATCCGACCGGAACAACCAGCCGGCCGCCAGTGGCCAACTGCTCCTCCAGAGGTGCAGGCACGTTCGGGGCGCCGGCGGTGACGATGATCGCTTCGTATGGGGCGTGCTCGGGCCAGCCCAGCGATCCGTCGGCGCAGCGCAACGTGACATTGTCCAGCCCCAGCCGCCGCAGACGCGCGAGCGCCTGCTGCATGAGGTGCTCGTGCCACTCGACGGTGTACACGTGCCGGGCCAGACGGGCCAGGATGGCGGTCTGATAGCCCGAGCCGGAGCCGATCTCGAGCACGCTGTCGGTCGCTGTGAGTTCGAGCAGCTCGGTCATGCGGGCAACCATGTACGGCTGGGAGATGGTCTGGTCGCAGTCGATGGGCAGGGCGCTGTCGTCGTAGGCCCGCGCGTAGCTGCCGGGAGGAACAAACCACTCCCGCGGGATACGCCGCATTGCGTCCAGCACGGCCACGGTCCGGATTCCCCGGCGTTCGATCTGGAACGTGACCATCTCTTCGCGCTCGGTCCGCCGGTCGTTTTCTCCGCCGTCTTGTGTCATGTCCGCTGCCTACGTCTGATCGCGCGCGGGATGCTGACGTGGTGCGTGTTCGACCGCGCAGCCGGAACCTCCACGCCGGTTCCCACGAGTGTAGTGTGCCGATGCGTGGCGGCGCCCGCAACGGTGTCGGCACGCGGCCGCAGGTGGGGGGCGGGCCGGTCCGCTATGTGGCGATGCGGTCGAACCGAGCGCTCAACTCCAAGATGCACGGCCGGCTTCAAACCGGAGTCACTGTGGCGGCCGTGCAACGCTCAGTCCGCAGCGCGCGCTACGCCCGGCGATCATCGTTTACGAAGGAAACGTCCTGCCGATTGTTGCCGCGCTGCGTGACGTGGTGCGAACAGTGCGGGATGAGCGTCCAGGCGACACGTGGCATGCAGCGGACGAGGAGCCAATCCAGGACAGCCTGCCAACTAATGGGTGACCTGCCCGGATGGCACTAAGTTCGGTTTTCGCATTTTTGAGGCCTGGATGAGGCCCCGGTAAGCAAAGACGAACCTCCGGCACTATTGGGGTTGTTGGTTAAGGAAGACCCCACAGAGCAAGGAGGCTCGTCGTGGAACTGGTACACTCGTTCGTGGAGCTTGTGCAACAGGTCGCGCCCGTGTTTAGCGCCCCG
>JAHJAR010000364.1 GCA_018814045.1 Planctomycetota bacterium | reverse complement strand
TCGACCACCACTTCGATATCGTGCGCCTTATAGCGGGCCATCTTTATCTCGTCGTCGATGTTGTAAATTTTTCCGTTGACACGGATTTTCTGATACCCGCGGCGGCTTATTCCCTCTATCAGCTCTTTGTGGGTTCCCTTCCTTCCCACCACAACGGGCGCGAGGATTCCCACCACGCGCCCCTTCCAACTGTCCGTAATGGCCTCAACCATCCTCTCGGGCGTCATCGCTTCTATCGCGATGCCACAATCGGGACAGTAGGGTTTTGCAATCGCTGTGAACAGCAATCTCAAATAGTCGGCGGTTTCCGTGATGGTGCCGATGGTCGAGCGGCCGGACCTCGCCCTGCCCCGCTGATCTACGGATATCGATGGCGAGAGTCCCTCGATCAGATCGACGTCCGGCCTATCCATCCCAACCACAAACTGTCTGAAATATGCCGAAAGTGTCTCGAAATATCTCCGCTGTCCCTCCGAAAAGATCGTGTCGTATGCAAGCGAGGTTTTCCCCGATCCGCTCACTCCTGTGAATACAACCATCCTGTTCCTTGGAATGCTCACGGACAGGTTCTTGAGGTTATGAACCCTCACACCACTGATTGTTATTTCATTCGCCACGGCTTTCATACCAGATTTCCTCAACTATTTTAGTTTATTTATATTCCTCTTGCACTATAATTAATAATATGAACGAGCGCAATCCGGCGGTGTTCTTGGTGCGGAGCTGAAAGCGTCTGTGTGAAATGGACTCCTCGTGATTAGGCAGGAACGGCATGGGGGCGGCGATTTCGTAAAGACTCCTTGTGAAACCCAAATACACGATGATATACTCAACAAGCCCTTTCGATTGAGATGGAATCAAAGTCCGGCTCAGGAAGTCCGCTGCAGAAGTGTGCTGTCTGCGGGTCTGAATTTGAGTTAAATCCCTTCAGTAGATGCGAGAAATGCCGGAGATTCTGCTGCAGAGATTGTTTGAAGGTGTTTTATTACGAATCCGGCCTGCCCGGGAAGAGTGATCTGCCCACCAAGGTGTTGTGCTACGATTGTTTTTATGAAAGCAGCAGGTAAACCACGCGCAACACAACGCGATTTCACACGCTTTTGATGACAGCGCAAAAAAGGTGGTTTTGATGCGTGTTTTTAATCAGAGGGAGTGCGGGCCGCATTTTTCGGAATTAAAGAAATCGTGTGGATTGTAAAGCCGGAAAACAAAACACACGCCAGAGCAAAAACAACCAACAAGTCATGTTTTGTTAAAATGTGATGCTGTGTACCCAAAAATAAATGAGTGGGGTGTTGGTGAGCGTCGGGGGTGGGTCGCAAGGCCATCCGCATATAAAAACACGAAATATTGTGAAAAAGTTAAAAGACACCGTGTGCTCGAAGGGGTTAGTGCGAGTTAAGCACATAAAAAAGTGCCGACGAAAGGGGGCCGTCGGCAATGAACGGGAGATTTATGAGGAAGGGATAGGGGGCTAAGTCATATCACTGTCCTGGTGCCCTTAAAAAGGCTGGAATATCAAGATTATCCTGCTGCTTCGAGCGTATGCGAGGGATGGATTTGGGTTCCGGCGCAGCATCTTTTTCATGGGAGGAGAAGGGAATGGAAGCCCTGGCGGCTTCGCCGAAGCCGGTGGCAAGGACCGTGATGCGGACAACACCTTCGAGAGATTCGTCTATAACAGCGCCGAAGATGATGTTGGCGTTCTCGTCGGCGATGTTAGCGATGATTTCAGCGGCGGCGTTGACCTCGTGGAGCGAGAGGTCTCTTCCGCCGGTGATGTTCAGGAGAATGCCCTGGGCGCCCTCGATGGAGGACTCAAGAAGGGGACTGTTAATGGCTTTTTCAGCGGCTTCCACGGCCCGATGCTCGCCGGAGCCTTCTCCAATACCGATGAGGGCGGAGCCGGCGCCGTGCATAATCGTTTTGATGTCAGCGAAATCGAGATTGATGAGACCGGGGATTGTAATAAGATCTGAAATTCCCTGAACACCCTGGCGGAGGATGTCATCGGCGACCCTGAACGCATCCTGAAGGGGCGTGTCCGGTTCAATTACGTGCACGAGCCTGTCGTTGGGTATGGTGATGAGTGTGTCTACTTTTTCTTTCAGAACGGCGGCGCCCTCGTCGGCGATGACTTTCCTCTGCCTGCCTTCAAAGGAGAATGGCTTGGTAATTACTGCTACTGTCAGTGCGCCGATTTCCTTGGCGACCTCCGCCACAATGGGTGTGCCGCCCGTTCCGGTACCGCCGCCCATGCCTGCGGTAATGAAGACCATGTCTGAGCCTTCGAGAGCCTGTTCGATCTCGTGTTTGCTCTCCTGAGCCGCTTGGAGACCGACGCCGGGATCCGCTCCGGAACCCAGACCGCCGGTGGTTTTCGGTCCGATCTGGATTTTATGGCGCACCGGAGAGGACACTAAAGCTTGGGAATCGGTGTTTACAACGATGAAATCCACCCCTCGGAGCCCCACTTCTATCATTCTGTTAACTGCATTGCAGCCTCCCCCGCCGATCCCGAGCACTCTGATCTTCGCAAACCTTTCAATTTCGGGTGTGAAGTTTTCCATTTACTCCCCCTTCTTTCTCTCTTGGATTTAATGGAGTCCAAGTTCCAAAATGTTTTGGAGTGTTACAATGCGTTTAGCCACCCCCGGCTGTTTTTGCTCCGGACCGCTTTTCTCAGAGCGCGTTTTTCGAGCGGGTCCGATTTTATTTAAAACACGGAAATCATGCCCTCGCACAATCCTTCCATGTTTTTTCAATGGTTTCGAGAATCCACAGGCACAAAACCTGTTGGCAACCGATTGCGTCGCCACCACAGTCGGCCGGCAGCCTGATGGGGCATAATATACAGTGCCCGTGTGATTGGACAGGGCTTTCACTTTACACCTTCTTGCAATGCGTTTTCCTCTTCGTTGGAATCATCGAAGATGTCGAGGGTAATGTTGTGCATCTTTTCATGAAAGCGCTTGACCTTTTCGATGTCTTCCGGAAACCATATCCTCCAGTTACGGCCGTCTCGATGTTTCACATCGGCGATTTTTTTTTGTCTGATCCACCTGAGCAAAGTAGACTTATCAATATTCAGCATGTCAGCAACTTGCTTTGTGGTGTAAGACTTCGCCATACAATGCCTACGATTACCTATAGTCAAACATACGATATCATAGTTTCTTATGTTTGTCTACACCTTGTCTAAAAAATTTTGCTTAATTGCTTAAACAGCTTTTTTAGACATTTATTTATCGAAAAGTCTGGAAAAATTCCATAGAAGAAGTTAAGATGAACAGGAGTTTTTCGATAAGGCTGCATTTTTGTGTTGGAAATGTGTAGAGAAAGGTAACTTCCGATGGCTGATGAGGCTTTTATCGAGGAGATTCTGGGCAGCAAAACGAAAATCAGGATTCTATCCGCACTGTACGGTGACGAAAACAAGACTTTTTATGAAAAGGAGCTTGCCGATTTCTGCGGCGCTTCCGTTTCGGAGGTGAATCGGCAGATAGGCACGCTGATCGAGTTCGGGCTTGTGGCATACACCCGCAGTGGGAGAAAGAAGATGTACTGCCTGAATCGCACCCACTTCCTGTACTTTCCACTGAAGGGAATTTTTACACTGGCATGATGCCGGCGCACGGACCTCATGTGGACATGACGGAAAAACGCGCGGCGGAAACGCGGCATAAAATGGAAATTCGGCGAGGGAAAGGAGTTTGAGCTTTCTTCGAAGCGGGGAGTTGGTTGCATGTTGTTGACGCTGAAGCAGATATCGAAGATGCTCGGCGTTCCCGAGAGCACCCTTAGGAGGTATCGCGACCTGT
>JAHJAR010000106.1 GCA_018814045.1 Planctomycetota bacterium | reverse complement strand
GTGTTCCGCCGGACGCTTACGCATGTCAGGAATGGGGGTCGAGCGGCGGAGTATTCACAGATAGGGGATGATATCCGGGGCATCCATTTCTGTAGTGTCCGCACCCAACTTAACATGGCTACCCGCACCGGTGGCGTTTCTTCTTCGGTTTGTTCTCCGAATCGGTAAGCGTCCCGCGGAATGCGTCTTGCGTGGGGTGGTAGGCTGGGGTTGATGGGCCGAGGGGGTCTCGGCCTGTGGATTTCAGGAGCCACGTGATGGGTAAGACGCGTTTACGGCGGACCGATCCTGAGAAGGAGCGTTATTGGCGGGGAGTGGTGCGGGGACAAGGGGGAAGCGGGCAGTCGGTTCGGGAGTATTGCCGGCAAGTCGGCGTGAAGGAGTCGGCCTTCTATTGGTGGCGGAAGGAGTTGGCCCGGCGGAGCGAGACGCGGCCGGTGCGTGGCCGGAAGGCGGTCCGATCATCGGTCGCCGATGGGAGCGAGCGTTCCGGGGAGTCCAACCGGCGACAGAAACCACGCCGGGGCAAGCCCACAACGGCGACGCCCCTCGGCGGTAGATCGCCGGGCAACGATGCGTCGCCATTCGTACCGATCCATCTGTTGTCGGGCAACAGCATGGTGAATGCCGCCGCCCTGGAGATCCACCTCGGCGATGGCCGGATGGTCCGCGTCGGGCCGGGCGTCGATCGGCAGACGCTCGTCGAAGTGCTCAGGGCATTGGAAGTCCGATCGTGTTGAGTCTGGCCTTGCCGGTGGACATCTATCTGTGCGTCCAACCGACGGACATGCGGAAGAGCTTTGACGGGTTGTGGGCCCTGGCGATCGAGCACCTCGGGCAAGATCCGCTTCGCGGCGGGTTGTTCGTGTTCATCAACAAGCGTCGCGACCGCATGAAGCTGCTTTATTGGGACGCCGATGGGATCGCGGTTTGGGCGAAGCGATTGGAAGCCGGCACGTTTCAGACGCCGTGTGTCGATGGGCAGTCACGCAGCGTGACGCTTTCGGCCACCGAGTTGACGCTGCTGTTGCGCGGCATCGATCTTGCGAGCGTGCGGCAGCGGAAGCGTTATCGGCACCAGGGCGAGTAAGACCAGCGGGCCCGAGACGGCTCGGCGCTGGGGCGAGGCCTCGGTCTCGTATGGTGTATTTGCGCGGCGGAAAGATTTTCGCGATTTCTGCGGAACTATTTTGCGCGTCGGGCGTTCTATAGGGCATGAGCACGGACGCACCGCTTCTGCCCGATCTCGACACGCTGCCGGACGACCCGGCGGTGCTGAAGCAGTTGGTCGTGCAGTTGGTGGAAGAGTTGCAGAAGGCCAACGCGAGGCTCCAGCGGCAAGAGCATCACATGCACTTGCTCTTGAAAAGGATCTACGGCCGCAGCAGCGAGAAGTTCGATCCGCGGCAAGGGGTGCTGTTCGATCCCCACGCGGGCGAGGAGGAGGCCCCGAGCACGCCCTCGCCGTCGGCAACCGAAGACACGCCCGTGGCGTCGTCCACGCCCAAGAACCGCGACCGGCACGGCCGGGGGCGAATTCCCGACGAGACCCAGCGCGAGGAGGTCGTCCACGACCTGACGGACGCGGAAAAGGTGGCGCTCGGCGGCGTGGAAAACCTGGCCGAGCTGCCGCCGGAGACCAGCGAGCAACTCGACTGGCGGCCCTCGACGCTGTTCGTGACGTTGCACGTCCGCAAGAAATACGTCCGCAAGGAACAGCTTCCGGAAAGCGGCTTGACGCCCTCCGAGCAGAACGTGGTGGTCGCGAAGAAACCGCCCGAGGCGATCCCGGGCGGCTTGGCCGGTCCGGGGCTGCTGGCGCAGGTGATCGTCTGCAAGGGCGCCGATCATCTGCCCTTGTACCGACTGGAAGGGATCTTCAAGCGGCAGGGCGTGCGGATCTCGCGGCAGACGATGGACGGGTGGTGGCTGCGGACGGCCGAATTCCTCCGGCCCTTGTACGCCCTGGCGACGCGCGTGGTGTTGGCTTCCCACGTAATCCACACCGACGATACCCCGGTGAAGGTCCGCGACGCCTACCGCAAGCAGAAGCACACCGGCCGGTTCTGGCCGTACGTGGGCGATCCGTTGCATCCGCTGACGGTGTTCGACTACACGACGACTCACCAGCGCGACGGGCCGGCGGCGTTTCTCGCCGACTATCGCGGCTACTTGCAGGCGGACGCTTTCAACGGTTACGACGGGATCTACCTGGAATCCGGAGGCCGGATCATCGAGGTGGGCTGTTGGGCCCATGCGCGGCGGAAGTTCCACGAGAGCCGCCGGCTGGATTCGGTCCGCATGGAGACGGCACTGGCCTGGATCGGCAAGCTCTACGCAGTGGAGAAGGATCTGCGGCAGCGTTGCCAGACCCAGTGGGAGAAGCTCACGCTGGAGGAG